>JSZA02000137.1 GCA_000785145.2 Candidatus Thiomargarita nelsonii
AGGATTAATGGCTTCGGCCATTGAAATAGTGGCTTCCCGAAGAGGTTCTAGGGTAAAGTTGGTCAATGCGGCATATACTTCTCAAACGTGTTCAAAGTGTGGTTGCCTCGGCAAACGCACTGGGGACAGGTTTCACTGTGCCTCCGGGTGCGGGGCGGTTATGCAAGCGGACCAGAATGCAGCGGTCAATGTTCTAGCGAGGTTACACGATAAGGAGCTGCATCGGTGGCTTCCCTTTTCGAGGGTGAAGCAAATTTTGCTAGAGCGTTGTCGCCAAGCGGATGAGACAGCCCATCCCGTAGTCTAGTTGCAGCTTATGCTATCAACAGACAGAGAATTATCATGGAGACTTTCACCTATCTTTGATAGGTGTCCAAGAATGGCCAAGAAAAAAGAAGCTGTGAGATGTTACGTCGTCGTCGTTAGCGACGGTGCGCGAGGCTTGCCCAGGGGAACGCTACCCCAAGTCCGTCAACAAGAATGTCGAGCTGGGTTGGCGTGTTTAGGTATTGATGAAGTGCAATTTTGGGAATATCCCGATGGTGCTGTGCCCTTGAGCGGCGATATTTTGCATGATTATCGGCGCATTGTTGCCGAACTAAAGCCCACTATTATTTTATTACCTAACCCGCAAGAGTCTCATTCTGATCATCGGCGCGTGACGCGAGGTGTGTTAAATGCCCTCGAAGAGCAATGGCAAGGGCATTTATTATTTTATGAAACCGTGCATCCCGCAACCGTCATCAATCATGTCGTTGACATCACCAGTACTTTCGATAAAAAATTACAAGCGATACAAGAACATAAGTCACAACTCCGCAATTTTGATTTCGCTACTCATGTACAGACTTTGGCACGTTTGCGTGGCTTACACGCTAATGCGGAGCGTGCCGAAGCCTCCGGGTGCGGGGCGGTTATGCAAGCGGACCAGAATGCAGCGGTCAATGTTCTAGCGAGGTTACACGATAAGGAGCTGCATCGGTGGCTTCCCTTTTCGAGGGTGAAGCAAATTTTGCTAGAGCGTTGTCGCCAAGCGGATGAGACAGCCCATCCCGTAGTCTAGTTGCAGCTTATGCTATCAACAGACAGAGAATTATCATGGAGACTTTCACCTATCTTTGATAGGTGTCCAAGAATGGCCAAGAAAAAAGAAGCTGTGAGATGTTACGTCGTCGTCGTTAGCGACGGTGCGCGAGGCTTGCCCAGGGGAACGCTACCCCAAGTCCGTCAACAAGAATGTCGAGCTGGGTTGGCGTGTTTAGGTATTGATGAAGTGCAATTTTGGGAATATCCCGATGGTGCTGTGCCCTTGAGCGGCGATATTTTGCATGATTATCGGCGCATTGTTGCCGAACTAAAGCCCACTATTATTTTATTACCTAACCCGCAAGAGTCTCATTCTGATCATCGGCGCGTGACGCGAGGTGTGTTAAATGCCCTCGAAGAGCAATGGCAAGGGCATTTATTATTTTATGAAACCGTGCATCCCGCAACCGTCATCAATCATGTCGTTGACATCACCAGTACTTTCGATAAAAAATTACAAGCGATACAAGAACATAAGTCACAACTCCGCAATTTTGATTTCGCTACTCATGTACAGACTTTGGCACGTTTGCGTGGCTTACACGCTAATGCGGAGCGTGCCGAAGCCTTCAGTGATTGTGCGTGCCGATGATGCGGATTATCTCCGCCATGCGGCGACCAGTTTAATTCATCAAACTTATGAACAATTTGAAGTTATTTTGGTTTGGTTTGGCGGCGACTCTCCCTCGCTCAAAGACTTTGACGTTTTAGATATTCGTTTTTTCCCCGGCAAACCCTCACGCAGTTTCAATCTCAATCAAGGCTTGCGCTATGCGCGTGGCGAATATGTCGCACTGCTTGATCAAGACGATATATTATATCCACAACACCTTGCTTGCCTGCTCGCCGAAATTCACGGACAACCCCAGATAGATGTCGTCTATAGTGGTTGCAAAGTCGTTGCCTGCGAGAAAATTGATCAGCGAGTCAAAGTCAATAAAGTCATTGAAGTTATGAACCGCCCTTGGCAGCCGGGGCGTTTATTGATTGGTAATACTATTCCTAACCATGCCCTGTTGTTTCGTGCCTCCGTGTTTCATAGCCATCAATTTGATGAAGACTTTGAAATTTATGAAGATTGGGAATTTTTGTCTCGCTTGAGCTTATCGAATTTTACTTTTGTACATGTGGATGAGGTTAGTTGTGAGTATCGTATTTTCAGCGACACAGAAATCCAATCATACACTCAAGTCCATGAAGATAAAGGTTATATCGACCATACACAAAAGGTCATTACATCAATACTCAAAAAGTAATTAGCGATTTAGTCAACCATTTAGAAAAGCAACAAGAATTATTAATGATTCAATTGAGTGAACAAACTCAACAGTGCCAAGCACTCGCCCAACAGCTTGAACAGTCTCACAGTCTGGAGCAATTGCTTGCCGATACTTGTGCTGCTGTTGGCATTGAGGCGGCGGGGAGACAGGGCATCGCGCAACTCATTGGGCGGACGCTGCCCCAGCAGAGTTTGTTTTCAATTATTTTGCCTGTTTATAATACGGAGGCTGCTATTCTCCGCCAAACTCTGTTGTCGGTACGCAATCAAGCCTATAGTGGTTGGGAATTGTGTTTAGTGGATGATGGCTCAGATCGTGAAGAAACGCGGCAAGTGTTGCAAGCCGTGCAAAATGATCCTGTGCTCGCAAAACGTTTACATTATCTGCGCCGCGACACCCAAGGGGGTATTGTGGCAGCCAGCAATGATGCGATCAAAATGGCAACGGCTCCTTATATCGCTTTTCTTGATCATGATGATAATTTGCACCTTGAAGCTTTACTCAGCCTCGCTTTGAAACTTGAGCAACAAGATTATACGTTGCTCTATACTGACAGCCGTATGATAGATCACAGCGGGCAATCCATGCATACTTATCAAAAAGCGGATTGGTCACCTGAAACTTTGTTGCATATTAATTATATTAATCATCTCACTGTCGTTAAGCGAGAAATATTGATGGATGGATTGCGTGCTGATTTTAATGGGGCACAAGATTGGGATTTATTATTGCAATTAGTGGGTTTGCCAGATGAGCAGGTGTGTCATATACGCCAACCCCTTTATGATTGGCGAGCGACGGAAAGTTCGGTCGCTTACCAAGCTGATGAAAAAACTTATGCTTTTGAAGCGGCACAATCGGCAGTGACAAGTCACTTAACGGGGCGTGGTTTAGAAGATGTCTCCGTCACCGCTAATAAAAAAGGGGTGGGATTTGTTTGTCAATGGCGTTCACCCTTAGAGCCCATCGACATTATCATTCCCACCCATAGTAACCTGAGTGGACTCAAAACTTGCCTCAATGGTTTATTGCAATTGACTGATTATCCTCAATTCAATATTATTGTTGTTGCAAACCGCTGTCCTGCGCCAGTACAGGATTATCTGAATTCTCTTGGGCAGATTAAAATATTGGTCAATGATGAGCCATTTAATTGGTCAACATTGAACAATCAGGCTGTTCTCTCAGGAGAGAGCCCTATTTTGTTGTTTTTAAACGATGATATTGAAATTAAACAGGCCAGTTGGTTGGGCGATCTCAGGCAGTATTTATATTTAGATACTGTAGGCGCCGTCGGTGCCACGCTGTTTTATCCAAATGACGAGTTGCAACATAACGGTATCGAAACTAATCCGCAATGGATTGCCCGTAATACCCGTAATCCAGATGGGGCACGTATCATGTTAGCTTGGGCAGAGAATGGTGAACTGGCGGCACACTATGCATGCACTGTACATACCGCAGACTATGCAGGAAAGCAGGTAAAAGTCGGTTTGATCCGCGACGTATTTAGCAACCCGGCTTATCGTGCGTTTGGGCGGCGTGGCGTTTATATCCAAACGATTGAAGCTTTTGTTAAAGCATGGACAGGTGCCAATCAATTAGTGATGCTCTACGGTTTTCCTTCTGAACGTCCATTTCGCTTAGGCAAATTATTCATGCGCTATCAAGCCTTCAGCGATTGGCACGACTATCGCTACACGGTGCCTTCTGAACTTTCACAACATAGCCCGCTCGGTGTGATTCACTCAATGCCATTAAGTTAAGCTTTTTTGTAGGGTGGGTAGAGCGGATCGAAACCCACCAACTCGTTGAAATTTTTAACAATGGTGGGTTTCGCGGGCAACCACAAGGGATTGCCCCTACCCACCCTACAAAAAATCCTTAACTTAATGGCATTGGTGTGATTCACTGCCCTAAGAGATTTGATGCCGCATTTGATAGACTTTGGGACAGGAGGCGGTACTCATTTGCGGTTTGCCGCACAGCCCGTTTTTTAAATTGGCGGTTTATTGATATTCCACATAAAAAGTATTGGATATAGGCATTTTCCGCTTTTTTATCAACAGAAGTGCTAGGCTATGTAGTGATTGCGCCACCACAAGCTCATTTAGTTGATTTTTGCTTACCATATGATCCACAATTAGCACAGTCATTTTGGCAACAAGTGGTAGATATTTTACGGTGGCGTGGCGTTAAAACGGTAGAAGCCTGGGGGGCTTGTCCAAGTTTGCAAGCCGTGGGTTTTAAGCCCCATCCACGCCCGGACACGATTATTCCTGTCTTTAGAAGTTTTCACCCGGATTCAAGATGGCTAGATGCTAATTTCTATTACACGATGGCAGATTCAGATTTATATTGAATTAATGGAGGCGACCATGAAACAAATTACACTTATTCTCATTCTCTTACTGTCAGGGTGCGGCTCTGCTCCTAAAATGGAAACTTGGCCTGCTGAGCGTTTTTACGCTGAAGCGAAAGAGCATCTTGAGGCTGGTGATTATATCAGTGCTATCGAATTTTATGAAAAGCTAGAGGCACGTTATCCACTTGGAAAGTATGCCCAACAGGCGCAATTGGATATCATTTATGCTTATTATAAGCATGAAGAACCTGAATCGGCGATAGTCGCTGCTGATCGTTTTATTAAATTATATCCGCGACACAGTAAAATAGGTTATGTGTATTACCTCAAAGGATTGGTTTATTATGAATACAATTGGGGTAGCTTGGATCGTTTTTTGCCAGTGGAGCACTCGCAGCGTGATCCAAGTGCGGCAAAACAAGCCTTGCAGATATTTTCTGAATTACTCAGGCGCTTTCCTAAGAGTAAATATAATCAAGATGCTAAACAGCGCATAGTTTATCTGCGTAATATGCTGGCTAACTATGAGTTACAGGTTGCGAGATTTTATATGAAACGAGGTGCTTATATAGCAGCGGCTAATCGGGCTAAGACGATAGTTAAATCCTATCAAGGCACGCAGGTTATGCCTGATGCTTTGGTTATTTTAGCAAAATCTTATAAAATCAATGGATTAAATGATTTAGCGGCGGCAACGTTGAAGGTGTTGAAGTTGAATTATCCTAATCATGAGGGGATTGCGGTGGTAGAAAAGGTGGTGCTTAAGTAAAAAGTCCCTAAGCTAAAAATCCTATTTCTTGAAGAAATAGGATTTTTTGCTAAATTGTTTCGGGAAATCCGCTACGCTCCATTCCCGAAACAACAAACAATTTCTTGAAGAAATAGGATTTTTTAACTCGCGTTTAAATTGCAATCAAACCCACTTCATCATCCCCATTTCGTGTGCTTCAACCAGCACTTCATCATAAGGAAATACGCGAATACGGTAGCTTAAGCCACCAGATAAATCCGGTTTCAATGTGAGATTGTAGAGGTATTCTCCGCTATCGTGCAGGGGATGTTCTGGCACAAACCTATAAGAAACGGTTTCCATCTTATTGTTCTGCCAGATGTTTTGCAAATCTTCCTGAGTAGGCACTAAAACTTCAGGGTGATAAACCTTGTGCGAGAGCAATAATTCGACCGCCACATCAGTTGGCTGTAGTTCATTTAAGCGCACGGCAACTTGTATGTTTATTGATTCACCACTGGTCATTTGTATCTGTGGTGCTGACAATGGGCGAGCTTCTACCCCACTCCACTTGGCCCTGAGATTGGCTTTCCAATCTGCCAATTCCCGCGCTTTGGCATAATTGTCGCTATTCAAGCGCCTTCCTTGACGACTGGCAGGCAGGTAAAAATCACTCAAGTAGTCATTGAGCATCCGCTGGGTGTTAAAGCGGGGGAGTATCGTCGCCATAGAATGTTTGGCCTTTTTTACCCAGCCTTCAGAATAACCGTCTTTATCTCGATCGTAGTAAAGTGGAATGACTTCATCTTGCAAAACTTCGTACAGACTGCGGGCATCTTCGTCATCACGCAAATGATGATTGTCATGGTGTGGAGACGCTTTAATCGCCCAACCATTTTCTCCGTCATAACTTTCCGGCCACCAACCATCAAGTACACTGAGGTTGAGGCCGGCATTGAGAGCCACTTTCATGCCAGAAGTCCCACTGGCTTCTTCGGGATAGACGGGGTTATTGAGCCACACATCAACGCCAGAGACTAAGCGCCGTGACAGGCCCAAATCATAGCCTTGCACGACCAGAATTTTACCCATGAATTCGGGCAGACAACTTTTATTGTAAATCTCTCTCAGTAAGTCTTGCCCTGGTCCATCAGCGGGATGGGCTTTGCCAGCAAAAATAAATACCACGGGTCTTTGAGTATCATTGATGATAGTTCCCAATCGGTCGATTTCCCTGAGCAACAGGCTGGCACGTTTGTAGGTGGCGAAGCGGCGCGCAAAGCCAATGGTCAGAATATTGGGATTTTTGGGATCAATGTATTTGAGTAAACGCTCCAAATGCGTTTCTGAGATTTGATAAGGTAAATGTTGGGCGGTCAAGCTATCGCATACTTTGGCCAACATACGTGATTTGACCGTTTGCCTGATATTCCAAAATTGTTGGTCAGGGATGTTTTCTATCGCTTGCCAAAAATCGACATCACACTTATGGTCGCGCCATTCTACGCCTAATGATTCGTCAAAGAAGTTAGTCCATTCCCGTGCCAACATAGATGGGACATGGACACCATTCGTGACATGGCGTATTGGATTTTCTTTGGGGGCAATTTCGGGCCAAAATTTTGCACAAATTTTAGATGAGACGTCGCCATGAATACGACTGACCCCGTTCCGATGCCGTGAGCCTTGAACGGCTAAGGTTGTCATATTGAAATCAGGCGAATCATTGGGCAAAGAACCGAGTGCCATAAACTGTTCTTCGGATATTCTCAAGTCGTGATGATAAAAAGCACCCAGATAGTTCTTCACTTCTTCGGGTGAAAAATGATCATGTCCTGCCGGCACTGGGGTATGGGTGGTAAATACGGTATTAGCCGCAACGGCTTCAATTGCCGTTTCAAATGACTGTCCCTGAGTTATCAGTTCACGCGCTCTTTCCAGGATCAAAAAGGCGGCATGACCTTCATTGATATGCCAAACCGTTGGCGCAATGCCTAATCTTCTGAGTAGTCGCACGCCGCCAATACCCAAGACAATTTCTTGTTTGATGCGGATATCTTTACCGCTGTCGTAGAGTTTGTGGGTAATCTTACGATCATCGTCATTGTTTTGTGGCACGTTGGTATCGAGCAAGTAGAGGTCAATATGCCCGACTTGTATTTTCCAAACTTGGGCTAATACTTGTGTTTCTGCAATCTTGATATCAATATAGATTGCTTGTTTTGCTTCATCTACCACAAGACTGATTGGCAAGTGTTGCGGAACGTTCTCATTATAGCTAGCAATCTGATTGCCTTGAGCATCTATCCGTTGGGAAAAATAGCCTTGATGGTAAAACAAGCCAACGGCTACAAATGGCAAGCGCAGATCACTCGCCGTCTTGCAATGATCGCCGGCTAAAATACCTAATCCACCGGAATAAATGGGCAAGCTTTCGTGGAAGCCATATTCGGCGCAAAAATAGGCAATCAGATCATCTTCTGCTAATTGTTTTCCACCATTACGCCGCTCTTTAGCATGATAATAAGCATCGTAGCTGGCTAACACTTGCTTATAGGCATCAAGAAATGATTGATCTGTGACGGCACTATCTAGTCGTCTTTGATCAATATTGCGTAAAAATAATTTAGGATTATGCCCTACCCGAATCCATAACTCTTCATTAAGCTGCTCAAATAGCTGCCGGGCTTGGATATTCCAGCTATACCATAAATTATTCGCCAATTCGTCAAGGCGTTTTAAAGCCTCTGGCAAGATGGGGGTGACTTCTAAGTTGAATTCTTGTGCAGACATCGAGCGTTATCCTCAAAAAAAAAAGACGTGCAAAGCGTTGCTTTGCACGTCAAAATAAGGCAGATTTTACAAGCTATAATACATATCAAATTCCACCGGATGAGTCGTCATACGCAGCCGCGTGACTTCTTCCATCTTCAGAGCGATGTAAGCATCAATCAAATCATTGGTAAACACGCCACCGGCTATCAAAAATTCACGGTCCTTGTCGAGTGCTTCTAAGGCCATATCCAAAGAGTGGCAAACGGTTGGAATGTTTTTCTCCACTTCTGGCGGCAGATCGTACAAGTTTTTGTCCATGGCTTCACCTGGGTCAATCTTGTTTTGAATGCCATCCAGTCCCGCCATTAGCATAGCGGAGAATGCAAAATAGGGATTGGCGGTTGAATCTGGAAAACGCACTTCAATACGGCGACCTTTAGGGCTGGTCACGTAAGGTATGCGTATTGAGGCTGAGCGGTTACGCGCTGAGTAAGCCAATAATGTGGGGGCTTCAAATCCGGGCACAAGACGTTTGTAGCTGTTCGTCGCTGGATTGCTAAATGCATTGATGGCGCGTGCATGTTTGAGAATTCCGCCGATGTAATATAAGGCTGTTTCTGATAGATTACCATATTTATCGCCGGCAAAGACGTTATTGCCCTCTTTGCTCAAGGATTGATGCACATGCATGCCGTTGCCGTTGTCACCGACGAGGGGTTTAGGCATAAATGTCGCGGTTTTTCCGTAGCCATAGGCGACATTCATAACGACATATTTAAGGAGTTGCACTTCGTCAGCTTTTTTGACTAAGGTGTTAAAGAATACGCCGATTTCAGCTTGTCCGGCTGTAGCGACTTCATGGTGATGAACTTCGGCTTTTAAACCCATTTCTTCCATAGTCAAGCACATGGCTGAGCGGATGTCATGCTGAGAATCGACGGGCGGCACGGGAAAATATCCCCCTTTGACGCCTGGACGATGCCCAAGGTTGCCATCTTCATAGACTTTTTCTGAATTCCAGCCGGCTTCTTGTGAGTCCACTTTACAAAATGAGCCACTGATGTCTGAGCCCCAACGCACGTCATCAAAAATGAAAAATTCATTTTCAGGGCCAAAATAGGCGGTATCGGCAATGCCGGTGGATTTGAGATAATTTTCTGCCCGTTTTGCCAAGGAGCGTGGATCGCGTTCATAACCTTGCATGGTGGCAGGCTCAATGACATCACAACGTAAATTTAAGGTGACTTCATCGGCAAACGGATCTAGGACTGCTGTTTGAGGTTCTGGCATTAAAATCATGTCTGATTCATTGATACCTTTCCATCCAGCAATGGAGGAGCCATCAAACATTTTACCGTCAACAAAGAAATCTTCGTCAACAGTATGCTCGAGTACTGTGACATGTTGTTCCTTGCCTATGGTATCAGTAAAGCGGAGATCAACAAATTTGACATTGTTTTCCTTGATCATGTTTAACACATTTTCACCGGACATATCAATTACCTTTTCAGTTATCAGTTATCAGTATCATCTAGGGTCGTTGAACGCACCTGATTTTATCATGGTCAGACGAAAAAAAATACGCAAGTCTTTTTGGGTTGCATAATCCATGCTCAAAATCGTTTAAATCATTAATTGATTATAAATTAATCAGTTAAATAAATTCTATCCACCCGCTTGATTGTTGTGTTTGTTGCAGAGACAATCGGATTTGTAGCAAAGATGACAAATACCGCCCAAGATAAATCTTGGACTCCTAACTCTGGAGTCCAAAATTTATTTTGGACGGTAATCTTGAATGGCCTACAATCTAAAAATCCTATTTCTTTAAGAAATAGGATTTTTTGTTTTAAATCGCGTTTAGCGATAATAAACATTAATAGCATAGATATCCGGCTCTTCAGCCGCCAAGTCAGCAAAACCTTGGGATAATTCCTGTGCTTGTTCTATATTTTCTACTATTTTTAAGGGTAAATAAAGTTCCACTGTCAGCTTGCCCGACAAATAATGCAAAGTGATTTGCTCAATCGCATGGGTAGCCTCTAAACATTGCCAACACTGCTGCAAACGCGCTATCACCTCTTGGCGTAAGGGCAAATTCAAATTAGACTGTGATTTTTCATCATTTTCGGGATCAATATGTACCAGTACCTCAGCAATCTCTTCTATCTTATTAGTCAATCGGCTTCGCACCATTTCACCAATTTGATGGCCCTCTGATACACTGAGACGGGGATCGACCAAGATATGCACGTCCACTAAGGCATTGGCGCCCATTTTGCGGGTGCGTAAATCATGCAACATCTGGACACCATCAACAGATTTAATAATATTTTTAATTTCAATCAGTTGATTTTTATCCAATCCAGTATCCACCAAATCCTTGATACCGTCTCTGCCCAAGCTCCAAGCAATATGGGCAATCATTAAGCTGACTCCAATCGCTGCCAGAGCATCTAAGCCAGATAATCCCGCCATACTCCCTGCTACGCCAAGCAATACAATAATTGATGAAATTGCGTCACTGCGATGATGCCAAGCATTTGCTTGTAACATTGGTGAGCGCACTTGCTTGGCAACATGGCTCGTGTACTGGTATAAGGCTTCTTTGATTAAAATAGATAGTAGGGCAACGGCGAGACTGACAGCGGTGGGTTGCCATAAGAGGGTGGGATCAAATAAACGCCGTGTGGCATCTATCAACATGCCCGCCGCGACTAAGAAAAGTAAAACACCGACGGCTACAGTGGCTAAGGTTTCAAAGCGGGCATGTCCATAAGGATGATCAGCATCGGCGTCTTGTGTACTATACTTAGCGGCTATTAATATCATGCCATCACTGATTAAATCTGACAAGGAGTGCAAGCCATCGGCAATTAAGGCTTGCGATTGTCCGATGATGCCAAATATTAATTTGACAATAGTTAATAAAATATTGCCAACAACGCCTATGAGGGTGACATTGCGTATGGCAATATAGCGTTCTTGTTGTGGTGTATGGGATGTTTTTAGCATGTTATCTATTATAATCGGTTTGAATGTTCTGAGAAATTAATCCATGAATCCAAATAATGAAAAATATGCAGAAGCCTTGCGTCGTCTGCTTGTTATTATGAATGAATTACGCGCTAAATGTCCTTGGGATAGTAAACAAACCTTAGATTCATTGCGCCATCTGACTATCGAGGAATGTTACGAGTTATCTGATGCGATTTTGGAAGGTGATTTAGAGGAAATTAAAAAAGAATTAGGCGATGTTATGCTGCACATTGTTTTTTATTCTAAAATAGGTGCGGAAAAAAAGGCTTTTGATATTGCTGATGTGATGAATGGTGTTTGTGAAAAACTTATTGCACGGCATCCGCACGTTTTTGGTGATGTCACTGTTAAAAATGAGGCTGATGTCAAACGAAATTGGGAATTGTTGAAACTCAAAGAAAAAGGTGATAATCCAAGTGTTCTCGCGGGCGTTCCCAAATCTTTGCCGGCTTTGCTCAAGGCTTTGCGTATTCAAGAAAAAGCATCAGCTGTCGGTTTTGATTGGCAACGACGAGAGGAGGTTTGGGAGAAAGTTGAGGAGGAGATAGCGGAATTTAAAGAGAGTATGAGTCGTGAGGAGGCTGAACAGGAATTTGGCGATTTGTTATTTTCATTGGTTAATTACGCACGATTTGTAGATATAAATCCTGAAACTGCTTTGGAAAAAAGTAATAAAAAATTTATCAAGCGCTTTAATTATATAGAATCTGCCACGCTGGCTGCTGGAAAATCCTTGCAGGAAATCTCTTTAGCTGATATGGATGCTTATTGGGAAAAGGCTAAAATTATTGTTTGACTTTATATTTTAAATTGAGTACCATTCCCACCGCATGTTTGTTCGAAAAACGAGCATTTTATTAGATTATTAGAAGTAGCTTTTGAGAAAATGAGGTTAATTTGTATGATGCAAGGCACCGTCAAGTGGTTCAATGAGACTCGAGGTTATGGTTTTATTTCTCCGTCCGATGGCGGCAGGGATGTGTTTGTTCATTACTCCGCGATCCAAAAAGAGGGCTTTAAAACTCTCCATGAAGGACAAACGGTTGAATTTGAATCGACAGAAGGTCCAAAGGGACCACAGGTGACCAGCTGCGTTCCACTTTGAAATAAGTTGGTAGATTTCTAGGTGACAGTGTTTTAAGGCGTCCAAGATAAATCTTGGACTCCGACAATCAAGATTTTTTTTGCCCGTAACCAGTTATGGTTGTGGGCATTTTTGATCGTTCTGATTATTACAAAGTAAAGAACAAATTATACAATTCATCAGTCGCATAATTAGCAGCAGTGCTATTATCACTGTTTTTAAGCCCTTGAATACGACCAGACGCTGACTGACCGTCATCAAGGCGAGCCTCAATAATGAGGGCAATGTTTTGAGGTATTTTGGTGAATGCGACAAACGTCCCTGAAATACTAATATCAGCCGTTGTCAATCCAGTAGAAACGCCTATTATGCCAGTCAATGTATTGTTCGGTTGATCTTGGTTATTCGTTGCCCCAGCGACGAATCCTGCGTTGCGTAAGTGCAACCAAAAGAGGCGAGACTCAACATTGGCTGTTGAACCAAACACACCCTCAATTGTGCCATCGCCATCACCACATAAATCAGTACAAGCTGTTATATCAGTAAATCTATCCGCCTTGTTGTCATCCCCAGGTAAGGCACGATAACGATCTTGATAGCTATAAATGGCAGCCACGATCCCATTATATTCATTCTCAATATTTTTGGCTCTCGCGTTGGTAATCATTTCTTGTCCTTTGAGCACTGCTCCCAACAGCAAGCCAATAATCACCATCACTATGGCGATTTCGACTAATGTAAATCCAGTTTGTTTTTTCATTTTTATTGTTTTCCATAATTTATTTCCAAGATAAATATTGGACTCCTGACAATCATAATTTTTTACAATGTATTAATCAACACTTAACCATGTCTGAACATTTAAGTTCACTGATTCCAGCTAAACATGAACATCGCCTGCTAGGTTTAATGTTAATCACTTGGCATATTGCCTTGTGTTGGGATATTTCTGAGCGATTTTTGCCTTTTGTCCTGCTGATTCATGTCGGTTTTTTTATATTCTGGATAGCTTTAGATCTACACTCGATTAAAAATCGGGTTGTCGTTGCTATCATTATTTTAGTATTTATTGTTTTTCCCAATATTTGGTTGATGACTCTTTGGCAAATCATCTTATTGGGTTTAATGGGCGGACGCGATCTCGTTCATCCCCGCGACCGGATTATCAATATAGCTGCCATCCTTTTTTTGAGCTTGGACTTATTTCTCATTAATTTACCTCAATTGTTTGTTATCGAGGGATTGGCTTTGCTTGTACCGAACATCGCGCTCAACTATGGGGTGTTGTGTGTGCCGTTGACTTTTTTATTTTTCTCTGCTGATGAACACGGCGATTCTATTGATTTTTTTCATGGATTAACGGTCAGTTTGTTGATGGTTATTATGGTATTGGGCAGCCTTGTTATCATGTCTCAGAGCAAGGTGAGTTTACCACTTGCCATTTTTCAAATGTCCTTAGCAATAACAATATTTATTTTGGCAATCAGTGGCATATTCGCAAATGAAGAAAATGTTGAACAACAATGGACACGCCATTTATTCAACATGGGTGGTCACTTTGAACAATGGATAAATGATCTCGCCCAACCGCGCAACTATAAAAGTTTAACCCCCCAAGAATTTATACAAGCAGGCTTTGAGAAACTTTCCACTTTACCCTGGATATCCGGTATTGCCTGGCATTCCCCCTATAGTGAAGAAATGCTAGGTGAACAGCAACAACAACAAATCACGCTCAGAGCGCAAAGCCTTGAAGTCACCATTTATGCATATCAGCGCATCAATGCCAGCCAAGACTTTCAGATCAAAACCCTCATACAATTACTAGAACATTTTCACCAAGCCAGGCGCCGTGAAGCCGCCTTTGCACAACAAGCCCATTTGCAAGCGATTCATGAAACGGGGGCTAAATTGACTCATGACATCAAAAATCTATTACAATCTTTACATGCCATTACCTCAGTCATAGAAAACTCTCCGCCCAAAAAATTTGGCGATACTCAGCGCTTATTGCAGGGACAAATGCCACACTTGACTCAGCGCCTAAAACGTACCCTGGACAAATTACAAAAACCGGCGGAATTTTCTTATTCACACGTACCTGTGACCCTTTGGTGGGAGAATTTGAAAACCCGTTATCGCAAAAGTCACATTGAATTTTCGGATTATAAGGAAATTGAAAATATTCTCATTCCAGAAGATTTATTTGATAATGTCTCAGAAAATCTATTACAAAACGCTATTACAAAACGCCACCGTGAGCCTGAATTACAAATCAATGTACTGTTGGATATCAGTAAACGTCGCTTACAATTGAGTGTATGCGATAATGGTAGTGCAATACCCGAAGAAATTGCTAATCAACTATTTACTCAACCTGTACCTTCTCGTGATGGATTTGGTATCGGTCTTTATCAGGCGGTTAAGCAATTGGCGCATACCGGATACAAGCTCAAGCTCGTTGAGAATATAGAAGGGCAAGTCTGTTTTGAATTAGCGAGCACTGAATAGTGGAGAATTGATATGTCAACACCTTTTTTTCTGAAGCGCCTCAATGATCATGTGCGACTCGTTTGGCCTAATTCGCTATATTTTTAAGCTAGTTAAAACAAAGCCTTCATGTAAAATTTCTTATATGGTGTGAAAGGATTCGCCTAGCTAGGCAGTGGCTAGAAAGCAATGGCCGGTGGTATTGAAGTTTGGTATTGCCAGTGCAAGGTCTCAAAGCCCTAGGGCAAGCGTTATGGATATGGATATATTTTTAAGGTCGGTAATGAGGAAGTCTTGTGGGTTAAACCCCGGGGGATTAAAAGGTTTTTAGGTATTTGAGTTAGTGTCCGCTTAAATACGTCTGTCCAATACACATCCGATTATTGAATATAACCTAAGTCCACAGGTAAACATATAAGAGAAACGAGTAAAAACGATGTTAGTACGTCACTTGCAGGAGTGCAAGAGGAGTGTGCAAACACTTAGCGACAGCATCGGGTAGGATAGAGTGGTAAGCCAATGTCAGTTGAAACCATCATCGGGGGATACTGGATATGCTGATTCACTCTCGGAATAATTGTGTTATAAATTTAATTGAACAAATGCTGGGCAACCAGCTAATAATTGATAAGGCTAACTTAAATTATGGATACACTTTGGCAACACCCGAATCCTTCAGAGGTAAATGTTTTTTGCGCGCAAAAAACATTTACCTCTGAATGGGTTCCCGTGTCTCACCTTGGCAGATTGAGATACGAAAGTATCGAATCTGTTATGGCAAGGTGGGATTGGGACAAACTCTGCTTTCATCTGGGGCAAAGTGCGTCAACTTGTGTTCAATTTGCAAAAGAGAATTTATAAAGCTACGAAATCAGGTCGGTACAGAAAGGCAAAAAGCTTAATGTATCTATTGCAAAACTCGTATTATGCAACGCTTTTAGCAGTGCGAACGGTAACAACGGAAAACAAAGGAAAACGCACCGCAGGAGTAGATAGAGTAAAAGTCAATACGCCTAGACAGAAAATGGCTTTAGTAAAAGATATGTTAGATACAATCCAAAATGGTTGGGATAAATACAGACCGATGCCGGCTAAGAGGATATACATCCCAAAAGCAAATGGGAAACTCAGACCTTTAGGCATACCCACCATTAAGGATAGGGCAATGCAAGCAGTCACCAAAATTGCACTTGAACCATATTATGAGGCGAAGTTTGAATCATGTAGTTATGGATTCAGACCAGCTATGGGATGCCATGATGCGATTGAAAAAATCGTAGCGGTACTACTCAAAAAACAGAAATGGGTTCTTGATGCGGATATAAAAGGCTGTTTTGATAACATTGACCACAAATTTCTAGCATCGCAAATTGATGCAGAGGCAAAAGTTTTCGCACGCGAAAACTTTTGCCTCTGCAACATTGGAGACCGATAGTCAAACGGTGGCTAAAAGCTGGTTATATGGAGAAATCCAACTACAATCAGACTGATATGGGAACACCGCAAGGTGGGACTATATCCCCATTATTAGCTAATATAGCCCTTGACCAAATGGAGACTGACCTAATTGAGCACTTACGTGGGATAAAGGGTTGGAAAAGTAAAATTGGTACAACAACCGTCAGTATAGTGACTGGTGGCAAGAAGGCAAAGAAGTCCCAGAAGGAGGATGTGAAGTCTCATAAGAAACCAAAAAAGGTTTATGAGGGGACAGAGAAGTCTTACAAAGCCAGAAAACAACTAAAAATCGACCTAGTTAGATACGCCGATGATTTTGTTGTGCTCCACGAGGAAAAAGAGGTTATTGAGGAATCCAAAAGATTTATAGGCAATTGGCTTGAAGTTAGAGGATTAACTCTATCTGAGGAAAAAACCAAAATTGGGAACGAAACAGATGGTTTTGATTTTCTAGGCCATCATATTAGACATTACGAAAATCGAGTCAAAGGGACTTATAGGCACCCCTACTGAACAACGAAGGGCTAAAGCAACGCATGTATTACGAGTTGAACCGACTAAAGAAAAGATAAAAGGTCACTACAAAGATATAAGTGATACTATCTGGAAGTTAAAAGCAGCAACACCCAGTGAATTAATTAGAATACTCCAGCCCAAAATAACAGGTTGGGCCAACTACTATAAAACAGTACACTCTAACGAGGCATTCAACAAGCTTGATATGCTACTCTGGCAGAGATTATACCAATGGGCGCGACGTAGGCACCCAAACAAGGGTAAACGCTGGATAGCAGATAAATACTTTGGTACTGTAAATGGTAAGAGATGGACTTTTGCTGAGATTGTGGGCAAAGGTAAAGACAAGAAAATTGTCAAGCATCTCAAATGGTATTCTAAGCACAAAGAAAGAACGGGTAGTCATGCTAAAGTTGGGTACGATAGATCATACTACGACGGTGATACCGCTTATTGGGCGGAAAGGCTCTCCAAAGGCTATGGCAACATCACACCGTCTAAAGCGAAAATGCTAAAGAGACAAGATGGAATATGTCCAGTATGCAATTGTAGATTTGGCAACGAAGACTTGCCAGAAGCACACCACATTCACCCACGCCACTTAGGAGGTGCGGATAAATACAAGAGTGCGACTCGTTTTGGCCTAATTCTTGCATTCGGATGTACGGGAAGGTAAGTTAAATAAAGCCTACTTACACAAT
>JSZA02000136.1 GCA_000785145.2 Candidatus Thiomargarita nelsonii
TTGCCCCTACACCCGCCCCTACGAGAAATCACGGTTTGTAGGGGCAATCCTTTATGGTTGCCCTCAAGATCCCTCAGAGCAAAGGGACAGGCTTAATGGCATTGACTCCGCACAAATAATCGATAAAGGTGCGTAGGACGCACCCTACAAAACAACCTTGACAGAGTACTAGTGCAGGAGGGCAGAAATCATCAGCCCATTGAGAAATCCGATTTTTTTAAATTTTAATTTAAATTAACACAAAAACAGAGAGAAAAAAATATTTCAATGCCCACAACACACACAACCTGTCCATACTGCGGCGTAGGCTGCGGCATTATCGCACAAACAGAAGAAGACAAAATCACCATCACAGGCGACAAAACCCATCCCGCCAATTTCGGGCGATTATGCTCCAAAGGCATCAGCTTAGCCAACACCCTCAGCCTAGATGATCGCCTACTCTACCCAGAAATTAACGGCCAACAAAGCACTTGGGAATCCGCACTAGACAAAGTAGCGAGCGAATTCCAACGTATCATCGCACAACATGGACCAAAAGCCATCGCATTTTACGTCTCAGGGCAACTACTAACCGAAGGCTACTATGTTGCCAACAAACTCATGAAAGGATTTATCGGTAGCGCCAATATCGACACCAACTCACGGCTCTGCATGTCATCCAGCTTAACCGGATACAAACGCGCCTTTGGTAGCGACACCGTCCCCGGTAACTACGAAGACTTAGAACAAGCCGAATTAATCGTCCTAACCGGCAGCAACTTAGCCTGGTGTCATCCCATACTCTTTCAACGCATATCAGCCGCCAAAGAAAAACGTCCTGACTTAAAAATCGTAGCCATTGATCCACGCTACACCCCCACTTGTGAAATAGCAGACACCCATTTATCCATCAAACCCGGCAGCGATGGTTACTTATTCAATGGCTTACTCGATTTTCTACGCCGCCATGATCATTTAGATTACGAATTTTTAGAAGAAACGCAAGGCTTCGGCTCAGCATTAGAAGCCGCACGAGAAACCTGTGGCAGCATAACCAGCGTTGCACAACACTGTGGACTAGAAGAAGAACAAATACTCAACTTGTTCAACCTATTTGCCGCTACCGACAAAGTCGTCACACTCTACTCACAAGGCATCAACCAATCCACCAGCGGCACCGACAAAGTCAATAGTATTATCAACTGTCATCTTGCCACTGGACGCATCGGCAAACCAGGCATGGGACCCTTTTCTGTCACCGGGCAACCCAATGCCATGGGCGGACGCGAAGTGGGCGCACTCGCCAATCAACTCGCAGCCCATATGGACTTTGAGCCTGAACATCGCGCCTTAGTACAAGAATTTTGGCAATCGCCGTATATACCGACAGAACCCGGACTCAAAGCAATAGACCTATTTGCCGCCGCCGCAAAAGGAGAAATTAAAGCCATTTGGATAATGGCAACCAATCCCGTTGTCAGCCTACCTAACGCAGACAGCATCAAACAAGCACTGGCACAATGCGAATTAGTCGTCGTCTCCGACGTAGTGCGACAAACCGACACCACCGCTTATGCCCATGTATTATTGCCCGCCCTCGCATGGGGAGAAAAAGAGGGCACGGTGACAAATTCAGAACGCCGAATTTCTCGACAACGCGCCTTTTTATATGCCCCTGGAGAAGCCAAACCCGATTGGTGGATACTCAGCCGAGTTGCACAGCGATTAGGATACAAAAAAGAATTTCCCTACAAATCAGCGATAGACGTATTCCGCGAACATGCCGCCTTATCTGGCTACAAAAATAACGGCAGCCGCGACTTTGACATCAGTGGACTACTCCCCCTCACAGACGAAGAATATCAAACCTTAACCCCCATACAATGGCCAATCTGTCAAACAAAACAGCAAACAACACACTGTGGCGGGCTCAGAGGAACCGCGCGCATGTTTGCTGATAAACACTTCTATACCCGCAGCGGCAAAGCCCAATTTGTCAGCATCATCCCGCGCACCCCGGCACACTTACCCGATGTCAAATATCCCCTGATACTCAATACCGGACGTATCCGCGATCAATGGCACACCATGACGCGCACCGGCAAATCAGCGCGACTACTGAGACATATCAACGAACCTTTTGCAGAAATTCACCCAGATGATGCAGAAGCGCTAAATATTAAAGACAACAGCCTAGTTCAAATCACCAGTCGATTAGGCAAATGGCTCGGACGTGCCAAATTCACAGAAACGCAACAAATCGGAAGTCTCTTTGTGCCCATGCACTGGAATGCTCAAAATAGTAGTTGTGCGAGGATCGCAGCCTTAGTGATGCCAACGACTGATCCTTTATCGGGGCAACCTGAATTTAAACATACCCCCGTGCGTATCAGCCCCTATCGTCCCGCCTGGCAAGGATTTATATTATCAAAACAACCACTACCATTACCCACCGAACAACTTGACTATTGGGTAAAAATACGCAGTGAAAACAACATTTGGCGCTACGAATTGGCAGGCGAAACCAAGCCGGATAACTGGGCAGAATGGATCAACAAACAGTTTGGAGCAGAACTAGACTGGCTAGAATATCAAGATCGCGCCACGGGACGTTATCGTTGTGCGAATATTGTAGAAGAACGATTAAATATCTGTATTTTCATTGGCACAGACGAACAACTACCCTCACGCAACGGCTTAATCACTCTGTTTACCAGAGAAAAATTAACGCCGATAGAACGCCTCAGCTTACTAACCGGACAAGCGGGCACATCAGATCAAGACAATATTATTTGTGCCTGTTACAATATTGGGGATGAGGCGGTGAAAAAGGCGATCCAAGAGAAAGGATTGAAAACAACCGCGCAGATAGGAGAAGCGTTGCAAGCAGGGACCAATTGTGGCTCATGTATTCCAGAATTAAAGAGCTTGCTGGGCTCGCGCAAATAAAATATTTTGGAGTCCAAAGCTTTAGCTTTGGACGCCTGATCAGCGGTTTCCACAGTTAAGGAGATTTAAAAATGCGAAAATTTTCATCTTATGGTCCGGTTGATCGGGAACTACATTATTATGTTCCTCGTCAAAAATTGATTGATGAAGCGAGTCAACATTTAAAGGGCGATGATCCCAACAAAGGTGGACATTACATCAGCGTCTGGGCACCGCGTCAAACCGGCAAAACTTGGATAATGCGAGAAGTCGTCTTAACCCTTCAACAGGAAAACCAGTTTGATGTGGTTATCCTGCCTTTGCAACACCTCTCTAATGTGAGTGATGTCAATCGTGTGGTTCAAGTACTGGGCAGGGAATTGACGAAAAAATTGAACATTCAGAAGCAAACCATAGACACCTTAGAGGATTTTTATTTTTTGTTTGAACGGCAAACTCTAAGTAAGCCTTTGATTTTGATTTTGGATGAATTTGATGGGCTCCAAGAATCCGTTATCGCCGGGCTAGTCGGGTTTTTTCGCAATATTTATCACAGTCGTCTGAATCAAGCGGACAAATCCACCGCTGAGAAGGATTACCTGTTACATGGCTTGGCTTTTATAGGGGTACGTACCGTCTTGGGTGTGGAAAATGTCAAGGGTTCGCCCTTTAATGTTCAGCGAAGTTTGCATATTCCTAATTTGACTCATGATGAGATGGCTTATCTTTTCAAGTGCTATCAACAAGAACGTGAACAAAAGATTGAGCCAGAGGTGGTGGAACGTATTTGGTATGAATTTCAAGGGCAACCCGGTTTAACCGGTTGGTTTGGGGAATTGTTGACAGAAACGTATAATAAAGACACCTCACAACCGATTACGCTAGCGCATTTTAAAGAGGTTTATGCTGCGGCGCTTAATTTGTTACCCAATAACAATATTTTAAACATCATCAGCAAGGCTAAACAGACTCCTTATAAACCTTATGTTTTGGAATTGTTCCAAACCAAAAGGAAGGTTAATTTTATTTATGATGATCCCATCATCAATTTTCTTTATATGAATGGGGTAGTTTCGGTTGAAGAAGTCAGCTTGAGCGAAAATTATGTGAAATTTCCTTGCCCATACATACAAAAGCGATTGTTCAATTATTTTGCGAGAGAACTGTATCATGAAATGGACGGCTTATACTCACCGTTTGAGGATTTGTCGGACACGATTACCGAAGACAGTCTCAACATTCATCAATTGTTGCTTAGATATGAGCAGTATTTGCAAGCTAATCGGGAGCAGGTGTTGAAAAATGCGCCTCGTCGGGGAGATTTACGGGTGTATGAAGCCGTGTTTCATTTTCATTTTTATCTCTATTTGACCCATTTTCTCAATAGTTATAAGGCACAAGTTCAGCCCGAATTCCCAACGGGTAATGGTCAAATTGATTTGTTGATACGTCATGCGGGGCAATTGTTTGGTTTAGAGTTAAAGAGTTTTGCTAATCAACGCGCTTATCGTGATGCCCTTAGTCAGGCGGCAAAGTATGGGCAAGAGTTGGGGGTGACTTCAATTTGGTTAGTGTTATTTATTGAGTCGGTTGATGAAACGAATCGGAAACGGTTTGAGGTTGATTATACGGATGATGAAACGGGGGTTATTGTGTATCCTCGGTTTGTGCAGACGGGCACGGCATGAGTTAATAGTCAAAACATGCCTTGGGATAAATCCCAAGGCTAAAAGCAGTTAGGAGGCTAAAGCCGACTAACTAACTGGCTGAGTTTAGAATTTAGTCACCTTTAGGTGACTTTAGCTTTTAGCCTTGGGCTTAAGCCCAAGGCTTATTTTCGGACAAGTCAAAACATGCCTTGGGATAAATCCCAAGGCTAAAAGCAG
The DNA here is from genome assembly GCA_000785145.2 of Candidatus Thiomargarita nelsonii. GTDB lineage: Bacteria > Pseudomonadota > Gammaproteobacteria > Beggiatoales > Beggiatoaceae > Thiomargarita > Thiomargarita nelsonii_B. The sequence goes on from JSZA02000136.1 coordinate 4,797, forward strand.
TTAGGAGGCTAAAGCCGACTAACTAACCGCGTCCACAATCCAAATATTCAAGTTGTTAAAGATGATCTCAATATAGGGCTATAAATTTTTTTTTATTTTAATATTGAAATGAAAACGATTATCATTGCTCTCAACTTATAAACGAGAACAATTATCACTTATTTTTCAGAGAATATTAATATGGCATGTCAAAAAAATAACTACTTACTAAAAGCGAGTCTATTAAGTTTATCTATCAGTTTGGTTTTACCCGTTCATGCCGAAAATCCCCCTCCAACGCTGGAAGAGATGTGGACAATCATCCAACGCCAGCAACAGGAGATCGAACAACTCAAACAGCAATTGCAGACAACTGATCAAAAGCTTGAACAATAATAAACAAGGTGGGTACGTAACATGAGTAAATTAAGTAAAATCACAGCATCTATTATCATTCCATTTTTACTCACCGCTTGCCCGTCTCATGAGCAAGATAATTCTGCCCCCGTAGAGAACATCAAAGTAGAGCAAAGCAAACAAATCAAATATACACCTGCTGCTCTCACTGATACATTCAAAAAAGCTTTGAGAAAAGGAACAAGTAACAAGGTTATTTTTACAGATCCTAATGCTTTCGAAGGTCTCTATAAGAAACAAAAATTCTTGCGTAGAGCAATTAAGTCCTATGAAATAACAGAAGAACATGCGGATCTTATGGATAAGATGCTGGAAGAGCAATATCCGACTATTACAGCAGGATTCACACAACAGACATTAAAAGATGCTGTGCTAAATTCTCTTAATAAGGGTATGAACGCTAATCTTGTGACACATAGAAGAAAACCGGTCTGCATTGTTAACTTACCGCATGATGTTCCCGTCTCTGAATCGGAACGAGTTATTTCCTTAATCTCCTCGATAGATATGGGAACAGTTAAAAAAATAATGCCTGCATTATATGAAAAATTTCCTGATCTTGATGCTATATTAACACGTATTTCAGCGAGACATGAGTCATGGCATTGCAGTCATATTGTTCCTAAGGAATTGTTAATCAAAGATTATATGTCCCCTCAAAAAAAGAAAGAAGTAGCTGAAAAAAGAAAGCGTTTTAACTTCGTACAAGAAGCTTTGGCAGATCGCTATGGTTTGCAGGGATAATCTACGGAAATACAAGAACTTTACCGCAATTTGCGTTCTTTAGGTTCGGTATATTATGATCAGGATAGCAAATGGAAATTTGTTCATTATCCTGATCATGGCGGCGGTCTATTGATCGGTAACGGTATAAATTTTGACAGCCCTATTACAGATGCGCATTATGAAGCTAATAACTCTTTTATAATTGATATGCTGCGTGCAGTGGGTAATCATTTGAGCATAAGCTTGGGCGGTCTTGCCGATATCTATCATAATGATTTCGGTCGTTTTATTGCTGAAGTAGATTCTTTGCTCGAAGATGGTTCTTTCGATAACAAAAAACCATATGTGAAAGAATATATTCAACAATATGTTAAGGCTGCTAAAAATGTGGTTTTAGAAAACCTGCCAAAAGTCGATCGTAGGAGTCATCTGGATATTCAAACATCGCCGCTCGAAGATAATGTATATCATCAGGATTTTTCTTATCCTTGTGTTGCGTAAACTGAATGACCATCGGCTATAAGGCAAGGGGTTGGTTATGGGTCGGACAATATGCGATAAATAGATGTATAGACAAACCAAATAGTTTTGATTATATATCAAGCATGGTCTATTCAATTTATTTTCGCTCGCCGGTGCCCATTGGGTATAAAGTTCTCTCAGTTCGCAAGAAGGAAGGACTTTTTTATGCCCTCTTTGGGTACAATTTCCGAGGTAGCGGCTCTGTTTTCTGTTGATATTGCTAGTGCTAGTGTTCGTTGGTTTACGCCCCGCTTGATAACCCTCTTTATATTTATTTGTGCCCTTATAGATTTTTGAGCTTATGTTGTTGGTAGAGTCGCTATACTGGTTAGCCACCGCCTTGTGAACGAAAAAAACCACGAAAGGGATTAGTCTGTTTTTCAGGTGATTTGAAAACGGAGAATAAAATAATAAAATGTATATAATTTAAAGCATTAAAACAAAAAAACGGGTGCGTAGGACGCACCCTACGCTCGCTGAATTTGTTATAAACATCATATTTTGATGTATAATAGCGATTTTTTAGGAGACACTCTATGAACTTACAAAATAGTTATGACCGTATTACTTTTTCTCTTCCTCACAGCATGAATCTTGCGTTGGATGACTTAAAAGATGAATTGCAAAGGACTAAATCAGATATTATAAAACAAGCAATTGAATATTTTCTTCGACTGCAAGAAGAGAGAAAATTACAACAAGCTATTAAATTAATGGCAAAAGAGTATGAAAATAATGAAGAGCTAACGTATCTCACTGTTTTGGATGCAGCAACAAGGTGGGAAAATTACCACTAAAAGTCATTGCGCCATTTACAGATTTAAAAGAGCATTATAGGCTTGTACCATGGATGGTAGTGGTCGAACCGACTCCAGAGAATGGTCTTGAAAAAGCCTCTGTGATAGATTTATTTCAAGTTAGATCGGTGTCTCATCAGCGATTATGTGAAAAAATAGGTGAGGATGAACTTTTAGAACGTTGCAAGAGAGCTTTAAATGTGGTTTTTGAATAGTTCAAAAATTTTGATGGATGGCATTATTGATTTTTTTTGTTTGAGAGCGACACCCGCTTAACCATTGTCTCCAATAACCACGTTAAGCCCCGGTGAAAATTCAAAGCTTACTTCAGAAAATAGGGTGAAATTTTTGGCGTGTAGTGTGTGTAACATTTTAAGTTGCTCGTTGGTCTTGTCTGAATCAGAAACGAAGTAACGGATTCAGACAAAAGCTTGGAATGGGATGAGTACTTTTTGTTAGGCTCTTATTTTGGTTTTGCCCCAGTCACTTGAAATGTCATTGGATCAGATAATGGCTCGTATTGCATATCGGCTTCATAATGCAAGTCCTCAGCAAATGGGCCTTTTACTTTGATGCAGGGGATGTGGAGATTGCCGTTATCGTAAACTGTCCAGCAATCATCGGATGATATTTGGCCTTCATCGCATTCATCTTCACCTGTGTAAAGCGTTTTAATTTCGCATTCTGATAGAACGCGATTGTAAAAACGGACATCATCAAGTTGTCCGTTTAAAAAATAGTTGAGTGTATTGCTAGGTGCTCCAATCCTCATGTTCTGTGGTTGACCAAACTCAGTGCCCCAACCACACACATCAGTTTGTGCCAACTGTCCATCAATATACAAAGCAAGACGAGGGCCATCCCAAGTACCAGTCACATGATGCCACTGCCCTGAAGTCATTCCTGCTGTAATAGCAACCCTAAAGTTATATGCTTGATTTCCAACGCCAAAGGATACTGCACCCGTTGGATAACTATGACCACAATATACCTGTGAGGCACCTACCACCAGAAGACAAAGGCCTTGTGAACTACCCGTTTGACCGCCATTAGCGATAATATAGGCATTAACATCAGGTACAGCATCATATTTGACCCATAAGGAAACGGAATAAGGAGGAAAATGCTGAACAACTGGCGTATTGAATTGTATATGGTCATTTCCATCAAAGCTATAGGCATTTTGAGGATTCCCAAGTCTATCCTCCGTTAATGTTGCGCCATTCACAGTTCCATTGTTTCCGTTCCCGTTCGCATCCTGAGCATTCCCATTAAACGGATAATAGGCAACCAACCCATCACTCAAATCAGCCATCGCCACCGAAAACCAAGATAATCCGATTGCAATTAAAAGTATAGTGCGTAAATAGCACCTAAGTTTTACCATCGTATTTACTCCTTTAATTAAAAAAAAGACTAATGTCATGTCTCACGTCGTTGCAGTTTGAATATTTTGCCTGCGTGACCGACTATCTATAGGCCACATTTTACAAATCAATACCCAATTCTGATTTGTTTTACCGATCCCACCGTGAGGCGGGTTTGTCTGGTTTTGTGTTGATTGATCATTGTTACTCTCTCTGTTCAAGTGACTTAATTACAACATAATTTTTAGCATTGTATTTCTCCTAAAAAAGATGCTATGAAAAAACCATCTCCGATACCTGAAAACGTTCACTTAATGCACGAATTTCTTGGCTGTTCAATTGTTGTTCACCGTTTAAAATGCCCAACATCTTATCTTGCTCTCCTATTTCAGGAAAATCACCTGCTCGTAAACCATGTTCTTGCATGATCGATTGCAAAACATTTTGAGCCGAAACCTCTGTCATTGGAAAATGTTCATTTTCGTAAGATTCGACTAATAGGCTAAGTGTATCCATGAGACGGCTGTGACTTTCATCATCCCCGACAATATCAACTAATTCATCCAGCAAAGTCACGGTTCGCTGGTAGTCTGCTTTCGTTTGTGGAACAGAAAGCACTTGTGCAACGATTGGCCAATAATTTATAGTATTTTCAAGCAATTGATTCATTTTAACAACCTAGTTTCCATTTATAGAGAACATGATAACTGATAACTAATAACTGATAAAAAAACGGCTTGCAATTTTTGAGATAATCTCTACAATATTCACCCAACAAAATTCATCACTCATAAAACGACCACTCAAATATTATGTGTACCACTCACTTTTGCAATATTTGCAATAACTATCATGTCCATCATGGGCAGGTGATGTGGTGCCCGTTTGCCTCTCATTTTCTCCTTCTGCCCTAAGGGGCAGCTAATCTCATCGCGTGCCCTGGCGAGGGCTAATCACGCAACAATCCACTTTTCTTTTTTTACTTTTTTTATAATCAATCTTATGCCCATTGTGGGCAAGCGGGTTTTTTTATGACTGATAAACTCATTATTTTCGATACCACATTGCGCGATGGTGAACAAAGTCCGGGCGCGTCCATGACTAAGGACGAAAAAGTTCGGATTGCTAAAGCCTTGGAGAAAATGCGTGTTGACATCATTGAGGCGGGATTTCCCATTGCCAGTTCGGGCGATTTTGAGGCTGTGCAGGCGGTCGCAAATATCATCAAAAATAGCACCGTCTGTGGCTTGGCACGCGCCTTAGATAAAGATATTGATCGGGCTGCTGAGGCACTCAAAGGTGCAAATTCTGCAAGAATACATACATTTATTGCCACTTCGCCTGTCCACATGGCCAATAAATTGCACATGTCGCCAGAACAAGTATTAGAGCAAGCCGTCAAAGCCGTCAAGCGAGCCCGTCAATATACGGATAATGTAGAATTTTCTCCTGAAGATGCAGGGCGCTCGGAGACCGATTTTTTATGCCGTATCATTGAAGCGGTGATTAAGGCAGGAGCAGGGACAATTAATATTCCCGACACGGTTGGCTATACCTTGCCTGAGCATTTTGGAAAATTGATCGCTGAATTGCGCGAGCGCATCCCTAATTCAGATAAGGCCATTTTTTCTGTCCATTGTCATAATGACTTAGGCTTAGCAGTGGCAAACTCCTTGGCGGCTGTCATGAACGGTGCCCGTCAAGTTGAGTGTACTATCAATGGCTTAGGAGAAAGGGCCGGTAATGCCGCTTTAGAAGAAATCGTGATGGGGGTTCGTACTCGGCAAGACGTATTCCCTTGTCATACCGATTTGGATACGACGCAAATTGTGACTTGTTCGCGATTAGTCTCTAATATCACTGGTTTTCCTGTGCAACCCAATAAAGCGATTGTGGGAGCAAATGCCTTTGCCCATGAAGCCGGTATCCATCAAGATGGTGTGCTTAAACATCGCGAAACCTACGAAATTATGCGAGCCGAGGATGTCGGTTGGCGAGCGAACCGTATGGTATTGGGCAAACATTCAGGGCGTAATGCTTTCCGTGAGCGTTTGAAAAGTTTGAATATTGAGTTTGACTCTGAAAAGTCAGTCAATGCCGCTTTTGCTCGTTTCAAGGAATTGGCGGATAAGAAACATGAGATCTATGATGAAGATTTACAAGCACTCGTGAGCGATACGTTGATGACTGAGCATGAGCGAGTCAAATTGGTCGCCCTTAAAGTCTGTTCAGAGACGGGAGAAACGCCTCATGCCAATGTGACTTTAAATTTGGATGGCGTAGAAAACTCGGTAGGTGCTTGGGGCAGTGGTCCCGTGGATGCCACTTTTAAAGCCATCGAAAGCTTGATAAACAGTCAGACGAATTTATTGGTATATTCGGTCAATAATATTACCAATGGTTCTGATGCTCAAGGAGAAGTCGGTGTGCGCTTGGAAAAAGAGGGACAAGTTGTCAATGGACAGGGGACGGATACGGATATTGTGATCGCCTCTGCCAAGGCTTATTTGAGTGCGCTCAATAAAATATTGACTTCCGTTGAACGTAAACATCCGCAGGCTATGCGACAAGTGTAATTCTAAATTGGAGTCCAAGATAAATCTTGGACTCCAAAAAATGAAAAGAGGTATAACAAATGCGTGAAAGACAGCTTAATTCCATCTTGAGTGAACTCAACGGTAGTTCGGCAGACATACAAGCATCGGCAGTGATTTCCACTGATGGACTGATTTTAACCTCCCTTTTGCCAACTACTCTGGATGAAGATCGTGTCGGCGCTATGGCAGCCGCGATGCTTTCTTTAGGTGAGCGTACATCAGAGGAATTCGGACGGGGGGGCTTAGATCAAGTGTTGGTTAAAGGCGTTGAAGGTTATATATTAATGGCCTCTGCCGGGCTAAATACACTGCTCACAGTCGTTACTAAATCTACTGCTAAGCTTGGTATGATTTTTTTTGAGGTGAAAATAGCAGCCGACTCTATCCGTAAGATTAATATTGTGTGATCGGGCATTAATTAATCTAAAGGGAGATATTTCATTTGTGGTGGCAAAAACAGCATTTTTTATCAAACGTCTTAATGATCATGTTCAGTATCTAAAAAGGATAGATACTGCAATTAAGGGGGAAAGCGATTTCTGTGGTACCAACCACCGAGACTGTCAATTAGGACAATGGCTTTATGGTGATGGGGCGACAGAAGTCGCAGCAATGGAAAATAGCCAAGCTAAGGTGGTGTTTGAGAGTTTATTTGAACCTCACGAACACTTTCATGTCATTAGTCAAGAGGCTTTAGAAAAAAAACAAGCCGGTGACGAGACGGGCAGTCAGGCGCTTATCAGCGAATTACATGTACTTTCTAACACGCTAAGCAACAAATTATTGAAACTTGATGCTATCAAGTGACTCCTAGTACAGGAGGGCGGAAATATCTATACCACTTTTTTTTAACGACAGGGATTATTTTTTAGCAGGGATAAACCTTCCTTAATATTTATTCCAAATAAAAGATTTTGACTTATCCCTGCTAATAATTAATCCCTGTAGTTCAATAAAAGTTTAAAATGTTAAAATACTCAACAAACCATGACGACAAATGGATGCGTCACGCCTTAAATCTTGCAGAATTTGCCGCTGCCCAAGGAGAAATCCCCGTTGGTGCTATCATAGTACAAGGAGAACAATGTATCGCCAAGGGATGGAATCAACCCATTAGCAGCCATGATCCCACCGCCCATGCAGAAATTGTCGCCTTACGCAAAGCAGCGCAACATTTAAACAACTACCGTTTAATCGACACCACCTTATACGTCACACTTGAGCCATGTATCATGTGTGCCGGTGCGATTATTCAGGCACGAGTTAAGCGCGTCGTCTTTGGCGCTTATGACAATAAAGCGGGAGCAGCAGGCAGTCGTTTTGATATTCTCAGAGATACTCGCCACAATCATCTGGTAGAATGTGTCAGTGGCGTGTTGGGGACAGAATGTGGGCACTATTTAAGTCAATTTTTTAAAACACGACGTAAAATGGGGCAAAAAAATCCCATTTCTTGAAGAAATGGGATTTTTAAATAATAACTGATAACTGATAATTTTGGGTAATGTAGGGTGCGTCCTACGCACCCTGACGCTAAAGGTGCGTAGGACGCACCCTACAAAACAACATTGACAGCGTACTAGAACGGGGCAAAAAAAATCCCATTTCTTGAAGAAATGGGATTTTTAAATAAAAACTGATAACTGATAACTAATGTCTAGTCAAAAAATTCAAGCCATCCGGGGGATGAATGATATTCTGCCGACGCAAACACCTATTTGGCAACATATCGAAACCACAATCCGTCAAGTATTACATAGCTACGCCTATCAAGAAATCCGTCTGCCATTACTGGAGGCGACAGAATTATTTAACCGAACGATTGGAGAAGTGACTGATATTGTTGAAAAAGAAATGTTCAGCTTCACGGATCGTAATGGTGACAGATTAAGTTTGCGTCCAGAGGGCACAGCGGGATGTGTTCGTGCTGGGATTGAGCAGGGATTGTTTTATAATCAAATACAGCGCTTATGGTATATGGGACCCATGTTTCGCCATGAGCGACCGCAAAAAGGGCGTTATCGGCAATTTCATCAAATCGGTGCCGAAGCTTATGGATTAGCGGGTCCCGATATTGATGCAGAAATCATTTTAATGACAGCGCGTTTTTGGCGGCAATTGGGTTTAAATGATTTAGAATTGCAGATTAACTCACTCGGTACCGCAGCAGCACGGGCGGCTTATCGTGAACACTTAGTCAACTATTTTTCTGATCATCACAAACAATTGGATGCCGACAGTCAACGCCGCTTGCATACAAATCCCTTGCGGATATTGGACAGTAAAAATCCCGACATGCAAACACTGATTGAGGGGGCACCACAATTGTTAGAGCATCTCGATGAGCCCTCTCAAACGCATTTTGCCATGCTCAAACAATTGCTTGATCAAGCGGGCGTGAATTATCGAGTGAATCCGCGTTTAGTGCGGGGATTAGACTATTATAATCGTACCGTGTTTGAATGGGTGACGCAAAAACTAGGTGCCCAAGGGACAGTGTGTGCCGGGGGACGTTATGATACGCTTGTTGAACAAATCGGAGGGCGAGCAACACCCGCCATTGGTTTTGCCATGGGTATTGAACGGCTCGTATTATTGCTAGACGCTGAAATGCCCAATAATGCGCCCCATATTTATTTAATTACGGTTGGGGATGAGGGGATGCAACAAGGCTTTCGCTTGGCGGAAACATTACGCGATGCCATACCTAAATTGCGTTTACTCACCCATTGTGGCGGGGGCCGTTTTAAAAGTCAGTTCAAACGGGCAGACAAAAGCGGGGCAAAAATTGCGTTGGTACTCGGTGAAGATGAAGTTGCCAAGCAACAAGTGACAGTGAAATATTTGCGTGAAAAACAACCCCAATTATCTTTGGCGCAATCCGACTTAGTTCATTATTTAAAGGAAAACTTTTTTAGCGATTCCTGAAATAGATATTGTAGCGAAACCCACCAAACATATTCAATTTATAACATTGGTGGGTGCAGCGAAGCTCTACCCACCCTACAAAAAAAACTCAGGAGTCCAAGATTTATCTTGGACGGCTTTTTATTAACATAAAGGAAAAATAGTGGCAACTTACGAAACAGAAGAAGAGCAACTTGAAGCGCTCAAAAAATGGTGGAAAGAAAATGGCCTTTCAGTGATTGGGGGTATTGTAATAGGCTTAGGGCTCATAGCGGGTTGGCGCTGGTGGCTAGTTTACTCAGATCAACAAGCACAAGTCGCCTCTCACATTTATAACCAAGTAGTATTTTCCTTGGAAAAAGAAGAAATACCACAAGCGCGTCAAGCCGCCAGTCAGCTATTGTCCGAATACAGTGGCAGCCCTTATGCGATACTTGCTGCGCTGAATATGGCACATCATGATTTAGAAAAAGGGGCTCTTGACAGTAGCCAGGCTCGCTTGCAATGGGTGATAGAAAATAGCAAGATAGTTGAATTGGCTCATATTGCTCGCTTGCGTAAAGCCCGCCTATTTTTGTCACAAGAGAAAGTGGCGGAGACTAAAAAGCTAATTGAGGGGATTGATGAGGCGACTTTCAGAGGTGCGTATGCCGAAATACGAGGCGATATTGCCATGACAGAAGCTAGACTCGACGATGCCCGTCATGCTTATACTGAAGCCGTTGGGCATTTGGATTTATCGCCTCAACATCTTGAATGGGTGCAGATGAAACGGGATGACTTAGGGCTTAAAAAAGAAAAGCGTATTGAAGCAAGTGCGCCAAGCTTCCCACCACCTGCCACAGAATCACCCCTGCCCTCCCCAACGGTTTCAACAGAAGTGTCAGAACAGGTTGCACCTGTAGAGACTGAAAAAACGGTTGCACCTGTAGAGACTGAGGAGACGGTTGCACCTGTAGAGACTGAAAAAACGGTTGCACCTGTAGAGACTGAAAAAACGGTTGCACCTGTAGAGACTGAAAAAACGGCTGCACCTGTAGAGACTGAAAAAACGGTTGCACCTGTAGAGACTGAAAAAACGGTTGCACCTGTAGAGACTGAGGAGACGGTTGCACCTGTAGAGACTGAGGAGACGGCTGCACCTGTAGAGACTGAGGAAACCACACCAGCACCAGAATAGAAACTATGCATAAAGCTATATTACTACTCTACTTATTAATTACATTAAGTGGTTGTAGCCTTTTCAACGAAACAGATAACACGGCACCACCTGCCCCTTTAGTTGATTTCAAAGCCACCTTGACTTTAAAAACACTGTGGACAGCAGACGCGGGTGGAAATATCGAAAAAGGCTACCTAAAAATCGCGCCCGCCTTTCACGAAGGACGCTTGTTCACAGCCTCTCAAAAAGGCATTGTGCGAGCCTTTAACTTCAAAAACGGGAAGATAGTCTGGGAACAAAAAATTGACGTGCCGATTTCGGGAGGACCAGGCATAGGGGATGGATTGGTGGTGCTGGGCAGTCAAAAGGGCGAAGTAGTCGCCCTATCTAAAAAAAATGGTCACAAACAATGGCAGGCGCAAGTCTCCAGTGAAGTGTTAGCAAAACCGCGTATCAGTCGTGGAATTGTTGTGGTGCGAACGATTGATGGCAAATTATTTGGGCTTAATAGCCAAAACGGCGCACGCTTATGGGTATATGAGCCCAGTCGCACACCATTACTCACTTTACGCGGCACCAGTACACCCGTCATCAAACATGATCAGATTATTGCAGGGTTTGACAATGGGCAAATAGCACTCTTAGAACTGCAAACAGGCAAAGTGCTCTGGGAAGCACCTGTTGCTGTGCCGCGTGGCAGTACTGAATTGGAACGCATGGTTGATATTGATGCTGATCCATTGCTGGTAGATGACACCATTTATGTCACCAGCTATCACGGACGTACCGTTGCCATCGATCTGCTCCAAGCAAAACTGTTATGGGAAAAACCCTTATCATCCTATGCAGGTTTAGGGGTAGATTTAGACAACCTTTATGTGAGCGACACCAAGAGTCATATCTGGGCACTTGAGCGTTCTACTGGAGAAAAGTGGTGGAAACAAGAAAAACTTGAAGCACGCAACATAACAGCACCAGTAAACATTGGAAACTATGTAGTTGTTGGCGATCTAGAAGGATATCTACATTGGATGCGGCGCAAAGATGGACAATTTGTGGCTCGCTATCGCATGGGCAAGGCGAGTATTTTTGTGCCACCGTTAGTGGTACATGATATTTTGGTTGCTTATGATAGTCAGGGAGAGATTGTCGCATTGCGCCCTAGATAAATAATTTTATTCTCCTTCTCTAGCAGCCTGTCGGATTAATCAAAGTCAACCAGGCTGCTAGTACATTGTCAATTTAATATTGTCGTGTAGGGTGCGTCCCACGCACCGTGGCATCATTGGTGCGTAGGACGCACCCTACAACACTCATCAATTTTTTCGACGCGGAGCGTGGGAAACGAAGTAACTTCGCTGTGCTTCGTTCCTGCCTGACTGGACGCTCCGCGTCCTCCTTTAAATAAAAACCTAATTGACAGACAAACAGATGACACCCCAAAATCCCAAAAAAAGTAAACTTTCCGACAAACCCATCCCAACAAGAGAACGCCTTATTTTTGCTTTGGACGTTGCGAGCACTGAAGAAGCAAAGAGACTTGTCGAGGAGCTTGGAGATAGTATCTCTTTTTACAAGCTCGGATTAGAATTGTTCATGGCAGGCGGCTATTTTGAACTTCTGGAGTGGATCACCGATCAGGGAAAGAAAGTTTTTGTAGATTTAAAATTTTTTGATGTACCTCAAACAGTTCAATCAGCCGTGAGACAATTAAAAAAATACAAAATATCGTTTGCCACTGTCCACGGAAATGACGAAGTGCTTAAGGCAGCCGCAAAAGAGAAAAATGGACTGAAAATACTCGCCGTCACCGTACTGACTAGCCTTGATCAAGGTGACTTAAATGATCTAGGGTTCAAGGTAGATATAAAGTCCGTTGTCTTATCCAGAGCCAAACGGGCACTAGAAATCGGCTGTGATGGTGTCATTTCATCTGGCATTGAAGCGCCAGCGTTAAGAGAAAATTTGGGAGATCGTTTAATTATCGTCACGCCTGGTATCAGACCCGTCAAAAATGTAGATGATCAAAAAAGAACGGTTAATGTTGAAGAAGCTTTTTACAATGGAGCTGATTACATTGTTGTCGGTCGTCCAATAAAAGAGCATCAAGATTTTAATTCCCCTAAAGAAGCCGCAGAAGATATCCAAAATCGAATTCATAAAATATTTGAAGGCTAATACGCTGTCACATAAGTTATTGGGGTTGGAGTACAAAGCTTTAGCTTTGTCAGACAGTACAAAGCTAAAGCTTTG
>JSZA02000134.1 GCA_000785145.2 Candidatus Thiomargarita nelsonii
TTCGCTGCGCGAAAACTTTTGCCTCGGAAACATAAAATGCGGTCCTCTGTAGGGGCAATCCCTTGTGGTTGCCCTTAACTTAATGGCAGTGACCTTTCATCAGGGCTTTAACAAAAGCATTAGCCTTTTTTCCAGCTAAACTGAGGCTGACAACAATTTGATTTTTTGGAATGGTGTTCTCAACGCTGCTATTAGGAAAATAGTATCTTTTCCCACTGGCTGCTCGAAGCGCGAAAATGTATTTGCCTTTTTCTGGATGAATAGGCACTAAATTGATTTGTTGCCAGTCAGGATGCGTTTCTTTGAATTCTTCTACATAATATTTTTATCGCATTCCAAGGATCAATGCCATTAAGTTAAGGGCAACCATAAAGGATTGCCCCTACGAAAAATCACGGTTTGTAGGGGCAATCCCTTGTGGTTGCCCTCTTAACTTAATGGCATTGATTCCAAGGATAGCTGTGCTTAATATTAACATTGCCAGTAATAAAGTGGAGTATTTCATTGTTGTGTCTCCTATCGCAATTAAAAATCCAATGCCATCGCCGTTAAGGGCAACCACAAGGGATTGCCCCTACGAAGTAAAAATCACGGTTTGTAGGGGCAATCCTTTATGGTTGCCCCTGTTAGGCTGGCTTTTCCAAGTGGAAATTCAAAACATCTTGATTCTCCAGTCTCCTCAATAAACACTGCGTCGGCATAATGCTCACAAACTCCACTGAGTACCATGGCGGCTGAGTCGGATACGGTTTTTATTTCTCCGGGCGCAATGCCTTTCAAGGTGATTGTTTGTTCAGGAATATCATTTAATAAAAGTGCCCCCATCTCTTTTTGGCTATTCATTTCAAATGAGTCACCCATAATGCTTTTTAAATAATTTAGCAGCTCTTGATAAAATAAATAAGCTGCCAGTTTTAGATTAAATTTGTCAACATTGTTGGTGACAAACCAAAGCGGCTGGGCAAAGCTTCTCAGTAGATATTTTTTGATTTCCGAGCCAAGCGCTCAGATTTTTTCCATGCCGCTTTGATACGGGGATCATCTAAAAAATCAGCCAGCAAGCGGCGAGGATTGACGCTGAATAGAAAATCTTGACCACGAAATTGATATTGAGTTTTGTAGTCAAACTTCAAGATCAGCAGTTTTTGTCCCGGCATTTGGCTATGCGCCTTTAAAACGTTTAAGCCCATTTGACTTATTTTAATATAGATTGGAATAACCCCAGCGGCGATATCCGTTTCAACTATTTCAGCCTCACCAATCAGCAATTCTCAATCTAAAGAGTTTTTTCTTGGTGAAGGGATCGTCAGCTAAAATAACCCTTTTTGGGGGGATATAATAGATATTGTTATCCTCAGAATCTTTCAATATTCTGGTTGCATTGTAAGGGGATAATGGATGGTTTCATGTTAGTCTCCAGTTTGGGCGCCCAAGATAAATCTTGGACTCCGAGAAGTTTTGATTCTTAGGTGTCGTTATTGCCATCAAACCCACCCAATCGCAACAACACTCACCTCCACCCCACCACTCATTACAATATTTGACAATTTTTCAAGCACCGTCTCCTCAAGCACCGGAATAAACAAAGCAATGGTAACGCTTGATATGCCTAAATTCTTGGCATAATCTGCCGCTTGTTCTTGAGCGGATTTGATTTGATAACTATCAACAAAGCTTTTAACTTCGATAATGCCCCGTTGTTTGCCACACTGAAGATGGAGATCGACTGTGCCAGTGGGAAACGAAGTAACGGAGCTTGCGACGTTCAATTCTGGAGTCACCACACAACGCCTTCCCACCGCTTCCCATCGCTGCGTTAAAAAGATGAAAGTGTCCAACCGCCTCTTTTAGCTTTAAATCTGTTTTCCTGCGAGGTTGCTCCTTCCAAGGATTAATATCTTGATCTTTGAGGCGAGCCAAATAGTCCTTATACCTTGTCAACAAAGCTGGTAGATTAAGGTTGCCCGCAAAAACGTCTGCCAAATCATCTAGCGGTTGCAGGGGAAGTATCGGTATTTCATACCCAACAATTTCATCTGTCAGCGCATAATAGAGACAATCTTGAATAAAAGGTGAAAAAAAACGGCAAATCTCACTCCGTTCTCCATTGGCTTGTTGGATGTCTTTTGGCTCTATAATGCCGTGAAGATAGAGATAGCTGCACAACGGACGATGAAAAGAGAATGGTACATTATTATTAGCAAACAGTTTGATTAAAAAGTCCTGATATTCTGGCACTCTCGCTTTGGCAATGAGATTCATCACAGTATTATTGGGTTCGATAAACCTGGCTTTCTGCCAAACCCTTTTCCAGCTTTCCATATCAATAACTTGCTTAGTGCCGGGATTATACTTTTCAGTCAGCAGCTCTCCAAACCATGAAACTAAACCGGGCTGCCCTTTTGTGGTTTGATAAATTTTGTCCACCACTGCGGTTTCAATCGGTTGACCACTTTCTTTTTGGTACTGACGATATAATTCTTTGACTTCTTCAGGCGTTAAATTGGGCACTTTTAACGATCTTTGAATGTTAAACGGAGAGCCCCGTTGACTTTCAATACCCAAGACGGCTCGAACTCCAACCAGTGCAAGTCCGTGCAGCCAGTTGTTTTCACGCTCAAGATACAGTTCCCGAAATTGTGCAACCATCAAGTCTATCAAAGACAATGGGATGGTATCCACTTCATCTATCAACAAAATAAGCGGACGATCCCATAATCCGTCAGTTCTTGAGAATAATTGAGAAAAATCATCCCAGTTTTTGACATCAGGGTGTTCTGGCAAACTTCTCTTGATTAACCTACCGAATTCTTCCGGAAATCCAGTCTGTTTTTCTGGAAAACTCATCCCTCTTAATTTACCGAGTGAGAAATTTAAAACGGTTTTTAAAAGGATTTTTTTGATACTAACCTTAAAAAAACTTGTGTATAAGAGAGTGCGCGAGGCTCCTAACTGCACAATGCATCATGATTTTAAAAAAAAAAGGTTCAAGAGGCAACCTCGTAGGTTCTTGACGAAAGCGATATTATTATTAGCAATAACACGGAGAAAGTGTTATTATTCAAATTTTCAACTAACATAGTTATATTACCAATTCCCTATTGGCGACAACTTTTGACTTGATGCGGTGAAATAAAGGCGTTTTATTTATATGAAAGTCGAATCTATCTCTATTCAAAATTTTAAACTATTTGACAAGCTTGATGTCTCCTTCAAGCACAAAACGCTTGAAGAAGTGAGTAACCAATTTCTCATACTGGGTGATAATGGCACCGGAAAAACAACACTACTGCAAGCCATTGCACTCCCATTGGCATTAGCAACCCGACAAATTCAAAGTATTTATGACTTTGATTGGCTCGGATTTCTGCCCGGACGTTTCTGGAAATGGGGCAATCCACGTATTCAATTGGAAGTTTCATTTGAAAATGAAGAGATTGAAGCCACTCGCGTGGTGGCAGAAAAATGGTATGAGGCACAATCAAAGGAATTCCAGTCAGAACATGAATTTGTTAAACCCAGTGGCAACCCTTTAATTCAATTGATTTTGATGGGTAATTATTGGAAAGTCGGAGAAAATAGCCCAGCAGAACGCTCACAATTTCAGGGTCGCTACTATGCGAGAAGTTTATTTTGGTCAGGTGATACCTCAGTTCGCTCATGGTTTTCAAAATTGCCCGGTATCTTCTGGTTTGACCAGTTTCGCAATCTTGGTGCCAATACCTATTCAGAAGGTCATGGAGAAAGGCCAAAAGAAGCTAAGAATCAAGTGTCCTTTGAATCAGGTGTTGGTCGTTTACGTGAGCATCTGATTAGATGGAAACGCCGACAGAATTCGGGTCAACCTGACTATTTAAAGGAATTGGAAACGCTTTATAAAAGTATTTTTTTGGGACGCTCTTTTGTAGGTATTGAAAATATGCCCAGTTTTGAGTCACCCACCGAAGAAGAAGAGTGCTTTGTACTCAGTGACGGACATCGCACTTATGACATTGTGGAAATGTCAGCGGGTGAACAATCCATTATTCCGTTTCTATATGAAGTCGTCCGACGGCAAATTGCCTATTCTGTTGTGCTGATTGATGAAGTTGATCTCAATCTCCACCCGCCCGCCGCGCAGTCTTTAATACGTCATCTGCCATCGATCAGTTCGAGTTGTCAGTTTATTCTGACGACTCACTCAGAGGCGGTGAGCAACGTCATCAATAGAAATGAAACTTGGCGTTTGCCTGGAGGATCGCTATGCCTGTAAATACGCTGTACTGCGAAGGCGATATCCAAAGTATTGATATACAAGTTTTACTCAAGATAGTGCCGGATGGTTGTGTCATTAAACCTATCGGCAGCAAACATGGTTTTCGTCAAAGAATTTTGGGTGCGAGAGAAGCCCAACCAAACATCATTATTGCTGGTATCAAAGATCGAGATTTTGATGAGGATAATTCAAAACATACCAATACGCCTCATGAATGGTATGCGACTGTCAAAAATCAACAAGTACCGCTTGGGTGGTATTGGGATAGGAAAGAAATTGAGAATTATCTGATTGATCCAGAAGTGGTCAAATTAGCATTAGGTAACAAAGCACCGCCTATTGATAAATATAAAACGGCTTTAGACAAATCTGCCCGAAAAATGGCAAGCTATACTGCTGCTAGAATCGCATTATCTTGTGTTTCGTATCCAAATCCGCCTTTTAACTGTTGGGGGGAAGAACGGGAATTGGGCCACTTTTTTCCTAAAGAGCGTGGATTAAAAGAGTCAGATTGTCGTAGTAAGATAGGTCATATTATTGCCGATAAAAAAAGGGAAATGGATGCTTTAAAAGTCAATATATTAGAGCAGTTTGACCAATTACTTGAAGAATGTGGAGAGGGTGGAGAACGTTTTAAATATTATCTCACTTTTTTTGCTGGCAAAGATTTACTTTATATGATGCGATCTGAATTGAAAAAGCTTGGATTTAAAGATTCACCACAACCCGCTTGTTATGTGTTTCGAGAGCGTATTTTGCGTGGGATTCAATCTTCACCAGAAAAGGTGTGGACATGGTTACCAGAATGGCAAAGACTTCGGGAATTTATTTCAGAATTCGTTGTTGAATAAGCAATTATTTATCGTCTTTGGTGTGCAAATGCAAGCTCAATGCCAGTCTGATAAACCGACAACTAATTGATTTTTAAATTTAAAATTCTGTGTTGTGCTGGACGGGGTTGCAAACCCACTGCCATTAAGTTAAGCTCATGTAGGGTGGATTAAGCGATAGCTCCTCCCCCAAAACTTATATATTAATCAGGTGGATACGCGGAGCAATAGCCACCCTACATGTATGGGATTTTCGCGATACTTAATGGCACCGACGCTCTGCGTCGAGTTTTTAGTCAGACATCAGAATCACGAACGGATATCCAAAGCATCGTCTATCTTTTTTTTCATATCCCGCGTCACCCAGGATTTACTTAAAAGCGCTTGCATAAGATTATAATATTGTCCCAGAGCCGGCGTTATAAGATAAGCCTCAGCCGGCGGCGGATTAGTGCCCCGCTCATGTTCTACAATATGAGCTTTGATTTTTCCTAAAATGTCAATCATAAAACTCAACCGCTTTTCTGGCGCTATCCCATAAGTGAAATAAGGCGAGCCTTCATAGCCATTTGGGGCATCTAGCGATTTTAAGCCTTGAAGAAATTTCAATTGATAATACTGATCGGGTGCTAATGGCTCGGCAATCTTCAATACCACGGATGTCAATTTATATTCTTTGATAGTATAAGGAATAACCGCTTTTTTAGGACCATATAATCGAATTTTTGAAGTAATCATCCCTTTAGCAACCGGTGCTAAAAAATGCAAAGCAATATCGGTACGCCTTGATATGTCTTGTGCGCCCATTGCGGGTTTTGAAAAGGCTAATACCGGTTTTCCTGATTCTCCACACTTATCTTGATAAAAAAATAGGCTGCTTTATAACCCTCCGTATAGAATTTTGACTCAATCGAGCCAGCCGGCGTTGAGTTTTTAGGATCGGTTTTGGCAGAGGATTGGCAATCGGTAGCCTGTGAATTATGAAATGTCATACCGTTCACATAAGCTTGATAGGCAGTATCCTTTTTTGACAGGCTCAGAACGATCAATTCACTGGCGGCTGCAATAGCGGCTTTTCTCACGGAGGCGGATTCATCTTGTAGTGCTTGAGGGTTCACTTCTTTAAGCAACCAATCCTCGTTTTTAGCAGCCCGCGCCAAGGCAAAAATAGCCGCCCGTCTCACCCGATAATCAGTATCTGTCAAATATTGAAAGCGAAGCAATTTCCGAATGGTATCATCACCTTTCATTGGTTTGCCGATATTTCTCATCGCTGCGACCATTTTTGCCTTAGCCACGGGTTCATCTTCTGCCTGTAGTGCCACCAATAGGGCTTGTTTGACGATAGGGCTGATTTTCGACTGGCGCATTTTTACGCCGACATAACAAAGATTATCAATAATATTGAAGTCTTTGATTTTGGCTATCCTGTCAAAAAGATTGGTAAACGGAGTTTCACAGCGCTCCTTTTCTTGGGAATCCCACCAATCTTCATCTTTTTCTGCCCGATCATGGGCTGCCTGATCATAAGGTACACAAGTGGGTACTCCGCTCACTAAGTCATTGGGATTTTCAGTGCCATCCAAGCGATAACGGGCTTCTTCATGCGATTGACAAGGATAGTTTGTGGCTTGTTCTCTCAAAGCTAAGGCGGCATTGCCCCGTACTCCCGGCTCTGAGTCGTCCAATGCTGATAGTAGTTTATATATAATCGGTGTAGAGAAATCTCCATGAGGACCAAGTACTTTGGCAGCCCGTTCATTGGCATCTTAGGAGTCGAGAGATTCTAAGCCCATCATGGTGACTATTAGTCTTTTCCAGCTGTCTGTCGCGGGATCTGCCATCGCATATCGGCGTAGCAATTCGGCTCTTTGTCCAGGTTCTTCATAGTAATATTCATTGAGTTCATAAAATGAAATTGGTCCAAGGTTGTAGTCATTACAAAAGCGATCCCACCAAAGTGGGGGCTTTTTTTCGAGATATTCTGTCCCCTCGACACAGAGTTGGGCTTGTTGCCTAAATTTAAGGGTGGAGTCAATCAGGCGCTTGGGGACTCCTGCCGATTTGAGTAAGGTATTGGCTTGGCTGAGGTAGGGAATACATTTCATTGTATTTTCTAAGGCGGCTTGACAGGCAGTGTAGTCATTATTGCAGCTTGTCAAGTAATCTCGACAGGATTCTGTCAAGTTGGCATAGGCACGACAAACGTCATTTTGACGGTTTTGTGTGGTTGCAACGATACCTTTGATGGTTTCAATTTGGTCAAGTTCAAAGCAATCCAGCGATCCAATAGTCATGCGCCTAACCCGGGGTTTGAATAGCAATTCTGGCAGTGATTGGGTTATGCATTGCCAGTATCCTCTATATTCGGTGGCTTGGCTAATGGCGTATAAGTGTCAAAACCGGAGAAAGGTGCGATCCAATATTGATTTATCGTTCCCAAGCAGGTTGGGACGATAAATCAATATTGGTGACCATGCAAAGCATTAATGGCAGGTTCGGGGGCATTCTTAAAAATGGTCAATAAAGCGCGTACAGGGCCTGTTAATGTTCTATGCCCTTGCTCCCATTCTTCCAAAGTGCGCTTGCTAATACACAATAAAGTTGCAAACTCTTGTTGAGACAGTCCGATTTTTTCACGAATATTCTTGACATTTGGACCAGTGTGTACAAATTCACTCGCCGCTGGTAATTCGCCACGCAAAATTTTGGCACCTTCTTCAACACTTTGCATCAATTCAGCAAATGTTTCATCACTCATTGTCTTGTTCATATTTATACTCACTTTCTATAAATTTCTTGAGTTCTACTTTTTGTTTGCCTGTCAGGTTGTCTTGTTCTTTTTTTAAAAAGGCAAACAATAAATAAATTTCGTCATTTTCAGTTTCGGCATTGTGCCAGTAGTAGATAATCCGTGCGCCGCCACTTTTCCCTTTTTTACCGACTGCCCATCGTAGTTTTCTAACACCACCGGTGTTTTTCATAACCACTCCAAAACCAGGATTATCAGCTAAAGCTTGACGCATTTGGGTATGTTCTTCTTCTGTCAATAACTTTTTAATTCTTTTATCAAAAACGCTTGTCGTTTTAAATTTCATATCAATTTTATTCCAACATTTAGTATCATCTAATAACCAGCTTTTCAAGCTTTTTTACCTAATCATGCCCAAATTGTCCGCATAAGCCGCCCATATAAGTGTATTCATCGATCTGTTTATTGAGCTTACGAATTTTGTCCCGAAGCTGCCTTTTAAGTCTCCTTTGCTGCTCTCTCATTTCTTTGACAGTCATAGCCCCAATTAATCCTTGTAGGCTTTTTTCTGGCTTTTTGAGCTGCCTCAATTGTTGACGCATTTGCTGACGCTGTGCTTTTTTCAATGTCAACGATTGTTCAATATTATTTTCTCCACGGGGTTGCCATTGCAGGGCTTTGCTAATCTTGCCCTCATAAAATTTGATCATTTCTTTGTTATGGAAAACCCGGCATTCTTTTGATTTAAATTCGCCATTTTGTTTGCCAACGATCCGTTTACAATGTTGCCATTTTTAAAACGCTACGCCCGGTACCGGGTAAAACGGCCGCCCATGTAGAATTTGATCGTTATGGGCGGTATGCTTTGTTGAGTATATGGGATTTGGAGGGGGCTTTGATAGTTTATGATGCCGCTACTTTGAAAGTAGTCAAACGGCTTCCGATGCGTAAACCTTCTGGCAAGTATAATGTTTATAATAAAATCCACCTCTCTAGTGGAACTAGTCATTAACTATCTTTTGGCCCGTGTAGGGTGCGTCCTACGCACATTTTTGTTAGCGATAAGACGGTGCGTGGGACGCACCCTACAGGCTAGGCTTGCCACAAATTGTTACTCATCTATTTACTCCACTGGAGCCGTTTAATCACATACCGCCCCTCTACTTTCTTCATAGTTGTTTCTTACATTAATAACATAACTACAGGGATAAACCATATTAACTACATGGAGTTTATTTAAAAAAGGATAAGTCAAAACACAAACTAAGCATAGAAATCGGATTTCTTTAATCTCGGTGGCAAAAGAATTGTGACGGTATTCTGGAGTCCAAGATTTATCTTGGGCGACGCCATTAAGTTTTCAACGAAGATACTTAAATTCCCACCAAGGAGTTTTTTGACTTTCTCTACCATCAGCATATATAGCCCATACTCTCCAGCGACCAGGTTGTGCCCCAACGAAATGAAAAGTATAGCTTGTTGTTTTGAGGTTACGTTTCACCTGCAAAGATTTTTTACCCACATCAGTACACCATTCATTTGATTGACAACAGTGATAACAATCAATCTCAACTGTATAGCTTTTCGCTGTGGGAACAGGCGTCCATACCAATTTTGTTTGACGTGGATACTTATTGAATACTGTTCCATCGGCAGGAGAAACTAATGTAGGTATAGGCTCACAACGGTAGCTTAGATCACTTATCTCCACAATACGCGGTTCAACAAGCATCAAGGCAAATCGCTTATTGGTCTCTGTGTCCTCCTCTTCCTTCTGTTCTTTCCACCCATGTGCAGGCAGTATGATATTCCGGGCAATGAGCGCCTCACGCCATACCATACGACCGTCATTATCTTTCAACTTCGCTTGAGCACGGATACCATAACAAACAAAATCGACATTTTCATAACTTTTCAAATAAAAAGTCACAAACATTCCATTCTTACTAAACGATGGAGTCACCTTAATATTGTATGATTCCGCGTTGCCAGCTTGTCCCCCCATCAAAGCTACAACCAATAGCCACAACCCCATCCATTTTGCCAAATTGGCTTTCTTCATCATCTTTTTTTACCTCTATTGTTTACATTGAACCCTAGTACTAATTTCTGAGAGATTATCCACCGATTTGGAAATCTTGAGACACGTCGGTACACGGCGAGCCTCAGTAATGCTCGTCTCTACAAATTTGTCTAATATATAGACTTGAAAATCGGGATGTCTTAAGAAAACGGCAAATGAACAACTGCCAGACTCAAACGGTACATTATTTTTGATGGTGCTTGGCGCAAAACAGACTTGGGAGGTGCCTTTCAGGGTTCCCTGACATTGCGTATCCCCCTTTCTCCCGTCGCAATCCCATCTGCGGTTACCCTTACAATGTACTCCCAATTTGCTTGCATATTCCATCTGAGTACGACCAATATTTCGAGTCGTTCGATAATTTGAACATTTATCCCGGTTGTGGTCAAATTGTTGCCAGAGTAAACAGAGCGATTCTTTAGTCACAATACAGTCGGCAACCGCCAGTTGATATTCAGACTCTTGGAATGTCCTTAAGTCTAATAGTTTGGCTGAAAGCATCAACTGTTGTTGGTGGAGAGTGATGTGTGGTGTTAAAATGCCATCAGGCACAAAACCACGTAAAATTGTTTCGGGTACCCCGCTCTTCATCATTTCTTGAATCTCTGTCTTTGAGGGAACAATTTGATACTTCTGGCTATGCGTTTTAGCAATCTCCTTGAATTGTTGGCTCAGAACTCTGATTGACAGAATTTGAGCAAGTGGCTCGGATATTTGGAAATCCTTGATCACCAGTTTAATTGGTTCTTGTGCCATAACCGGTGCTAATAATAGATAAATGATATTCAATAGCCAAATGCGCTTTTTCATATCTAGTTCTCCTTTCAATTTCTTGAAAATAAAGCATGTGGAAAGAATTCCTATTTATTAAATAGCGTATATAAAAATACGAAGTAATGGATAAAATTGGTTTTTCAACTTGATTGGATTTGAGGGTAAATGCCAAGTCCACTCAACTTGATGATCAAGCACATTAGCAGGGCGCAACGCTTGTTCTACTAATAATGTCACCATCATTTGTGTGATGAGTGGATCGGCAGTTTGTTTGTCAAGCCAATCCTTGAGTGCCGATAAAGTAAAAGCAGTCGGCAATTCGGTTTGGGCTTTAGATAACAACTTGGGAATATCCAAAGAAGTTTCTCGTTTTATGCCCAATCGCTCAGTGCAAAGGACAAGCATTTTATCCCCACGCTTGAGCATTTTTGGAATAAACCGTTGAAAAATAAAAGGCGTGTTGGTATTAGTATCTAAAGTAGCAACTAACTCTGCCGAACTATTTTCAGGAATCCGCCAAACGGTGATATTCACCTGAGCAATTTTGGGGAATGGCACATTCTGAACGGTATCGGGTTTTGTTAAATGATCCAAGAAACTGTTTTGGATCTCTAAGGTCAATACTTGGGTGGTTTCACTGTCCAAAACGATGGCTTTTTTCAAGCTTTCAGTTGTTACAAAATGCTTAGGCACGGGAACAAGTAATTCTTTTGGAGATAACCAATAATCAACTTTTTCTTGATGAAACCAACGCACTTTGTTTTTTTCCTCAAGGGATTTGATGATGACTGGCATTTCCAGTGTAACCTTTGTGGCTAATTGGCTTAATGCCTTTTTGTCAATCACGCTTAAAACACCAAAGGATTTTAAAGGTGTGTTAGCTCTTGAACGCCATAAACCAGAAGCCTTAAGATCACTCAATAAGAGTAATCCGCCCTTGCCAAAACGTTGTAACATTTTGCCCTTACCGGTTTGGGCTTCTAGTCGGATGACGGGGCCAAATTTTGGCAAGTCGTCTATCTCGACAATCTTATAATCCCCCAAAATAGGCAAGGCTTGAAACCAAGGACGAGTCAGCGTGTCTTTGGTATCTGTGCCATGTACCGGCAAAGAGACATTTTCCGGTGGATATGAAAGAATGCCATCGGTGCTGGGTGAATTGACATCAAGGTAAATCAGCATTTCTTGACTTGATGCTGGATAAGCGAATAAAAGCCATGCTATCAAAATGATAGGGCTAGTTTTAATCATCATCGAACTCAACAACCTCTTCTAGTAATGGTGAAACAATTTGACTCAATTCTACGGTGGATGTTGACACCGAAAAATGAGTCGGACGTGTTTTAGGCAAGGTAAGTACCGAGCCATTTTCAAGTAAAATTTTACCCCAGTAAACTAAATGGTATTTATTAAACTCACCAATTATAGTGAATATTTGTTTATAGAATACAAAAGGACTATTTTTAATAAACAACATTTTACCGGGTTGTCGGTAGCCTTTATTATCTATCATTTCACTTTGCAAGGCAATCGCTCGAATCCCTAAATGCTTAAGATCAATGACAGTATAAAATTGGACTGTTTGTATTCGATAAGCATTATACGCACTTTCTTGAGAGGATTGGCTTTTTATATCGACACGAAAAAGACGCGCTTGTTCTGTATAAACAGGACTATGGATGAGCGTCTTAATGGGTTTGGAGGGTGGGGGTATTGGATAGCGCAAACGGATTGCCAATTGTCCTTCGGTTTGATAATAGTCAAATAGTTGGCGGCGCAAGGTAAAAATAATGGCTTTTTTAGCCATGTTATTCAGTGTTTGAGAGGATTGAATAGCACCACTAGTCACAAGATGATTAACACTTTGCTGTAACTGGTCAATGGTATTGATTTTATTGCTTTTTAGATGGGCAAGTATTTTTGACCAATTGAATATCACTTCATAAGGTGAGTTTTCTAAAGTATGATATTCACCTTTAACGGCAAGGATATAAAATTGCTCATCTTTAAAAAAGTTATCAAATAAAGTAATCTGCTGCGGAGTCAAGGGTACTTCCAACATCCAAGTTTCACCCGTTTGGAATACGTAACCAGGAATAAAACCAACGGGCAGTTTGAGTGTAGCCCACACCAATTGTTCACTGACATGGTTTAGCTGGATATGTCCTTTTACAATACCGCCTTGGACAAGTTGCCCTTGGTTATCTATAAAAGAGCTTTTAATCAATTCCAGTTGGGCTGTGATATTTGAAGCTTGCCCCCATAAGGGACAACTGAGCATTATTAAAATGACTATAGCATTTATCTTATTCATAACTTTAATTTATCAATACAAAAGGAATATCTTCTTTTTGCCAAGCCGTTTTTTGATCGGCTAATTTAATACGCCATTGAAAGCGATAAATTGGATCATCTTGTCGATCTCGCTTTTGTTTATAGCGAATGGCGTAATTTGTGTTTTCTAAAGACAACGGAATCGTTTTAATGCGTCCTTGATAATTCACCTCTATCATGGGTGCTTTGTCTTGCTCGAAAAGTGACCTTAGCTTATGATTGCTTATGTCTATGACGATAGAATAATCTTGATCTACAAGCACTGTTTTCATAGCAGTGGAATTGACTTGAATAGTCAGCGGGATAGTTTTCTGAGTTTTGATTTCAAATCCTAGTACGTCAGTGTTCAAGCGCATTTCTAATGTCATGCCTTGAGTTAAAAAATGCTTAAATACTTTGGCTTCATGACTGTCTAAAGTTGCCACTAAAATGATATTGTTATCTTGCGCGTGTAAAGTGGTGATTTCAAGACTGGCAAGGGTATCTGGTATATGAGTCAATCCAACTGTTGATGCTGATGGCAGGTTTTTGATTAAGCGCGGTGTCGTGGCAAGATGACGTTCCATCCAAGTCATTATCGTTTTTTGTTGTTGAGCCGTTGGCACAAAATCAGGCAAAGTTCCTTTTATATAATATACTGTCTTTTGGCGCGGTAATTCTAAAACAGACAATGCCCCCCCGAGTTGTAACTTGGTTTTTTGAGGTATCACACGCGCAAGCTTATCCCACGCTGAAAACAACAAAGTGAAATCTGAGTTCGGCACGGGTAAGGCTAACAGCGTCTTTTTCAATTGCTCGGCTTTGGTGGCTAAAAAACGATCTACCGCAAGTCGCTGTGTCATCGCCCAGTCGTCCTTATCACGCCACAATTTCATTAAATTGAAAAATTTAACCGCGTTAATTTGATTAAGGCTATCTTTTTGATAACTTAATTCATCAAGGTGATTTTCTAAGTTTTGAATGAGAATACGATTAAAAGTTGGCATAGAAAGCACAATTTTCTGATTAGCATCACCCCAAACTAAAATTTGTCGGTTGGTACTCGCTTGCATCTCAAGGATTTTTAATCCTGTAGGAGAAAGTCTTTGGCGTAAGGGTAAGACAAAGCGCGTTTGATTAGCTCCAATCTTAGCAGATACCGCTATTTCCAATGCTCCATTCTGAGTGAAACTAAAACTTTTAACAACGGGGAAGGGACTCGGTAAAATAACATCGCTGTCATTTTGAATAGGCAATGATAAGGGTTGTATAGGCGATGCTTGCCGAGAACGATTGGTGATTATCCAACGCTGATTTTGTTGTGCTACGGTAATAGTTTTCGTGCGAGGCACCAAATTCAGATTGGTATAGGTAAAACTTAAATAGGCATTACCAATTTTGTGATCAACAATTGTATTGCCAATCGCAGAATTTTCTTGCCAAACGACATATTCATAGACTTTACCCCCTTGGTATTCGATGGCTTTGACTTGAAGTGGAGAAACGCGATCTAACCATTTGTCAATTCTCAACTGATCTTTAGTGACCGTTTCTATCCAACAAACGCCGTTTTCACTCAAACTCATCGCAACAATACGATGATCGGCTTGAGGATAGATTTCGTAAAAGGGGGTTATTGCATGTAAGTCAGTGACAAACAATGCTAGGATAATAATTTGAATAATTTTCACAGTTGGCTTTTCCATGTTAAATAGGAGTCCAAGATAAATCTTGGACTCCTAGACGACGCTTAATGGTATTGGTTTGAAAATGTCAAACCACAAGATCAATTCTGCACAAATTCCTCATTTCTGCACAAAATTCTCATTTAGGAGGTCGAGGCTTAATCCATCCTCAAGTTTAGAGAGGTCCTGATCATTATAGATATACTGTCGTTTACGCGGTTTTTCCTTGTAGCCCTTTGCAAAAATTCTGGCCTTAACTGCTGGAGTGTCATCAGCGACGCAAACGGGCCAAAAAACTGAGGATTTTTGATCCGCTATCTTAAAACGTAGCTTCCGCTTACCCTGTTTTAATTTTCCTTTAATGTACTTGGGGAATTTATCTGGCTCTAAATCGTCATCATCTTCTGCATCTTCCCTAAATATGAGTTCTGATGCATCCACTTTCACAAATGTAATGCCGCTTTTTTCAGGTGTAAAGTCTATAAAAGTAGTACCGTTGTTTGGCAAATCAATCTTCTTGCAATCATAGAGCGTTTTTATCTGAATACCCTGTTGGGTTGTCACTTCCACATGGTAACTGATACGGTACTTATCACGAGGATTTGCAAAATAGAGCGAGGTAAAACGTTCTTCCTCTTCCTCAACGGACACGAGACCGTTACGAGCGCGATTAAGCACATACAGCCGTTCTTGTGTAGCACCTCCGCCCGTTATGATGTATTTAAGACTCATAAGTCCATAAGGACTCGGATTAATATTAGGAGCTAGGATATTTACCCGTAAAGTATTAAAGAAGTCATCTTTTTCAACTTCCACAAACATCATTTTTTTGATGGCTTCACTGGCAGGCTTGACACTGACAAAATTCTCGGAAGTTATCTTAGGCGCAGTAATACCCCGACGTTCCTTGTAACGAAAAGTTATACGCCCAGTACGCCTTTTGTTGACACGTTTGACATTGCTTGCAGAATTATTACCACCGAACCAGCCACCCGACGAACTAGCCTGAGCTTGAGCAACAGACTTTTCATTATCGGCAGGTGCTTCCTTCGTGAAGACAGCATCCATGATACGGATGAGGATAGTTTCTTCGATCAGTTTAATGAGCTCCTTGCCGCCGGGCTTAGTAGTATCTGGTTTCTTATTCCACACAATCTCGACACCTGCATTATCTCGAAGATCATTGGCAACTTTTGAAAAATTCTCTGTGGACTTCTCTTTCCAGAATAAATAATTAGCCTTCTTACGAGCTTGTTCACTCTTTGAATAATGATCATAGACTTTATCCCAGTTCCCGATCACCTTAACATCAATTTCTGGAGTGATTCCCTGATACGCATATGAGTAGCTCACTTTCAAACCAGCGCTACCAGTCATCAGCTTTTCATAGACCGCAACCCCTTCAGGGTTGAGTTCGAGGTTGACAGCGGCGATTTCACCAGCATGACGAATACTGGGGCTTTGACCAAGGGGGCTTGTGGCAAATTTACCATCTTGGGCTACATCAACTTTAAGGTTAGCCTCTGCAATGTCAATCATCCCGATTGTAACCCGCTTTGCCTTTTTAAGCTTATTCTGTTTAGCAATCTTGGTCTTTGCCTCATCCAACAGCTTGCTAGGTAAAGACACAGTTAATGCCATCTGCAAAATACCGCCCACAAGCGAGCCAGTATTATTCTTCGTGTCAAAGTTGTATTTCAGAAACTGAAACTGGGGTACTTCCCCCAAAGAACCATGTTTTTTTGTGGATATCCGAGGCTTAAGGGGAAGATAGTAGTAGTGATAAGGATCTTCACTGTCAGGATAGAAATTAACCGTCTCACCCCCAAGTTCTAGGGTAAACTGATTCTCTAAAATGGCTCCAGCTTGAGCCACCGATGTTAAGAACAGGAGAGCAAAAAGCCATCCTAGTACCATGATGTTAGCATTACTCTTCATGCACATATACCTCCCGTAGTGATTGTGCGAAAAAACGTGCCGTCTGCGGCACTACCATAAAACAGTAAAAAACATAAAATGATAAAAATTCAATGGTTACAGCCTAGTACCTTGTCAATTTTATTTAGTCGGGTAGCACTCTTGAGTCCAAATCCCTTACATCTTGGGCGGTTCCAAGATAAATCTTGGACTCCTATTACCCGCGAATAAAAGAACATTGAAAATCTCTGTCTTCGTAATTTTTAAGAAAAAAAATCACAAAGTCCCTCTTAGACACGACATCAACCGTGATATCAGGTGGTTGAGCTATGCCTGCTAGTGGTATTATCAGAACGGCAACCAAGAGCCCAATGCCATTGGCGTAGGGGCAATCCCTTGTGGTTGCCCGCCCCTACAAACCGTGATTTTTCGTAGGGGCAATCCTTTATGGTTGCCCTTAACTTAATGGCATTGAACCAAGAGCCACCATCCCGCAACTTTTCCAAAACTGGCTTTTTTCAGATTTTTAAAATCTCCATTAAAATAGTCAAAATTAAGCATAAATATTTTAACATTTTGGCTGATTCGAGAAATCCTATTTTTTCAAAAAATAGGATTTCTTTCAGTTTGGTATAATCGGCTCAGGAATCTCCGATCTCTGTAGAGTGGGCATTTTGGTTAAAACGCTAGGCCCATAAATACTAATCCATACCATCCATCTAGTACTCTGTCAATGTTGTTTTGTAGGGTGCGTCCTGGGCACAAATAATCGGTAAAGGTGCGTAGGACGCACCCTACATTCAATGCCATTAAGTTAAGAGATATTGTAGGGTGGGTAGGGGCAATCCCTTGTGGTTGCCCGCGCAACGAAGTGG
>JSZA02000142.1 GCA_000785145.2 Candidatus Thiomargarita nelsonii
AAATTTCAACGAGTTGGTGGGTGTAGCGAAGCTCTACCCACCCGACAAAAAAAGCTTAACTTAATGGCATTGGTCTTTTTAGTCCCATTTTGAAAGATTTCTCCTAACGTCGAAACCTTAAAAAGGCACAAGCCCCATTTTTAGTGCATTCTTTGATTTTTCCCTCCTAAAAGAAAATCGCATCAAAAACACACAAGTCCCATTTTTAGTACGTTGTTCGATTTTGCCCTCAAACCACAAAATCGTCTTTGATGTGATCGCGCCTCAAATTTCTTTTTGAGCCCAAGATATAATATTTCACAACAATTTAACATTGTGAAAATCTGTGAAAATGGCTAAAAATACAATTTCATTAAAAACAATAATTTAAAAAATGGCCGGATTAGAGCTTAGACAAAAGCGTGAAGATTGGGGGGTTGACTCAAGTACGATTTGCGGCTTTGACACGGGAAAAATATCCACAGGTTGCGATTTTGCTTGTGTTTTTTTTATCTCACTGGTAAGGATATTGAGGATGAGCGTGAATATGCTATGATATTTGATAAGGTAAGGGTTTGTTGGGAGTTGCAGGGGGATGCTCAGGAGTATGCGATGTCCAATGAGCGGCGTGAGATTGTGGACCGCATAGAGAGAGGGACAACCCATTAATAGCGGACAGATAACCGCAAAGGCGGTGATACAACTAAATTGACCATTTATCAAGGAATTGGTGGGTTTCGCTATCGCTCTACCCAGGCTACGCTCGCTGAACTTGGGTGGTGCTTTAAAACGAAAGAAGTGACGATTCGTGTAGGCAGTGAGTATAGGGATTATACGCATATTTATTATATGCGTGTTTTTCCGATTGAGTTATCAGTTTATCCTTATGATGAGATTCGAGTGACGCAACGTAGTAGCACTGATGGTAAACCGATTGTGCGCCTGAAGGCGTCGGCTTTGGAGAGGCTGATTGCAGAGGAACATAGCCGAGAATGGGAATTATATTTGGCGACGGGAGAAATATCGGGGCTTGAGTTGTTTAAAGGGGAGGCACTCCCAAGATAAATCTTGGACTCCAAAATTCAAAAAATAGGATTTCTATAAAAAGTGCTGCTCCGCTTTGCACGTTTTTGTGCTTAACTATAAAGCCGTTAAATTCTTGTTTTGTCCAATGAAAGCGGCTTGCTACATCATAAGCTGTCTGTAACGCTTGAGTATCAGCATGTTCAGGAATAATTTCTAAATCTTCAGCGTGTTTGTTTTGAGTTCGGATGCCTTTTTCGTCAACTTGGGCAATTCAATAAAATTAAACTCAATCTCTCGCAATTCTTGTTCAAGCGTTTCACAGTTCAAAACCAAGTGACGACTCAAGTAATGTTCATTATTGAATTCTTTCAAATCAAACACGCCAATAAAAATGACTTGGTTTAACTTAGGATAATCCACCGCCTTTTCAAAAAAGAAATAAGAATTTACTTGGGTAACGAAGTTTCTTTCTTTTTTTCGTTACCGAAAATATTTTTGAAGGCAATATCGTTTTTGGGATTGACGAAATTCATTTTCAATTACTCCCCATCGTGTAAAATTGTTAATAACAATAGTCCAAAAAAGTTTCGATGTCAATAAAAAAATTTAATAGCACTGATTAACTTGGCGGTGTTGAATGTTTTATTCGTTGTTTAGCATTCGCTGTACTCAACAGATGCAGAGCCGGATAGGAATTTTTGGGCACTGATGTTTTTGAAGGTTTTTATTCTCCTTGGACTAAACCTGTCAATATTGAGCCTCGAATAATAAGCAATCATAATAATGTTATGTATCGGTAGATAATTGAGGAAGGTTATTTATTTTAGGGTGGGTTTTGCGATAGCAAAACTCACCTTTTTTTTTGTTTTATAAAAGGAGTCCAAGATTTATCTTGGACGAAAAGCGATCTCTAATAGCACAACGAATCATTGATGCAAATTCTGCTGAATTTTGGATAGCTTCATTTAGTAATTTTTGCAATGCGTTTTTTGTTGTGCGATCTATATTGGGCGAATGAATTAATTGGTAAAGTATTTTACAGGCTTGGTATTTATCACGCCTTCTTTCATCCAAAAAATGTCTGTCGATGCCTGTCCTTTCAATAGTCGTCTCGCCTCTGATGTTGTTCTTCATCTTTGTTGTTATGAATGATGACTTGATCGCCTTCTCGTTTCAGCAAAACAATATTGGCATCAAGGGGTGTCGATTGCACAATAAGCGGACTCTTCGCACTCACAATAAATTGTGTTTGTTTATCTTCGATTTTATTATCGGTTAAATGTTTGTTGATATGATTATGTGCTGTATCATTTCTGTAAAATGTCCTGCCTTTTCCTACCAAACATTGAAGTCAAGTCGTTTTTCCCGTTCCATTGTCTCCCAGTAGAACTGTCCAACGCGCCTCATTGCCATTTGATAAATCAAGCGTTTGCCGTTTTCCAAAACAGCACACATTTTGTTAAGAAATAAACGGGGGCATCATTTTTGGTTACTTGGTTATTATCTAATTTTTCCATAATCAGTTGTTTTTTAAAGCTACCAACAAAACTGTGGCTGCCTTAATTAGTTCGTTGAGGTTTCAATCAGAGCAATTGTCGTGGCTTGTGAATCTTGGGGCAAAAAAAATAGGAGTCCAAGATTTATCTTGGGACTCCTACTAGACATGACAGGTTTTGAAAACCTGTCATGGATCGTAAAAAACCAAGTTTTAATATGAATAGTAGCCACCAGGAGGCGCACACAATCTGATGCATTCCTGAGGTTCGCTATCAATAGGCATTCCATCCCTTGGTGCTAATTCTCTTATTGTATTGCTGAAAGAGTCTTCGCGCCTGGTTTCTTTTTCGGGTATGACATCCACTCTTATCTGGATCGTCTGCGATTCGCTTGCGCTCATCGGGATACCCTTGAATTTAGCAGGCGTTTTCAACAGTTGCACTTGGGGACCTTCATCAAGAATCCCAACATTGCTCCCTTTGGCGCCCGCTGCTTGCCAACGTGGGAAGAGTGGCCCTAAATCAACGATGATTCTCTCTTCTCCCTTGTTAAGACGCTTGTTATTTTCTTCAAACACAAGGTCTATTTGTGCAGGCTCTTCTGAATTAGATACCACCATTTCAAATGGTTCTGTCGTCTGGCTTGCAATATCCAGGAAATAGTGAATGCTATGCCTCGGAAGGTTTGTGGTAGATTCTGGTATCGGCGCCTCATTGATGCCGTCGTCACCATCCATATCCTTCGGAAGGATTGGGGTGGTTTCTGGAATAGGCGCCTCATTGACATCTTTGATGTCCTCCATCTCCCTCGGAGCCTCTTCATCATTGACATCTTTGATGCCGTCGTCTTTCCCGTTCCATTGTCTCCCAGTAGAACTGTCCAACGCGCCTCATTGCCATTTGATAAATCAAGCGTTTGCCGTTTTCCAAAACAGCACACATTTTGTTAAGAAATAAACGGGGGCATCATTTTTGGTTACTTGGTTATTATCTAATTTTTCCATAATCAGTTGTTTTTTAAAGCTACCAACAAAACTGTGGCTGCCTTAATTAGTTCGTTGAGGTTTCAATCAGAGCAATTGTCGTGGCTTGTGAATCTTGGGGCAAAAAAAATAGGAGTCCAAGATTTATCTTGGGACTCCTACTAGACATGACAGGTTTTGAAAACCTGTCATGGATCGTAAAAAACCAAGTTTTAATATGAATAGTAGCCACCAGGAGGCGCACACAATCTGATGCATTCCTGAGGTTCGCTATCAATAGGCATTCCATCCCTTGGTGCTAATTCTCTTATTGTATTGCTGAAAGAGTCTTCGCGCCTGGTTTCTTTTTCGGGTATGACATCCACTCTTATCTGGATCGTCTGCGATTCGCTTGCGCTCATCGGGATACCCTTGAATTTAGCAGGCGTTTTCAACAGTTGCACTTGGGGACCTTCATCAAGAATCCCAACATTGCTCCCTTTGGCGCCCGCTGCTTGCCAACGTGGGAAGAGTGGCCCTAAATCAACGATGATTCTCTCTTCTCCCTTGTTAAGACGCTTGTTATTTTCTTCAAACACAAGGTCTATTTGTGCAGGCTCTTCTGAATTAGATACCACCATTTCAAATGGTTCTGTCGTCTGGCTTGCAATATCCAGGAAATAGTGAATGCTATGCCTCGGAAGGTTTGTGGTAGATTCTGGTATCGGCGCCTCATTGATGCCGTCGTCACCATCCATATCCTTCGGAAGGATTGGGGTGGTTTCTGGAATAGGCGCCTCATTGACATCTTTGATGTCCTCCATCTCCCTCGGAGCCTCTTCATCATTGACATCTTTGATGCCGTCGTCACCATCCGTCTCAGTGCCTTCTCTTGGCATGGGGTTGAAGCTGTTTACTTTCACTTTGATAATCTGTGATTCAGTAGCAGTCATCTTAATCCCCATGATTTTCGCGGGTGTTTTCAGCAGTTGCACTTGTGGACCTTCATCAAGAATCCCAACATTGCTCCCTTTAGCGCCCGCTGCTTGCCAACGTGGGAACAGTGGCCCTAAATCAACGATGATTCTCTCTTCTCCCTTGTTAAGACGCTTGTTATTTTCTTCAAACACAAGGTCTATTTGTGCAGGCTCTTCTGAATTAGATACCACCATTTCAAATGGTTCTGTCGTCTGGCTTGCAATATCCAGAAAATACTGAATGCTATGCCTCGGAAGGTTTGTGGTGGTTTCTGGAATTGGCGCCTCTTCATCATTGATGCCCTCGTCACCATCCATCGGAAGATTTGGAGCCGCTTCATCATTGACATCTTTGATGCCGTCGTCACCATCCGTCTCAGTGCCTTCTCTTGGCATGGGGTTGAAGCTATCTACTTTCACTTTGATAATCTGTGATTCAGTAGCAGTCATCTTAATCCCCATGATTTTCGCGGGTGTTTTCAGCAGTTGCACTTGTGGACCTTCATCAAGAATCCCAACATTGCTCCCTTTAGCACCCGCTGCTTGCCAACGTGGGAACAGTGGCCCTAAATCAACGATGATTCTCTCTTCTCCCTTGTTAAGGCGCTTGTTCTTTTCGTCAAACACAAGGTATATATTTGCAGGCTCTTCTGAATTAGATACCACCATTTCAAATGGTTCATTCGTCTGGCTTGCCATATCCAGAAAATAGTGAATGCTATGCCTCGGAAGGTTTGTGGTGGATTCTGGCACCTCATTGACGATGCCATCGTCACCATCCCTCGGAAGAATTGGAGCCGCTTCATCATTGACCTCTTTGATGCCGTCGTCACCATCCGTCTCAGAGTCTTCTCTTGGCATGAGGTTGAAGCTATCTACTTTCACTTTGATAATCTGTGATTCAGTAGCAGTCATCTTAATCCCCATGATTTTCGCGGGTGTTTTCAGCAGTTGCACTTGTGGACCTTCATCAATAATCCCAACATTGAACCCTTTAGCACCCGCTGCTTGCCAACGTGGGAACAGTGGCCCTAAATCAACGATGATTCTCTCTTCTCCCTTGTTAAGGCGCTTGTTCTTTTCGTCAAACACAAGGTATATATTTGCAGGCTCTTCTGAATTAGATACCACCATTTCAAATGGTTCATTCGTCTGGCTTGCCATATCCAGAAAATAGTGAATGCTATGCCTCGGAAGGTTTGTGGTGGATTCTGGCGCCTCATTGACGATGCCATCGTCACCATCCATCTCCCTCGGAAGATTTGGAGCCGCTTCATCATTGACCTCTTTGATGCCGTCGTCACCATCCGTCTCAGTGCCTTCTCTTGGCATGGGATTGAAGCTGTCTACTTTCACTTTGATAATCTGTGATTCAGCAGCCGTCATCTTAATCCCCATGATTTTAGCGGGCATTTTCAGCAGTTGCACTTGGGGTCCATCATCAAGAGTCCCAACATTGATCCCTTTAGCCCCCGCTGCTTGCCAACGTGGGAACAGTGGGCCTAAATCAATGATGACTTTCACTTCTTCCTTGTTAAGGCGCTTGTTATTTTCTTCAAACACAAGGTCTATATTTGCAGAGCCTTCGGCATTAGATACCACCATTTCAAATGGTTCTGTCGTCTGGCTGGCAAAATCCATAAAATAATGAATGCTATGCCTCGGAAGAATTGTGGTGGTTTCTGAAATCCGTTCCTCTTCAACGTGACGAATGGTAGTCTCCGCAGTGCGGGTAGGCTGAGGTTTTAAGGGTTCCGCCTTGATCAGGATCGTCTGCGATTCATTGGCATTCATTGGGATGCCCATGAATTTCGCGGGTGTTTTCAGCATTTGCACTTGGGGTCCATCATCAAGAATCCCAACATTGAGCCCTTTAGCACCAGCAGCTTGCCAACGTGGGAACAGCGGCCCTAAATCAACGATGACTTTCATTTCTCCCTTGTTAAGGCGCTTGTGATTTTCTTTAATCACAATATCTATATTTGCAGGCTGTTCTGAATTAGATACCTCCATTTCAAATGGTTCTTCTGTCGTCTGGCTTGCAAAATCCATAAAATAATGAATGCTATGCCTCGGAAGAATTGTGGTGGTTTCTGAAATCCGTTCCTCTTCAACGTAGCGAATGGTAGTCTCCGCAGCGCGGGTGGGCTGAGGTTTTAAGGAATCCGCCTTGATCAGGATCGTCTGCGATTCATTGGCATTCATTGGGATGCCCATGAATTTCGCGGGTGTTTTCAGCATTTGCACTTGGGGTCCATCATCAAGTATCCCAACATTGAGCCCTTTAGCACCAGCAGCTTGCCAACGTGGGAACAGCGGCCCTAAATCAACGATGACTTTCACTTCTTCCTTGTTAAGGTACTTGTTATTTTCTTCAAACACAATGTCTATATTTGCAGAGTCTTCGGAATTAGATACCACCATTTCAAATGGTTCTGTCGTCTGGCTGGCAAAATCCATAAAATAATGAATGCTATGCAGATGAAGAATTGTGGTGGTTTCTGAAATCCGTTCCTCTTCAACGATGGTAGTCTCCGTCGTGCGAGTTGGCTGTGGTTTTAAGGCATCCACCTTGATCAGGATCGTTTGCGATTCATTGGCACTCATTGGGAGGTCCATGAATTTCGCGGGCATTTTCAGCACTTGGACTTGGGTGCTTTCTTCAATGCGTTTCACGTTGATTCCTTTAGCCCCTGCCTCTTGCCAACGCGGAAATAGTGTTCCTAAGTCAATGATAATGCTGACTTCTTCTTGGTTAAGGATATTGTTCTTGTCCTCAAACACGATGTCTACATTTGCATCATCTTCTGAATTAGATACAGCAACTTCAAATTGCTCCGTCACATGGCTTGCAAAATCAAGAATATAATTAATTTTATGCTGCGAAGTGCTTTGGGTTGTGGTGGATTCTGAAATCTCTTCCTCTTCAACTTCACTTATCGAAGTGGTTTGGGTGGATTCTGAAATTTCTTCCTCTTCAACCTCACTTATCGAAGTGGTTGTGGTGGATTCTGAAATCTCTTCAACCTCACTTATCGAAGTGGTTTGGGTGGATTCTGGAATCTCTTCAACCTCACTTATCGAAGTGGTTTGGGTGGATTCTGAAATCTCTTCAACCTCACTTATCGAAGTGGTTTGGGTGGATTCTGAAATCTCTTCAACCTGACGAATGCTTGTCTCGGTCGTGGGCTGAGTGCCTTCCACCTTGATCAGGATAGTCTGCGATTCATTGGCATTCATTGGGATGCCCATAAATTTCGCGGGCATTTTTAGCACTTGAACTTGGGTGCTTTCTTCGATGTGTTTAACGTTGAGTCCTTTAGCCCCCGCCTCTTGCCAAGGTTGAAAGAGTGGCCCTAAGTCAATGATAACGCTCACTTCTCCTTTATCAAGAAGATTGTTCTTTTCTTCAAACACGATATCGACATTGGCGGCCTTTTCTGAATTAGAGACAACAAATTCAAATTGCTCCGTCACTGGGCTTGCTAAATCAAGAGTATATTTAATACTCCTCGAAGTGATTTGGGTGGAAGTCCGTTCAACGTGACGAGTCTCGGTCGTGGGCTGAGTGCCTTCCACCTTGATCAGGATAGTCTGCGATTCATTGGCATTCATTGGGATGCCCATAAATTTCGCGGGCATTTTTAGCACTTGGACTTGGGTGCTTTCTTCGATGTGTTTAACGTTGATTCCTTTAGCGCCAGCCTCTTGCCAAGGTTGAAAGAGTGGCCCTAAGTCAATGATAACGCTCACTTCTCCGGTTTCAAGAATATTGTTCTTTTCTTCAAACACGATATCGACAGTTGCGGCCTTTTCTGGTGCCAAATTAGGTACCACAAATTCAAATTGCTCCGTCACTGGGCTTGCCAAATCAAGAGTATATTTAATATTT
The DNA here is from genome assembly GCA_000785145.2 of Candidatus Thiomargarita nelsonii. Taxonomy (GTDB): domain Bacteria; phylum Pseudomonadota; class Gammaproteobacteria; order Beggiatoales; family Beggiatoaceae; genus Thiomargarita; species Thiomargarita nelsonii_B. Next base: position 8,333 of record JSZA02000142.1, read on the forward strand.
TGCGGAATCGGAGCCGTTTGAGTTTTGATTGGGGTGGATTCTGGAATCGGTTCGTTAGGAACAAGGGGCTGAGCCGTTTGAGTTTTGATTGGGGTGGATTCTGGAATCGGTTCGTTAGGAACAAGGGGATTCAATCCCTTTTGAATCTCCCATACATCGGGCATGGAGTCGTTATCATCATCTTCATCATCGATATCTTTGATGCCGTCACCATCCGTATCTGTATCTTGTGCTCTCGTCATAAGGGCATAGTCCACTCCACCAACGAGTTCTCCATCCACCCATTCTTGGGTGCTGAATTGGTATTCGCGGACAGTACCTTTTCCAGGCATGGGATTGAGGGCTTCTAGTCTCATCTTGATATTTTGCGATTCAGCAGGCTTCATCGAAATACCAGTTAATTTAGCAGGTGTTTTCAGTAATTTTATTTTAGTGCCACCCATCGATTTGACGTTGGTTCCTTCAGCACCCGCAGTGTCCCAACGATCATACAGTTCACCTAAGTCAACGACGAGTCCCACTCCTTCATTATCAAGGAGATTGTTCTCTTCTTCAAATGCCAGATCTATGTTGGCTTCTTCGTCTTTGGTGTTATGCACTGTGACTTCAAATTCGTCAGTCACGTTTTTCAATAAATCAACCACATTGAAGTTTCGCCAGGCGATATTGTTATTGCTACGGGTATTCACTAAGGAATCACCACGTTCTTTAGAGGTCATGGGATCCTCGTCGTTTAACAAGCGGACGTAGAAACAATAGTGGCCAGGTTTAGGTATTTCGTCCTTATCCCAACGAATCGCAACGTCTTGAGAGGCATTTGGCTCAATGGTGTCAATGTTGGCCTTGCCCACTAATTTCCAACCTTTGGGCCAGCGGTTCCCTAATGAAGGAATTGAACGGTAGACTTCAACTGTCGTATTGGATGCGGTTAAGGTGCCTCGGTTTTTGGCTCTGACATAGACATAATTGTCCAGCCCCAATTCGACATTCTGATATTTGTTGATACCATCCTTTTTGTTTCGTGGCCAGATACCAGGACTAAGCCAGAAACGGCGACTAACTTTATTGGGTTCTACCCCAGCGTCACGCTTTGAGTCCGCTATCCAGACATCGACGTTAGACGCCGCCCCGATAGGCTTAAATTCATCATGGAATATCCATGATATAATGTCATGATTAGCAAAAGCTCCGCCCGTTGCAGAGGTAAAGCCTATAAAAGCTTCTGGGGTACCGCCGATAATTTTTGAGATATTCAGCTTTCGCGTTAATAGCGGTTTTGAGGGCCGCTTACCAGTGGTATTAACCCGTACTTCCATTTGGGTGCCATCGTAATCTACCCACGCATGCCAAATTTTACCATTTTCAAAAGCTGGAGAAACGGGCATGGTTGGTCCATTGAAAGCACCTTTAATGTTGATACCAACATGGTTTTCGTCTGAATCATTTTTATTCCGGTTTTCGTTGTTCCAGGTGTCAAATTCCACCCCGACACTTTTTTTGATATTTTCGTATCCCATTCCTCCGCCTTCGCCACCAGCGTGTGCGCTGACAGGCTGTACGACAAAAACAAATCCATCCGCTCCTCCTGAACGCACTCCACCAGGTTCAGAGATTTTGAATTTGAAATAGCTACTGAATTTGGCGGTGCTCACTTTGACGGTACTAAAGGCACTACCCGCCTTAATTCTGGCAGAAGGGGTTAAGCGTAATACAACACCATCTTGTGTTTGTAGCGTTTTTGCGTCTCCATTCAAGCTGAGCTTAGAGACATCTGAAAAATCTTTCAGAGTGAATTTGCCTGCATTTGTAGTAGTCAATGGGGAGACAAACAACGCTCCTGTCATTAGACAAGCCACAAGAGTGCTTTGCCACCACTTTTTAGTGGGCTTAAAGCTGGTGCTCCCATGGATAGGAGTCTTCATAGACATAGATAGGTCCTTTTGTTATGTTGGTTAAAAAAAACAAAGTTAAGTAAAGCGTGGGAGACTATACTATAGTTAATCATAACTTGTCCATAAAAATTTTATCATTGATATCAATTATCCCTTTACGCCGTCGTCAGTTTTTTGTGTAAGTGTTTAATATAATTAATTATCATAGTTTTTGTTCTATTTTTATTATGGTTATTGTCGGACTGATGTATTGACAAATAACGTAAAATATTATATTTTTTATATTTGCTTGCGGACGGGGTTGCAAACCCCGTCCAGCAGAGGTTTTTGGAGTCCAAGATTTATCTTGGACGACTCAGAGCCACGGTGGACTCCTGAGATTATTGTCGGACGCTCCGCGTCCTAGCAGGCATTCCTTTGCGGAGCAACGGAACGAGGAAAATACTTATGGTATTGTTTGTGAGTTGCCTTAGTATTTAACAATCCGTTTATTCCCCAAATCCGTTGTACTAGACTTTTAGATATTTTTAGCGACTCAACTGCGCCAACAAAGTCTCCAAAGCCTGACAGCGTTCTGAAAAAGAGGGCAATTCCAACAACAATTGCAATTTATTTTGTCCGTCTAATTTATAATGAGAGGGTTGCATTTGAATGAGATTGACGATTTTGAGGGGCTCTATCGTCCCTTGTTCGTCAAATAAAATATAACCGCCTTGTGCCCCAAAATTAATTTTGCGTATTTTTAATGGAGTCGCTTTTAGTTTGAGTTCGGTTGTTTTTATCAATGCTTCTGCCTGTTCAGGCAATAATCCAAAACGATCTATCATTTCTACTTGAATGTCATCCAAGGCTTGGAGTGAGGGCGCATTGGCAATGCGTTTGTACATGATTAAACGAGTATGCACATCGGGCATATAGTCGCTCGGTAACAAAGCAGGGCTCTGTAAATTAATTTCTGTGCCTTGATGCCTGCATATGTCCACTCCCTAACAATTCGCCAGCACCACGAATTTCTAAATCATGGGTTGCCAAGGTAAAGCCCATGCCCAATTCTTCTAAGCTACCAATAGCGTCTATTCGTTTGAGCGCATCTTTTGTCATTGTTTGACGGGGGGGATGATGAGATAGCAGTATGCGCGATGATGGGATCGCCCGACTCGTCCACGTAATTGGTATAATTGTGCTAAACCTAATTTGTCGGCACGATTAATAATAATCGTATTAGCTGAGGGCACATCAATCCCCGTTTCAATAATGGTGGTACACACTAAAACGTTAAAATTATTACAATGCCGCGCACCGGCAAATCCATTGCAGTCTGAGCCGTCTTTTATACTCAATCCACAATATTTGCTCTGAGTGAACGAATAGAGTAAAATCCAAACTCGTATCAACTGTTTTACCTCTCAAAATCCAAGAAGGATTACTTTTGAGTAATTCAGCAAATACTGACCCAAATACTTCTTCTTGGGTTTTAAAGTTATGACCAGGAAGCTTTTCAACTAAGTATACGTCAAACTCCTTCATCCTTTTGATGATTCCGGGACCAGCTTTTGTTAGTTGTCAATGTGTAAGTCCTACCAAAGCAAAGAAAGTGATTTCAAAACGAGGTTAAACCACGTTGAAAGCAGCATAAAAGGGAATCACTATTGAATGCTAAATATGACCGATAAACGGTCAATTTTGTATGATTAGTGGTGTAGATGTGGGTGAGTCTAGTACTCTGTCAATTTGTTTTTTTGGGGTTGGAGTACAAAGCTTTAGCTTTGTACTGTCTGACAAAGCTAAAGCTTTGTACTCCAAAAAAACAGAGTACTAGTCACGCGACACAAGTCCCATTTTTAGTACATTGTTCGATTTTGCTCTCGATTTCCCATTTTTAGCAAGCAAGTAGGGTGCGTCCTACGCACCTTTTTAGTTCGCTCCGCAAGTAGGGTGCGTCCTACGCACCTTTTTAGTTCGCTCCGCTTGGATTAAATGTATGTAGGGCCACACATATTTTTATCAATGTAGATAAAGCATCTGTTACAAGACGGTGCGTAGGACGCACCCTACAATCCAGGCTACGCTTGCTTTGGACTCCAAAATACCTTAAAATTATTGGTTCAGTACTTAAGCTACCGTCTGGGCCTCGTTAGAACGCTTTCTAAACACTTTGGCAATAGGTAGGTGAATATCCATTACTTCATCAATTACCTCGGTGTCATGTTGCACATCAAAGTTCTTGAATTGCCCCTGCTTAGCGTAAACGCTTATTAATTGAACATCAGGAATAACTAACCAGCATGACTTCACGCCCAATTCAAAATAGACCTGAATCTTATCTTTTAATTCTTTAGTCCCTTGACTTGGGGAAAGAATTTCTACAGCTAGCAAAGGCATTTCTGTCATCTTTACCAGATCAGACTCCAGAAGCCCCACTTCGCTTGGATACACACAAATATCAGGTTTTACCTCATCTTTAGCCTTGATATTATACTTACTAAAATCATACTGATTAATATCCAAGCTCAACTCTGTCATAACAGAGAATCTCTCATCATTAACAAGTAAACCGGTTATTTTAGCCTGCGTTAAACTGTGATTCACTGAACCCATGTTTGACCCCTCATCATCAAGAACATCATCTTCAAATAATTCGTTCATGTATTAAATACCTTCACTAATTTTATAGAAAATTATATATTTTACTAGATGAATATTATACAAAATAATTTTAAATAATTAATTATATAATTTAAACAAATAATCGTCAAAAAAACAACTCTGTGTAATGCAGTAAAAAGGGCAACCACAAGGGATTGCCCCTACGACGTGCCATTTAAGGCCTCCCCAAAAAGGGAAGTAAAGTACTCCTCGCGGTTGTTAAAAATGTTTTTTACATCTGGCACACATTCACGTTTCCGCTACCCTTAATGCCAGACCACAGAGCGACCGACTGGAATAACATCGGAAGGTGTGATGGCCAATCTAACTTCTGCTACTTAACGTAGCCCGCTGTTAGCTCCACTGTCTATAAATAAATATCTATAGATTTAGGAACTATTCACCTCTTATTACCATAAACAGCTATTATTAAACGCTTGTTGCCATACGAGCCGGTTGATATGAGCTGTTTGGCAAAGATAATAATTTAAACAGATTAGCCTCAACAAAGCAAGCCTCGATTATAATAAGCATAAAACCATACATGTCAGGTGGATACGCTATCGCTTAATCCACCCTACATGAGCTTTTTAACACAAAGTCAGGCATGTTAGCGACTCAACTCCACCAACAAAGTCTCCAAAGCCTGACAGCGTTCTGAAAAAGAGGGCAATTCCAACAACAATTGTAATTTATTTTGTCCGTCTAATTTATAATGAGAGGGTTGCATTTGAATGAGATTGACGATTTTTAGGGGCTCTATCGTCCCTTGTTCGTCAAATAAAATATAACCGCCTTGTGCCCCAAAATTAATTTTGCGTATTTTTAATGGTGTCGCTTTCAATTTGAGTTCTGTTGTTTTTATCAATGCTTCTGCCTGTTCTGGCAATAATCCAAAACGATCTATCATTTCTACTTGGATGTCATCTAAGGCTTGGAGTGAGGGCGCATTGGCAATGCGTTTGTACATGATTAAACGGGTATGCACATCGGGCATATAGTCGCTCGGTAACAAAGCAGGGCTCTGTAAATTAATTTCTGTGCCCTGATGGCGTTCGGAGGGGATTTGTTCTCCCGATTTCAGGGAAGCAACGGCGCGTTCTAATAATTCGCTGTACAAATTATAGCCAATTTCCTGCATATGCCCACTTTGTCCACTCCCTAACAATTCGCCAGCACCACGAATTTCTAAATCATGGGTTGCCAAGGTAAAGCCCATGCCCAATTCTTCTAAGCTACCAATAGCGTCTATTCGTTTGAGCGCATCTTTTGTCATTGTTTGACGGGGGGGATGATGAGATAGCAGTATGCGCGATGATGGGATCGCCCGACTCGTCCACGTAATTGGTATAATTGTGCTAAACCTAATTTGTCGGCACGATTAATAATAATCGTATTAGCTGAGGGCACATCAATCCCCGTTTCAATAATGGTGGTACACACTAAAACGTTAAAACGGCGATGATAAAAATCCTGCATCACCTGTTCAAGTTCATGTTCTCGCATTTTGCCATGTGCAATCTGCACCCGTGCTTCGGGGACTAATTCTTCTAGCTCTCGCCCTATTTTTCCAATCGTTTCAATCTTGTTGTGCAGAAAATATACTTGCCCTCCGCGTTTTAATTCGCGCATGATGGCTTCAGTAATTAACGGCGATTCCCATTCCCTTATAAACGTTTTTACCGCCAAACGGCGAGCAGGGGGAGTGGCAATGATTGATAAATCCCGCAAATGGGATAAAGCCATATTCAATGAACGGGGAATCGGTGTCGCGGTGAGAGTGAGAATATCGACTTCTGCCCGTAGCGATTTAAAGCGCTCTTTTTGTTTGACCCCAAAACGGTGTTCTTCGTCAATAATGACTAATCCTAACTGATTGAATTTTATATCATCTTGTAACAGCTTATGGGTGCCAACGACGATATCTGCTTGTCCTTCTGCCACCGCTTTTAAGCTTTCAGTTTGCTGTTTTTTGGAGCGAAAGCGTGACAGTTGTTCAACTCGTACTGCCCACTCTGCAAAACGATCTTGGAAAGTTTGATAATGTTGTTGAGCCAACAAGGTTGTGGGTACTAAGACAGCCACTTGTTGCCCATCCATCACAGCTACAAAAGCGGCTCGCATCGCCACTTCGGTTTTACCAAAGCCCACATCACCACAGATGAGCCTATCCATGGGATGCTCTGAGTACATATCATTTAACACGGCTTCAATGGCATCTTGTTGATCGGGCGTTTCTTCAAAGGGGAAAGCTTGGGCAAAGGCTTGATAGTCATTTTGATTAATTTTGAAGACATGCCCTTCTTGTGCCGCCCGTCGGGCATAAATATCTAATAATTCAGCGGCAACATCGCTGGCTTTTTGAGCCGCTTTGTGTTTTGCCTTTTCCCATCGAGTTGAGCCTAAGCGGTGCAGCGGTGCTCGTTCTGGATCCATGCCGGTAAAGCGGCTAATCAAATGTAATGAAGAAACAGGGACATAGAGTTTATCTTGTTTGGCATATTCAAGATGTAAAAATTCCGCCTCTATCCCGCCCAATTCCAGCGTTATTAAGCCTTGATAACGCCCTACACCATGTTCTTCATGCACGACGGGAGCACCGATAGTTAATTCTGTGAGTTCACGGACAATGCTATCAGTATCCCGTTGTATAGTTTTTTTACGCAAGCGGCGCTGTGCGACTCGTTCGCCAAAGAGTTGAGTTTCGCTGATGATGGCAAGTTGGGGCTCTTCTAGCACTAAACCTTGTTCCAGCGGAGCAACGCTCAAGCATAAAGGTGCTTCACTGTGCAAAAACGCTTGCCAATTATCGACTACTTTTGCGACCAAGTTGTGCTTATTCAACAATTCCAATAAACTTTCACGCCGTCCTGTTGTTTCACCTCCTATCAGTACACGTCCTTGAAATGTTTCTAAAAATTTTTGGAGAGCACTCAAGGGTTGCGAAGCGCGGCTATCAACGGGCAATTTGGGCGGTGGATGGCAGGCAAAATTGAGGCCGTTGGCGGTTTCGTCTTGAGTGAGATTAATATGCGGGTGTAATTCTGCAAATACTTGGTTTGCTTGTAAAAATAATTGAGTTGGGGGCAAAATGGGGCGCTCTGCATTATGGCGCAATTGTTCATAACGTTCGCTGATTTCTTGCCAAAATTTTTCTGCCCTTTCTAATACGCCTTCTAAGGTGATGATGAGATTATTGCTTGGCAAGTAATCAAATAAGGTATGAGTTTTTTCAAAAAACAGCGGCAAATAATATTCAATCCCGGCGGGGGCTAAATTGGCACTGACATCTCGATAAATTGGGCAACGAGTGGGATCGCCACTAAATTCTGTACGCCATTGGCTACGAAATTGTTCAATGGATGTTAAGGGAAATTCACGCGCCGGGAGCAAACGAATTTCTTTAATCGTGGATTGAGAGCGTTGCGTATCGGGATCAAAATTGCGGATGCTATCGACTTCATCATCAAATAAGTCAATACGATAAGGCAGTTTGCTGCCCATTGGGAACAAATCTAACAGGCTCCCACGCACGGCAAATTCGCCATGTTCCATGACTTGTTCAACGCGACGATAGCCGCTGAGTTCTAATTGTTGGCGCCATTTTTCTGGATTTAAATGTTGCCCAGTGGTGACTAATAAGCTTTTGGCTTTCACATAGTCTGTTGGTGCGAGACGGGACATTAAGGTATTCACTGGCAACACTAATACGCCCTGTTCAATGTCTGGTAACTGATAGAGCGTGGTTAGGCGTTCAGAAATGATGTCTTGATGCGGAGAAAATAGGTCATAAGGCAAAGTTTCCCAATCAGGAAAAATCAGTAAAGGCAAGTCTGGTTTTGCATAAAATTGAATATCTTCAACCAAGCGTTGCGCGGAGAGAGAGTCGGGGGTTATCACAATCACGGGCGTTTTTTGTGCGGCTTGGCTGATCACTAATCCGACGCTGCTGCCATATAATCGTCCCCAATTTTTGCGTTGCTTGGGGGTGAGGGGGGGGTGTAAGGGGCTGAGATAGGTTGTGGTGTTGGTCATTTTTTCATTTTTTTTTTTTGATGTTAGCGGTGCGGGACGCGCTGCGTCCCAGCAGGCATTCCCACGCAGAGCGTGGGAACGAGAAACGCGGGAACGAGAAAAAAAATTTCGTTGTTTCGGGAATGGAGCGGAGCGGATTTCCCGAAACTAACTTAGATTTTTTTAGCAAAAGCAGCATTTTTGATAATATCTTTAATACCGCCAAGGGAACCGATGATACCCGCCGTTTCTAAAGGCATCAGTAGCAGCTTGTGATTTTCAGATTGGGCGAGCCGATTAACAGCACCCATATACCTGATAGCTATCAAATAATTAACCGCTTGCAGATTACCATGGTTTACTGCGACTGAGATCGCCTTTATGGCTTTGGCTTCGGCTTGGGCAAAACGCTCTCTGGATTCCGCATCACGAAAAGCGGCA
>JSZA02000139.1 GCA_000785145.2 Candidatus Thiomargarita nelsonii
GTAGCAAATTTTTCTTCCCTGTAAAGAAGTCGCTACCATTTCAGCTAAAGCTTGTGTCCACCCTTCTTCAAAGTCATCCTTCTTAGCCTCAATAACACAGAGAAGTGGTACATCCATGTCACCATATTTTGTTTTTGGTGCAATTAGGTAGTCAGGCTCACCAACCAATCCTTTTTCCTTATCTACGTACAAATAGTCGTCTCATTTATGAAGTTTAGATCATCTCCTAATTTTTTTTCAATCCTTTTGAAATCGGATTTAGGAATTTCAATTTTTAATTTATCTATAAATGGTTTATTTCCACTTACTTCAATATCGAATATTCTAGCCACTTCTGATACCGACTCAAATTTACCATACGGCATTATACTTTCCTTTAGTGTTAATCGGGCGGCTATTATTTCATCCCTCATTTATTCTGACAAGCCTTATTATGGTTTTGCTGCCGAAGTAAAATAATGAACAACAATCTTATGCAAAACAAATAGCCAAATTCATATCCCAAAGCATTTTACCCCTGCACCAATGCCATTAAGTTAAGACAAACCTACGAGGTTACCCAAACCGGCTCCGGTTAATTTTTCTTATGGGTTACAACGAACTGCGATGCTTTTGTCTCCTCGTCGGTCTGATTTTGGGGCTTAGATCCCTCAAGATCCCTCCTCTCGTCGGGACCGGGACAGGCTTAATGGCATTGAGCCCCTGCACATGCCGAGAAATTACGTCAAATAAAACAACACTTAAAAAAACAAGATAAAAAATATTTTTGCAGGACGCTCCGGGCATGCATTCCGTTGCTCCGCAAAGGAACGAGAATAAAACTAGGTTATGTAGGATGGGTAGAGCATCCTAAATGATTTACTTCGTTACTTCGTTTGTGGATGCCAAGACCTCTGAGGTCTGATTTACAACGAATGATGGATACCTATATATCTCGGTGTTTTATGTCGGGTGGGCAGCGTTTTTTGAATTATGGACTAACCAAAAATTGAATCGGTTCGGCGTTGTAGTGTATCTCATTGTTTGCCCGATAGCCAAAAAAGACTTTAAAGTCAGCAGGCAATCCTGTGAGCCCAGTCACAACTGGCTCGTTGCACCGCTGAGTGTGGTGGCTGGGAGTTCTGGCGGTTGAGGTGAGATTTCACTCCCGTCAGATACATATAAAATGACAAGTTGATTGTGACCATCCGCCACATAAACATAGTTGCCAGACACTGCCACACCTAAAGCATTACCAGGGACATTATATCCGCCAACTTTTTTTGGCAAGGCTGGCTGGCTTATGTCGATTATTGTATTGGCTGTGCTTTGTGTCGTGAAGTTTGTATTGTGGAAAATAAGGCGGTGCGGATGGGTTCTTTAGAGAATGGGTGAGTTACTTGACATAGGTAGAAAATTAGTTATATAATTCGCTACAAATTGCTTTTGTAGTCCCTCCAAAGCAATCAAAAAATTTTTAAGCTATTAACTTGTTTTTTGCATGAGGTTAAAATGACCCTCATTATTGTCTTATTTTTAATAAGACCACCGTTTTGTGGGGAGCAACAATTCACACACATAAGATAATGCCTGATTTGGCGGATACATAAAAGTTGACGAGGTATATTGATATGGGCCCGCAAAATGGGGAGATTAAGAGCAAAAGGACTGCGCTTTCAGTAGAAGAAAAAAAGAAAATTTTCGATCAGTCTAAATATAAGAGCTTTGTGAAAAGCTCCAGGTTAGAAGGTATAAAAGTTATTCCCGTGAACAATACCATTAATGAGTTGGTAAACAAATATGAAATAATCGGGGCTAATGCAAATGGTAGATAAATATGGTACCGGACAAGATCCATATTGTTACCCTGGTACAGATGTATTAATCAATAAATTCAATATACAAGAGAAAATTATCCTTCAAGAAGCCGAAATATAAATTACCACTGTTGCTTTGAATGATATATCATTTTCCCCACCGCCATACGATTTAAACTACATGAAAAAATTACATCGTTTGCTATTCTTTCGTATTTACGATTGGGCAGGTGAAATTAGGCGCATTGATATTTCAAAAGAGCGTACTAGATTTTGTACAAGCTCAAGAATTGAACCAGAAGCCAATAAGATTTTCAATTCTTTTAGAAATAACAAATACTTTGAAAATTCCTCCCCAAATGCACTAATTAAGCAAATGGCGGAGCTGTACGCAGATCTGAATATGGTTCATCCATTTAGGGAGGGGAATGGCAGAACTCAGAGAATATTATTTGAGCATATTGCGTTAAATTGTGGTTATACTATTGATTGGGGAATCGCTTCAACAAAAGAATGGATTACAGCAAATGCTCTTGGAGCCAACTGTGATTTTGGGTTGCTTGATGCAATATTCCAGTCAGCTTTGAGTGAAATTGCATAACAAAAGGCTCCAGCAACGATTTTGCCGGACGCTGAGCGTCCGTGCAGGCATTCCTTTGCCTCGCGTGGGAACGAGAAAATATCGGCGTTTTATGTCGGTTGGGCAGCGGTTTTTTGAATTAGGGACTAACCAAAAATTGAATCGGTTCGGCGTTGTAGTGTATCTCATTGTTTGCCCGATAGCCAAAAAAGACATTAAAGTCAGCAGGCAATCCTGTGAGCCCAGTCACAACGCTCACTTCCTCGGTGGCATTGAGTGCCCGTGGCTCTTCGACAACAGTTAGGTGAGCGAGATCGCCATCCCATAATTTCCATTGTGAGCCGTCCCTCATATAAATACCATCGATCCCTGAATTGCTTAAAACAACCACGATAAATATTGATCCTTCTTTTTCTTCTAGGTCATTTGGAGCAATGGTGATCTTGCCAATCACTTCAATGGTATCTGTTGCGGTGAAGTTGTTTTTAAAGCTGGCACTATTGTCATTTGTTGCACCACCGGCAAATTTAGACTGGCTCGTTGCACCGCTGAGGGTGGTTGCTGGGAGTTCTGGCAATTCTGCCGGTTGAGGATTTCCAACACCAGATGTTACGAATATGTGGGCCGATTGATTCGCCCCCACCAGCGCAGTGTCGCCGGACAATGCCACGGAGGAACCGAAGGCGTCAACTTTATCTTCATTGCTATCGGTAAGCTTAGCTTCTTGTGTATATAGCAAAGGGTCTATTATAAGAGGATACTGAGCTTGGCTATCGTCCACTTCAATCACAATCTGTCCCTCAGCGAGCGCAAAGTGGGCAGGTTGCGTTTTCTTAGCTGCATCATAGACATAGAGTCCGCCATAATGCAGTACAGTATCACCCTTTTGATTGATTAAGTGGATAGTTTGGCGATCCGTTGACAGTTCTGGGCGGAGATCGCCATTGACACGCAAAACGACACGCAAGATACCACTATTTTGTGCCGGTGGCTGCTCTAAAGTGAAATTTTGTCTCAGTCCCTCTGAATTATTCACATACCATTCTGTAATGCCAGCGTGTCGGGATTCTAAACCCTGTTCAGTGACTAAGGTAACTCCGACTGACACAGGTTTAAGTTTATCACCATAGCAAGCGTAGGGTGCGTCCTGTGCACAAATACATAAATCTCTTTCTTTGCTAAACTTAAAGCCGGTGTGGAACAAATAGATCCTTTGATGGCAACCAAGCGCGAGTTTATAAAAAAGGGTGGACGTTATCCAGTGTATTGGGCTGCGTTTGTGTTGTATGGCATTTAATCTTGACTACACGGATTGCATTATCGCTCGGATAAGTCAAAACCCATTGATTATTAAAATAACAATATGAAAATAAAGTTAAAACATCTTGGTCCCATAAAACAAGCAGAGTTCATTTTGGGAGATTTTACCATTATTTGTGGTGACAATAATGCCGGCAAAACTTATGCCACCTACGCATGGTTTGGTTTTTTGGATATTTGGCGGGAAATGCTGGAGACTGAAATACAAGATAAACAAATGAATACCTTGTTGACAGATGGTGTCGTCCAGATCGATCTTCAATTTTATATTGATAAAGCTAGGGAAATACTACAAAAAGGCTGTCAAAATTACACCAAAGCATTGCCCAAAGTTTTTTCTGCATCCAAGGAATATTTTAAAAAAACGCAATTTCAAGTGTTGCTGGATGAGAGTGAAAAGCTATCTGTGACTGCATCCTTTGAACGTCAAATGCACGGTGGCAACGCCAAACTTTTTTCTTTATCCAAGACAGAAAACAGTACTGAATTAGTGGTTTCTCTCTTGGTAGATAAGGAAAAAATCCAATTTCCCTCTGATGTTATTAAGCGCGTTATAGCGGGTGCCGTGAATGAGATTATCTTTGGTCGCTTTTTTCCTAATCCGTTTATTGCTAGTGCAGAACGTACTGGTGCGGCTATTTTCAGAAAGGAACTTAATTTTGCACGCAATCGTTTACTGAAGGAAGTGAGTCAAGATGATACCAAGCTTGATCCGATGAAACTGCTATTCCAAATTTATCAGGATTATGCCTTGCCGGTTGAGCGTAATGTGGAATTTATCCGTCAGCTTGAAACAATCGCCAAAGAGAGTAGTTTTATCGCTGACAAATATCCTGATGTCTTGGAGAATTTTGCTGATATTATCGGCGGAGAATACCTTGTCACTCGCAATGATGAGCTTTATTTCAAGCCAAAAGGAAAACAGATCAAGCTGACAATGGATGAAAGCTCTAGTGCAGTGCGTTCGTTGCTGGATATTGGTTTTTATCTTCGTCACCTTGCCAAAACGGGTGACTTATTGATAGTAGATGAACCCGAATTAAACTTACATCCAGAAAACCAGCGTCGGATTGCCCGTTTATTTGCCCGTCTGGTTAATTTAGGCGTTAAAGTGTTTATTACCACCCACAGCGATTATATTGTCAAAGAATTAAACACGCTGATCATGCTGAATCATGATAAACCTTATCTCAAACAAATCGCAGAAGCAGAGGGTTATCATACAAATGAACTCATTTCCGCCGAAAATATTAAAGTCTATATCGCTGAAGAGACTTTAATGAAATTGGATGACAAGAGTCGTACTCTGACTGCCGCCCACATTGATCCGGAATTCGGTATTGAAGCCCGTACTTTTGATACAACGATTAACGATATGAACAGAATTCAGGAAATGATTGTGTGGGGAGGTGAATAATGCCCGATCACGATATACTGTGCGAATTGTTCAGAAAGGAGGCAAGGGTTGCGCTTGAAGATGGCGATTATGGCAAAAAAGCGGTTACCCTCAACGAGCCAAAATGTGATGATCATAAAGGCTATTCTGTTGTCATTAGTAATATGCCGGAAGATGCTGTTGTGATTAAAGGAGATGCCTTTCCATCTCCAACTACAATCTTTAGCAACAGCAGAGGAGAGTGCAAACGTGCTGATTTTGTGATTGTTGCAAACATCCCTATCAAGAAGAAAACAAGGAATTTAATTATTTTTATTGAGATGAAAAAGGGTAAAGGCGGATCTGAGCTGGAAATTATCCAGCAGCTAAAGGGAGCATGGTGTGTTATCGACTATTGCCGTTCTATTGGACAGAGATTTTGGAAACAAGAGAGCTTTCTCAACCCAAATGACTATGATTATCGGTTTGTCAGTATTCGTGATATTGCCATTAACAAAAAGCCCACACGCATATCACCCCTTGACGGTTTACATGATAGCCCTGAACGGATGCTAAAAATTAATTCACCACATCATCTACAATTCAAGCAACTCGTTGGAGCCGTCTAAAATTTACCACATTGGATTATCTCACCGTCGTTGATACCGTTTGAAACAACCTCAAATGGAAAAAACTACCGGGGCATTAAAAACGACTTTTTTGCCCAAAGCTAGAAATCCGATTTTTAAAAAAAATCGGATTTCTTTAATTTACCCCGTCCAGCACAATAAGTCCAAAGCTGAAGCTTTGCACTCCAAGTGTCCTGTATCCATCACTTAACCTTAAAAGTGACTTGCCCAGTCGCCCATTTATCAATCTCTATTAACGTTTCATCCCGCAGTCCATGTGCTGCATTAACCAATAACTGTTCTAAAGGATTTAATCCCTCGCGTGTTATTAGCTGCGACTGTTCCAATAACGATATATCTATCGGCTGAGTGCTGATGATAAGCTTGAGAGTTTCTTCTCCTACTTGTTTCATCTTCAAAACCGATTTCACCCGCTCTTTTTTACCGCTCGATACACGGGCAAACTCCATCGGCTCCCAAGGAAGGGGAAAAAGCGCCAGGATAGTACCGTCGAAACTGATATTAATCAGATAACAATAATAATCTTGCTCGGATTCATTGTGCAAAGTGAATAAGAGAATATCGCCTTGATTCAGAGTCAATTTTTCAATCTCCTGAAAACGATAGGGGCCCGTTTTGCGATGCTTTCCCAAATTGGATAGCGGCACACAATTTTGTCCGTTCAGACAAGGTTTGAAAAGATAAGTTTGCACTGCCACTGGTAAGTTACTATTACCACGAGGGCTTTGGAGAGCTTTAAGTTCACGGATACGGGCCATTTTTTTTAAATTGTCCTGTAGCAACTTAATCCCTTTTTTTAGATTGGTGAATGGGATTTTAAGGCTTTTTAATAAGCGTTGCTCCGGTGTTAGTATCCATAATTCCGGTGGTTGATTAGGGAAAGATTTGGGCAAGATATTGCCAGGTGACGCAGGGATTAGTTGCCCGTCTTGAAGCTTGGGGCGCAATAGGTATAAACGTAGATCGGTATCATAAGGATCGTTAGTGAGTTGGTAGGCTGAGAGCGGTTGTGTACCATCAGGATTTGGCTGAAAAGCGGCTCGGATCGCTTTTAATAGTGGCTCGTCTTCTTTAGGAAAATCAGCCTCTAAATATACCTTGCTGGGCATAAAATGGTAGGCATGGCTTTTTTCTACCACCAAGTCGCCAATCTTGAAAATGCCCCTGGGTTTAAGTTTTTGAGCATAACTGACGAAAGGTTTTACCTTGCCAATAGTCATGCAGGGTAAATTTGGCGGATTGGATTCTTCGGGCTTATATAAGCAATATTTCGATCCTTCGGTAACGCCTGCGAGTAAACCAGCTTCAATGCCTACCCGGATTTTATTTTTCCCAGTTTTCCCAGCTATACGAATTGGAATTCTCAGCGGCAGCGGTGTAAAACCACCCCCCAAAACTTGTTGGTGATGTTCACCCTCTATTTGTGGTTGCGGCGCATGGTTTTGTGCCACTTGTGTATAATCCCGCTTAAAAACTTGTGCATAAGTCCGCTTAAAAACATCATTCCAAGTTTCACCCGCTTGTGCTCTTTCTAAATTTTCCACCCAATACCAAGTGAAGAATCCATAAAATCGGTCCATTTTTTTTAAGCCATCTCTTGCAGATTCCTCGTCTCGTGCGGCACCCACACGAATACCACGATGAATTTTTAGCGGTTTATAGGGGCGTTTCCCCAACAAATGGGGACGTTTATCCTTTTCTACCCCTCGAACCAGTATTTCACCTTGCTCAACCGCACGACTCACGGTGGCAGAGTGACAAGAATCCGAGACAAATACGATTTTTTCTGTTTTTGCATACAATTTTGCCAACCAAGCATCAATTTCATCATCCAAGACATCGTAGTTGTCTTTGTCAATGCCACCTTCGTTAAGGTATTCAGGAGTCCAAACTTTAGTTTGGGAGAGCCGACGCCCAAGATAAATCTTGGACTCCTAATACCACGATTGCGGGCATTTATCCTTAACGAAGGTGGCATTGAGTTGTCTTTGTGCGCTTCATCGCTGGTGCGAGCACCGTAAGATACCCATGTTTGGTCTAAGCCACTGGGTTCGTCACCGTTTAAGTCGTCGGTTTGCGAGCCATGCCCTGAGTAATAAATATAGACAAAATCATCGGATTTGACTCGCTCAGTCAGGGCATTGAAAGCCTTTTCAATGCCGGTATGGGTGGCATCTTTGATGATAATAAAATCATTATCTTGAAAACCAAAGCGTTCACGCAAGACGCCTTCTGTTAATTTTTTCAAACGGGGCATAAAAAGCTCGTAGGTTTGGTAGTTTTTCGCAACCAAGGGCAACCACAAGGGATTGAGGGCAACCACAAGGGATTGCCCCTACGACAAATCACGTATCCTGTAGGGGCAATCCTTTATGGTTGCCCTTAACTTAATGGCATTGGGTACCCAATGGGTATCCAGTTTTTTACGAAATGCTTTCATCATTTATGCTCCTTATTTAAAAATACAAAAAAAATAAAAAAATTTGCCAGAGAATGGCTTTGTCTACGGTCAACTCGTGACATCCAGAGAATGGCCGTTATTATCTACAATAACACTGATCTGAAATGGCGTGACATGTCACATCATTTCAGATCGGTGTTAGCATTGAATACAAGAGAATGCCTTCGATGAGGCGCACATAGCAAGGATCGCACTCATTATTAAGAAACATAAAGCAAATTGCTATAAAAAGCAGCAGGCTCCCCAAGACCTAAAGTGCATATGCTTGTTGTTATTTGAGCTAACGCAGGAGTTGGATTTCAAGACAATCGCAAGGATTATCGGCAAGAATGATGCCGCTACAGTACGTCAAACCTTCGCCAGATGTAAAAAAAGGTTTCTTTACGGGCGGCTTTTCAAGAGATAAAGGAAGCCCCATCCCCACTGGTGGAGAAAATAAGAAAAACAATAAAAACAATAAAAACAATCTCAATTTCTATCGAAATTCCACCCCTTGGGGGCACTATCTCTTATGCGGCGAGTGAATCTCTAAGCGTAACAGGGGCACACCCTCATGCCGAAAATGACAATGCCGATTTGGATGATAAATGGCGGGTTTCTTTTCAAACTTTCCAGGATAAAGTCCCTGAAAAAAAGGCATTCATCACTATCACCGATAGCACAGGAAAAGAGGTTGTCAGTAATCAGCCTCAAAAATTAAAATACCGAGATGAGCGGTGGCAATTCGACGAGCGATTACCCTCAGTTGAAAACCTGAGAGAGAAACATACTTTAACTGTCACGTATGAGGTGGAGGATGATGTCGTCACCGATACATTTTAATTAAAAAATGTTACCATTCATTAACAAAGCACACAGGACTTTCGTCCTGGAGGGGGTATCTCCCAAAGCCCTAACAAAAGTCAAGGCGCAGCAACTGATATGTTTGGCCTTGGTTCTCGGCTATCAGTTCTTTACGTTTCCACTTTTACCTAACCAACGATTTTAGGTTAGAACCACCACCCAACGTGAGCTTGCGCGTACGTGGCCAACATTATAAGGCTAAAAAAAATTCAAGCCTTTTTTTAGTCAATGCAAAAAAAGTGGGTGATATGTCGTTTGTGTCGCCAATTTGATCAGTATATCGCTAAGAAAAACTATCTTGACGCGCTCAATTTTGCCCTGAATCTGCCCAACCCGTCCCAATTTAGGTGCCGATTTAGGCAAGAGAATATTTTCCTCAAAGCCATGATAGAGGCCGTCAACGGTAACGGTTCATTAGCGCTGGTTGAGAATTTTTTATCTGAGGATGTTCAAAATTGGTTTATTGAGCATTACTCTGATGAGACGTATCGCTTTTTAAAGGCATACGCTCTCATGGTTTCTCATGCACGTTCTACTGATCGTCTCATGGATAAAGGTCCGAAAGATTTGAAAGACAAAACCGGTTTTCCTATCGGATTTGTACTCGATCTTTTTCATTTGCTCAAAAACCGTCAGGTGATTAAACCTGTCGAACAAACTAAAAGGAGAGTACAAGTACTCTTAGCTTGTTATGGTGCAGCCGGGATCGCCGCTCATCTTTTTATAGAGCAGATCAAATTTGACCTAAAATCAGTCGAGCTTGACACTGAAATAGTCAGCGAGCCACATCCCGATGAAATGTTTAGTATTTCTATCGCTCCCTCTTTTAAAAATACCCTTGTTCGCGCTTTCGAGTATGTGAGTCAGGCATTATTAAGAGAGGGAAAAAAGGAAATTCCCGTTTTTCGCTGGTGGCTTAAACCTGCTAGCGGGGAGACGGAAATCTATGCGATTGATGGCAACTCTCTTTATGGTGCCTTTGTTGTCGGGATGCTTTGTTCAGCACGAAATGAGAAAGTTTCTCCAAAACTCGCCATTACTTGTGATGGCTCACAATACGGACGTATGCTGCCAATTGTTGATGATTTAGGATGCCAAGCGGCTCATTGTCGCTAAAGAGACGGAAAATGCTTGGGAGCCGGAGACTATCGAGAAGGCGATCACATACTTTACCACTGAGAAAGAATTTAATGAGGTGATGGACTATCTTGAGCTTGTTCATGACAGGTGGAATGAATATCTGCTCGAAGGGGAAGCCGTCAGCAATGAATTTTTAGCTTTGGTTAAGGAGAAATTTAAAAGTGGTCAATGTTATCTCTTGCTCCACGATTTTTATGGTGTAGAGGCGGATTTGAAAGGTGAACTTGACATATTCGTCGATAATTATAAAAAGTGTCGAATATATGAGCCACCCAAAAATCCTATTTCTTCAAGAAATAGGATTTTTAAATTATCATTTTTATTTTTTTTGATTATAATGGTGGTTGTCATGCCTGTTCCTATAGGGACAGATAAGGTAGATGATAATAATCCTTGGTATAATAAAGCAAAGATGGAAAGCGACAATCAAATTGCCCTTGAGTATCTTAATCTTGGACTAGATGAGTATCCAAAGCATGTTGATAGTTTAGTCCTTAAAATTAAGTTGTTATTATTGATAGGAGGGCGTGATAAGAGGGCAAAGGCTGAAAAGGTCGCTGACGTTCTTAAAAAGATGGGCGTTTCACGGGAATGGGTGGATTGCTTGAAAAGAGAAAATTTTTTTAAATCGTCTGATCGTCTTGTTATGACGACTGAGACTGAAATAGAGAGTTTGTGTCCTTAATGTACGCTCGCTTATCCGCGTCACGGTATGGAGAAATAAGTATGAGGTTTTTGAATGATTAGTCTCAATTTCCGGTGACGGTTTGGTTTAAAAATTTATTGGTAGAGGGGATACAACAATTTATCCTGAATAGTCAATTCATGCGCCAACCCAGCCCTCCCGGACAACAACAGAGTTTTAAATCTGATGGGTCTAATTTACCGTGGGTTATAGACCAGTTGTACAAACAAGACTTTGAAAATTATAAAGATTGGATAAGTCATTTACAAACAGCCCTAAACGATCTTGAAGATATTCATACAATCGTCCGCCCCGAAGATAGGCATCGTTACCTTGTGATACGTTATCGGGGCGGTTTAGAAGTCCCCTCATGGATGGCATCAGATGGTACATTAAGACTGCTGGCTTTGACCTTACCCGCATATTTATCTAATTTATCAGGTATTTATTTAATTGAAGAACCTGAAAATGGGATTCACCCACGAGCGGTGGAAACGGTTTATCAATCTTTATCGTCTGTTTACGATGCCCAAGTGTTGCTTGCCAGCCATTCCCCTGTTATTTTGAATCTGGCACAAGTGGAGCAAGTGCTGTGTTTTGCAAAGACGGTTGACGGGGCGACGGATATCGTGAAGGGCGGAGAACATCCTGCCCTGATGAATTGGAAAGGTGAAACTAATCTTGGACTAGATGAATATCCAGAGCATGTTGATAAATTTGACTGCTAGAAGTCCAAGATAAATCTTGGACTCCTTTTACATTTAATTAAATATATTTTATGAACAACAAAAAATTACTTTTATTATTTTCTCTAGCACTGATAAGCCAGATAAACCATGCCGCTATCATTTTTAATGGTCACACCGACAACATTGAATCTATCGTTTATTCACCCGATGGAAATACTTTAGCCTCAGCTAGTTGGGACCAAACCATCAGATTATGGAATACAAAAACGGGTAAACTTAATACCGTCAAAATATGGGACAGTCAAACGGGTGAAATAAAACAGTCGTTAAAACATAGCGGCAATGCTTTAATTGCGTATTCACCGACGGAAAGTATTTTAGCCACTGTCACTGAGGAGAGGATAAAATTGTGGGAGATGGGCGAATTGATCGTCGATTTGCAATTGGCTAATTCAATCAATGCCATAGCCTTTTCAGTCGATGGCTTAGCCTTTGCAAGGGATAATGAGATAATTCAAGTTTTAAAAACAGAAATACCTTCTCAACTATCCAAATTAGCCCCTAAGCATCAGATCGTCGCGCCTATCGTGCCATCCGATACTCCCCGCTCCAAGGGCACTGATGAGATTCAAGTCAGTGAGAAGCAATGGTTTATTTAAACGCAGCGATGATGCTTTTGGTAGCAAATTGATTATAGGGCTTAAAAAAATGATTAGTCAAGGCGTTATGATTGAGCCACGCCATACTTACCTCCTGCCAATAATGGTTTAGCTGTCAGTTATGGCATTGCAAAAATACCGGCTTCTCAAAAACGTTATGAAAAAGCAACACATTATTTAGAAATAGTCTTGAAAACCGCAAAGCCCAACGCAGAGGTTGCGGCATTGACATCTGTGCCACAGAATTATATTTTTGTCATTGATATCAGTGCTTCTATGGAGCAAGAAAAGAGGTTAGATTTTGTCAGAACGTCAATCAGAGAATTATTTAATAGTAATAGTATGAAAAAAGATGATATTCTTGGCATCATTGCATTTAATCACGATGTCAAAACGGTATTAAAGGCAACACCGCTCAATAAGATGCTATAAACGAGATAAGTCGTTATGGCAGTCACCAATCAATGCCATTAAGTTAAGCTTTTTTGTAGGGTGGGTAGGGGCAATCCCTTGTGGTTGCCCGCTGCACCCACCAACTCGTTGAAATTTATAACAATGGTGGGTTTCGCTCTACCCACCCTACAAAAAATCCTTAACTTAATGGCATTGAGTCACCAATCCCTCAATCAAATTTTCTTATTTACAGATGGTAATCCGACATCGGGAGAGACTAACTGGTTAAAAATTCAAAGCAATATCGCTGAAAAAATACGCGATTTGAATTTTCAGATATCAAGTTTTACTTTTGGGGATTTTAGTAGAGAAGTTCATAGTTTAGCAGGTATGGCAGGCGGAAAGACTACTTATTTTACAAAAGGGGATTGGCAAGAAATTAATGTCCCCAAAGATAAAATGGCAGGAGAATTACAACAAAAATTGAAGAGAGGAACACATTTAGCCGCGATTAATGTGCAACTGCAAATAGAAATTGCGCCAGAAATTAATATTTTGCATTTTTATGGGCACAGGCTCCTGACTGATCCGGCAGAAAGGGGGGCAGTGACAGCAGAGATTATTTCAGCAGAGGAAGAGGTGAGAAAATATCTCGTTGAGCCATTGCCAGCTTTGAAAGATAGAGGAATTCGCGTCTTTGTACCCAACTTAGCGTTTGGTGAAACTTATTGGCTGGTTTTTGAATTGGCAATACCTTTGCGCGTCAAAACAAAAAGCCTCAATTTTATTTATTGCCAAAAGGTAGCAAAATAGAGCCACAATTAGTGGCACAACATGCTTTGGCTTTATGGACAAGCGAAGTGATTTCTGATGCGCTTGATGATCATTATAGTCATGATCTTGAGACGGTAGAAAAGCGCATTCAAACTCATATATCTCGACTTAAGGCTTTAAAGGGGCATGTCATTTCAAAAGAACTTGTGGAAGATGATATTATCACACTGAAACATTTTTTAGTCCTCAGTCAAAATCAGTGTCGCCCCCAGCTCAGAGCAGGCAAAGTGGATTTCTGAAAGTGATGACTTTCATAAAGTCAGGAGTGGTTTTGTAGAAAGATGGTGATTTTAATGATAGCTAAGAAATCCTATTTTTTTTTAAAATAGGATTTCTTTGAAAGTTTTAAATGTTATACTTGATACCTTCATAATTTGCGCTTTTGTCATTTACTGGCGTTACTTCGTTGCGGTTTCGACGTCAGGAGAAATATTGAGAAATCTTTAATCGCATCAATAAGATTTCTCAATATTTCTCCTGACGTAGCACCTCTGGTAACGCCAGTAAATGACAAAAAAAGGCAGTTTGTGAGGATGTTCAGTATAAAATACTTTTCAGTTGTTTCGGGAATGGAGCGGAGCGGATTTCCCGAAACTAAGTTGAGCACCGCTTGGAGCAGGTTGAACAGCGCATGGAGAAATTTGAAGAGCGAACTGAGCAGAACGAACAGCGCATGGCGCAATTTGAACGGCAAATGGATCTGCTACGCGAAGAAATGAATCAACGTTTTGACAAAGTTGATCAACGCTTTGACAAAATTGATCAACGTTTTGACAAGCAACATCAGGACTTTCTTGATCTCAAACGTCGCATGATCAAAGTGGAATCGACTGTGGAAAGGACAAACGAAAAAATTACTCAGTTTGATGCCTGGTTAAAAATCATAACGGGTAATCTGGGAGACGAAAAAGGGCAAGCACTAGAGCAGTTGTTTGCTTTGGGCTTGAGCTATGGCTTAAAAAATCGTGAAGTTTTACCCGAAACCATCCAATTACGCCAACAATTTGAGGATACTGAAGGGCTGGTTTATTTAAGAAAAGGTAAATTTATCGAAGTTGATATTATTGCCAAAAATGGTCAATTGACGGTTTTTGAAGTAAAAGCCAGTGCGGTGGAAACAGATGTCGCTCAATTTGCCCGGAAAGTGAAACTGGTAGAGTTGCAAAATTCAGATAAACAAGTACAAGGTATTTTTATATCACCGGGCGCAAGGGATGAGGTAAAGCAATGTTGTGCGGAATATGAAATAGAACTTTTGGATTAGAACCATAATTATACCTACAAGGCTCCCCACCATTCTCGTTCCGTTGCTCCGCGTACTCTCTTACACATTTCTCGTTCCCACGCAGAGCGTGGGAAACG
>JSZA02000138.1 GCA_000785145.2 Candidatus Thiomargarita nelsonii
CTTCTATCTTCATAATAGAAACTTGGAATACTGGTTTCAATATAAACTTTTGGTTGCATAGAGTTTACTTTTTTTAAGATTATCAATTAATTTGATCTGTAATTTTTATGCTATGACGAGATAAATGATTAGCCTTATGAATAATCATGGTCTAAAAATCATATCAATCACAAAAATCACAGTTCAGACGCAGTGAAGCCCAGCATTTCCCATAGCATCATCATGTTTTTGGTGGGTGTAGCGAAGCTCTACCCACCCTACGCTTGCTACGCTTGCTAAATTGTGCGGTGATGGTGCGTAGGACGCACCATACGCTCGCTTAGCGCACGCACCCTACGCTTGTTATTTTTAGACAAGAAATTTCTTACCTGTTCTGATCGGGTATTAAAATCAAGACTAGTGATTTCATCAATTTCAATTGTAGAAAGCCCATCATCTTCACCAAATTCGTTAATTAAACGAATACTAACCAAATCGGTTTCCAATTTTTCAACATAACCTACCAACGAATCATCAGTCTCTCTTCCCCATACAACGATAACAATTGATTCTTCTAGTGATTGCTGTAAGGACTCTCTAACAAGATCACCAGACGATTTTTTACTAAGGCGTACTTCGTTAAAAATATTTCCTTGATTTTGACTTAGTTTTTCAATTTTATTTTCATATTGTCCATCATTTTCCACTTTGAAAATTTCAGACAATGATCTAATCTCAAACCCAGCAGCTTCACCATACTGCGAAAGTGCTCGAAGTCGAACATAAGTATCCGTGACTAAATCGACGTAGCCTAATGAATATTTCTCCCAATCATCAGAATCAACATACACTGATACGAGAGTATTTTTCGCTTTCGCTTCTTCAAGCAATTTTTTTATAGACATTGAATTCCTCATGATACAAAAACCATTTACTTAAGTACTGAAGCATAACTTTTCAAGTATTTACTTAAAAAGTATATATAGGCATCCTAAATCACCTCTGAGGTATTTGCATCCACAAATCATTTAGGATGCCTATAGTTAGAATAATTATTCTACCTGATAATATATGCTTCAGTACTTATCTTCGATAAGGTCGTCGCTTATCGCCTTTTTCCCCACCAGGACAATCCTGCTTATTCCGCTTACGTCCTTTTTGATGCTTACCCTTAGTGCTTTTCCGTTTACCTTTAGTATGTTCTTTATTGCCCTTTTCCTTACCAGCCTTGGCCATTTGTAGAGGGGGATTATCTAAAAGCCAATCAAGTATGGACCCAATCCCGTAGCCGATAGCACCACCTAAGGTAGCACCGGCCGCAACTTCATATGGTGTTGCCAGAATATTTAAGCCACCTGTTGCTACATCAACAACAATAGAACCACCAGCAACAATTGTTCCTCCTGCAATGGCTCCTGTAGTAGCATATTGCTCAGCATACTTTAACCCCCACAGATCAATCCAATTGATTGGATCATTTTGAGTGTAAGCATAAAGATTGATTCCCCCCTCAACCCCAATAGGATCCCTATTCAACCACCTCCCAATCTCCGCCACATAAAACCGATACCCAAAATCCACCAATCCCGTTCCACCATCATAATACTTAGTAGAAAAACGGAACGGCTGCTCCAAACTTCCCGTAACGCTCCTTAATTCACCAAAAGCATCATAGACATACCCAGCAACCACATTGGCACTATCATCCAGCACCGAAGCCACATTACCCCGTCCATCAAACAGATAATAATAAACTTGACTATTCTGCACCATCGCCGTAAGCGCACCAATACCACCCAATGCACTACTGCTCCACACATAAGAACGCAAAGGCGTATTAGTACCATCGCGTTCTTGCACAATCAAATAACCATCCCGAACTAAGCGGGTTTCCTCCGTCAACACTTCATCCACATATTTTTTGATAACGCGGACAAAACGGTCTGCGCCGTAGCTATATTCAACACGATGATCTTGAGTACCATCGTTATAGCTTAAAGTAATCAAGCGGTTTTCAGCATCATAGCCAGCGGTAAATTGATAATCGTCTTTGGTATAGCCCTGAATCAAATTACCATCGTCATCATATTCGTAAGCACGCGCCGGATTGGTAGAGGCCAACAATTGATTCAGGTTGTTGTATTCAGAACTAATCTCATTGTCCTGCGTGGGGCCGGGTACATCGCCTTGCGTCACCGTTTCCGAATCTCTTTGATCTTGAGCATTATAGGTGTAGCTAAAACTATTGATCTCCGTGCCACCGTTTTTGTGAGTGACTGCCGTATTTCGCAACAGCGTGTCATACGTGTAATCCGTAGTGATAGTCCCTTGGCGCGTCACTGTTCTTGGCACAATCCCCGCACCCTGATAGCCGAAAGCCACCGTCTTTTCCGCAAATTGCAATTGCGACAAGCGGTTTTGCGTGTCATATCCATAGTTCAAAGTATAGCCGTCTGGCACAGTGAGAGACGTTCGCCGATCCAATGCATCATAAGTCATCTGCAAAGTATCATTGTCCCACGGTCCGTCCACTGATAACACATTAGAATTAGCATCGTATTGGTAAGTGGTCGTGCCCACAGCATCAGTACGTGAAATGACGCGGTCGTAAGCATCGTAGCTAAAGCTGACCGATGGTGTGCCGTCGGAATAGGTGACGGTGCTTAAGTTGCCTTTGTTATCATAGCCGTAGCTGGTTGTGATTCCGCGTGCATTGGTGCGCGTGGCGATTTGATCAGCACTATTATAAGTATAGGTGACGAATTTTCCATCGGCATAAGTCTTTTTGTTCAGCCGATTATTGGCATCGTATTCAAAGTTTGTCGCATTCCCATTGGCATCAATCAGCTTAATCAGATTGCCGTTGGCATCGTACTCAAGGCGTGTGCGGGTCAAATCAGGTCCTGTTTCGGCAGTCAGTTGCTGTTCAGCGTCATAAGCAAATTGCGTCGTTTTGCCATCGCGCCCCGTCACGGAATCCAGTAACCACGGACTGATTGTAGACCAGTTGTTGCTCAAAGAGTTGCCGTCAGGATAAGTGATGCTAGTCAAGCGATTCAGGTTGTCGTATTGGAAAGTCAATTGCACTCCGTCTGGCCCCGTATAGCTCTGCACACGGCCCACACTGTCATAAGTGTAAGTGCCCTTGATTTGACTATCCAACTTGGTTTGGGCAAGGCGTTTCTGGGCGTTGTACAGATATTCTTCTACTACGGTGTTAGGATAGGTGGTGGTGGCGAGTAGGTCATCCGCGTTATAGGTAAAACTGATGATGTTGCTCAGACGATCTTGCAAGGATAATAAATGGTGGTTTGCGTCATAAGTGTTCACCACCGCACCCAATTCGTTTTGAATCTCTAATAAATCACGACCGTCGGCGCTGTACACATAAGTTTCCACATTGCTATTGGGATCGGTAATCGAAGTGACATTGCCAAAGTCGTCATAAGTCAAATTATAAGTACCGAGCCCACTTCTGGTTATGGTTGTCTTGTTACCTGATGAGTCGTAGCCATAGCTGACATATCCGCCGTCTGGATAGTCAATTCGAGAAATCTTGCCCTTGCCAGAAACTGTGGTGTATTGATAAAGGGTTTTCTTGACGCTGCTTTGGCCGTTGTTGGTTGAACTGCCATAATCGACATATTGTTCTGGGGCAACATACCAAGTTTTCCGGTAATAGCCATCGTAGTAATATTCTTCTTTGTCACCATTAGGACTGACAATAGTAATCCGGTAATTGTCCCACATCGGTGCGCCGGGTTCGGGATAATATGGCGAAAAAAGGCTATCCGACGGTTCAATGTAGAACTGCCAAGGACCTTGCCCATAGTCAATGCTGGTGATATAAACGTCAGCATCATAAGAGAGCGTGGTGGTAATGCCGCCCATATCAGTGATGCCAGTCAAGTTGCTGTTAGCATCATAACTAAATAATGCACTTCTGCCAAAAGGATCAGTGACTTGGGAAATTAAGTCATCAGCGTTATAGGTGATTGTCGTGATCTGAGCCAGTGTGTCAGTGATGCTTGTCAGCTTCGCGTCGGCATCATAGCCAAATTGCAAAGTGTTGCTATCATTGTCATGCAGGGCAACTAAAAATGGTTGCTGAGACTGAGTACCCTCTGGAATATTGTATTCGTAGATTGTTCCGTCCAGAAATTCCAATTGGTAGTGATTATCTGCCAGTTTGTTTAAAGTGTTATAAACACCCACTGGGGCTTGATAGCCATCATTGCCATCCGGCGAGTACACATCACGTCGCCCATCTGGCATAAATATTGTTACTACGTCGCCGGTATCGACTACCAAATAAGTTGCATAGTTGAATTGCCATTTGTTGCCGAATGGTTCATAGTAGGCTTGAGAAGAGAGCGAATTGTAGCTGAGCGAAATCTGCACAGTTGGTCCTTTGCCAGCATCATACCAAAGGGGCGTATCTTGCACATATAAGTTCATATTGACCTTATTGACGCTCCACACTGGTGCGCCACATCCCTGCTCATCATCCGGCGCACCGAGATCGTCTGGCAGCCTCGGTACCCCACAACAACCACCCGTCAGCGTTACCATTTCTTCATGAGTCAGCAATCTGCCCGGCAAATCCTTAGCCTCGCCTTCGGAAAACAGTAGCACGACACCGCCCCATTGTTGTTGCAACTCTTCTTTGGTTTGCTTAAAGCGGCGTTGACTTTGCGGATCATAGAGAAACAGACTGCCTTGATGAATTTTTTCCAAAATCCAATAGTGACCAGAATCGCCCGATTCGTTGCCACTGATTTGCAAAATGGCTGGTAAATTGACTTGATCCAATTCTGCCGCGTTTATCCGCACACCGTTCAGGGCATAACCGTAATCTTTGGCAATTTTGATGAGTTCATCGACTGAATGTCCTTGCTCTGATGATGGTTGTATTTGCCTGACGGCCTCCGCTTGGGCGGTTTTGCCTTGCCGCTCCAGCAAGTAGCCAAGTGCTTGTACGCCACAATTTAACAGCGAAGATTTATTAGCTTGGTAGCGCGAAAGTTGTTGTATCCAATAAGAGGCGTAAGTGCGCTCTCGCCAATCTAGGCCGTTTTTGTGGAGATCTTGAAAGTATGCCGCTGCTTTGCCGTGATTGTTTTGCAGCGTCTCTAAGACGCCGAGCCGCAGAGTGGCTTTATTGAGCATTTTACGTGAACCGGCGTTATCAGGTGAATGCCGATCAAGGATGGATTGATATTGATGTTCGGCTTCCGTGTATCGTCCCTGATAGCGCGATTCACAACCCAAATGCAGCGAGGCTTCAGAAACCCAAGGACTATGTGGAAATTGTTCGATGTGAGCTTTGAACAAATCGGCAGCCTTTTTATAATCATGGACATTCCATGCTTGGATAGCCTCACCAAAGGAGCGCCGTGTTAAAGCGTCTGGTGTTGCCTGTTTGTCATCAACAGGCGTCAAAGGGCCGCCAAATTGACCAGCGGCAATTAATTCATCACGCGCTGGGGCACTGTTGAGATCAAGCGGTAATACTGTTGGTGCGGCTGCGGCACTGGAAATGAGTGTTAAAAGTAAAAAAAACCATCCTGCACGTATGATAAAATGAGTGGCGTTTTTGTATAGATACATAGGTTAGCCTCTATTGTTTAAATGACTTTGGAACTGTATCATTATTAATTGGACTTGTCCATCAATAAAATTATATGGACTTAATTGTAGAGTACAGCGAATGTAAGACAACGAATAAAACCATTATCGCTTGAGCCTTGAGCCTTGAGCCTGTTTGTTTTTATTCGTTGTCTGGCATTGGTTGTACTCAAGAGAAAATGGAATTATATTTTTTTAGCAAAAGCAGCATTTTTGATAATATCTTTAATACCGCCAAGCGCACCTATGATACCTGCCGTTTCTAAAGGCATGAGTAGCACCTTGTGATTTGCAGAGGTGGCGAGCCGATTAACAGCACCCATATACCTGATAGCTATCAAATAATTAACCGCTTGCAGATTACCATTGTTTACTGCCACTGAGATCGCCTTTATGGCTTTGGCTTCGGCTTGGGCAAAACGCTCTCTGGATTCCGCATCACGAAAAGCGGCATTTTTTCGCGCTTCGGCCTCTAAAATCACCGCCTGTCTTTCACCTTCCGCTTGCAAAATTTCTGCTTGTCGGTAGCTTTCCGCCTCTAAGATGAGCGCACGTTTATCACGTTCCGCCTTCATTTGCCGTCCCATAGCCTCAACTAAATCTTGAGGCGGTATGATGTCTTTAATATCAACACGTAATATTTTGATGCCCCAAGGCTGAGAGGCATCATCAATGACTCTCAGCAAGTGTGCGTTGATCACGTTGCGTTTAGAAAGTACCTCATCGAGAACCATTGAGCCAATGACGCTACGGAGATTGCTTATCGTTAAGTTTTCAATGCCAGATTCAAAGTTTCTGATTTGATAGGCGGCTTGCGCGGCATTAATGATTTGATAGAAAACAACCCCATCTGCATGTACATTGGCGTTGTCTTTTGTGATAACATTTTGCGCCGGAATGTCCATCACCGTTTCCCTCATGTTCAATTTCCGGCTAATCACATCAACCGCCGGGATGATCAGATGTAAGCCCGGATCAAGGGTTTTGGTGTACTTGCCAAAGCGTTCAACCGTCCATTGTTCCCCTTGGGAGACCGATTTGACTCCCAAAAATAGCAATACAATTGCCATCCCTAGAAAAATGAATACAAATATTGCAAACTCGTTCAAAAAATTCATAGAATAATTTTTATTAGATTTATAGAAATCCTATTTCTTAAACTCGACTCACAAGTTTTTTGATCTTGACATTTTGCCTTTTATGGAGTCCAAAGCTTTAGCTTTGGACAAACAGCGGGCACGTCCAAAGCTAAAGCTTTGGACTCCAACAACAATGTCAAGTCAAAAAAACTTGTGAGTCGAGTTAAAGAAATAGGATTTCTTTGAAAGAAATTGACTATTGGCATTTTGGCTCAGACGAATCCCAAACACCGTAATCAACCACCTTAAACCGTATTAGACTATCAGAGTCATCCAATTTCAATTGAGCCCACAACTTTTCACTCTGATCATCAGCCCAGCGATAATGCACTATGGGAATGCACAATTCCAAACTGTCGAGAATGGCTGAAGCGGGCGGTACCTGCTCTTCATCAAGTCTAATTTTCTTCACCAACTGGTAATCAACCAGTTCAAACAATATCTGCTCGCTAACAACAAGTGCCAAGTCTGCCCCAAATATATAAATATCCTCATCATTGGGCGGCATATAATGCACTATCGGTAGGTGCCGTTTCAATCCAGGTGACAAGCTGGCTTCAGTCGGTGCCTGGGCGTATGGCGGATTATCCACCCGTCCCAAAAATAGAATGCTGCCAGTGGGATTGTGACGAATCAAAAAGAGAAACGGGTGATCGGCGCGAAATAGGGGAATGGGCGGTCCTACAGAAGTTATCTCTGCAACTATCACGGCGGTTGCAGCAGCCGCTTCCGTCCCAATTTCATTCACTTCTACAAAGGCTTTGTGAATGACCTTATCAATAACAAGTTTTACACCGGGGGTGTAACTCTGCCATGCCGGACAAGTCAGCAGTGTCAAGGTCAAACGCATCTAGCATTCCCATCCCTTTTAGGGTGTCGGATAACTAAAATTCAGTGGTCATCTTAAATCTCGGCAAATGCACCTCGATCTTTTGTTTCTGTAAATCGTCTAGCTGTTCTAGCGAGTTCATCTCCCTTATAGGGCAATTCAAGCATTTGAAGCGTGTCGTTTTCCATGTAATTGAAAAAACTCGTCTGAGACATCATCGGCACTTCAATAGACTCGTCTGGCGTGACCCAAAAGGGAGCCTTTCTGGTGGCACTCACGTCAAACGGTGTCGCCCAGTCACCGTTGAAGTAAATGGCATTGACGAGGACGAGGCGGGTGAGCTCATTGAGTATGCCTGGCTGGATAAGTTCTTGGATTTTATCGTTAGTGTGATAAAATCCACCAACTTGGGCTCGGCTTGATAATAACGCTGCAACAGTTCTAAAAAAGATTCCCGAAAGGGATAGCTATTCTGAAGCCACAAACTATTAGC
The DNA here is from genome assembly GCA_000785145.2 of Candidatus Thiomargarita nelsonii. Classification (GTDB taxonomy): domain Bacteria; phylum Pseudomonadota; class Gammaproteobacteria; order Beggiatoales; family Beggiatoaceae; genus Thiomargarita; species Thiomargarita nelsonii_B. The sequence continues at coordinate 8,069 of JSZA02000138.1, forward strand.
CACATTGAGTGCAATATCTCCTTTCGCTTGTGTCGCATTGATGGACGCTTGCAAATCCCCGAAAGCTGGATGAAACTGTGTTTGATCAGGCGCAAAATGTAATACCTGAGACATTTGTGTAGCGGTATTTTCTCGTGCCCCCGCATAAGTCATCGCCAGGGCACTTGAAATACTATAAGGTGAAAAAAAGAGATTGCCTTCTGTTTGCAATTGACGGTAGAGATCAAAGGCAAAGGCGGTGTTACCGGCTACCACTGTGTTTTCATCCGCCTGTGTCAGTTGTCCAAATGTTATGGCGATGATAATCGCTATGATTAATTTTCGTTGAATGTTCATAAAATCACCTTTCTGTGAACGAGTAATAAGTAGCTCAACAAAAATATTTTAACATTTCTAGAAATCCTATTTTTTAAAAAAATAGGATTTAATTTTAAGGAGTCCAAAATTTATTTTGGGCGAGTCATAAATAGATTTATTAAACGTCTCTTGCACCTAAGCATATTAGGCTGCTATATTGACCCATTTTCGTCGGTATAGACTTCTGTCGGTATCACAGGTCGTGTATTCCGTGATTTGGACATGCTGCGAACAAAGGAGGCGCGGATTGTGTTGGGGGCTGCTGTGATTGATGATGTCATGGGGCTGATTATTTTAGCAGTGGTGTCGGCGATTGTCACGAAGGGGGCTGTCAGTGTCAACGAGATAAGCATAATAAGCTTGAAGGCTATATTATTTCTTGTCGGTGCCATTTTCTTAGGACGTTTGTTGGCACCTAAGATAGGGGAAGGATTTTCTCGGATTCATACCGGGATTGGCATGAAATTTACCATTGCTATCAGCTTTTGCCTTATTTTTGCCTATCTTGCTCATTTGGTTGGACTTGCCCCCATCGTAGGCGCTTTTGCCGCCGGCTTGATGCTAGAACCTGTTTACTTTGACCGTTTTGAAAAGCCCGCTATTAATAATGAGATAAAAACAGCGGTGGCAAACGCCAATAATGAAATCAGGCGCAAGGTGGAAAATGTTTTGCAGCGTCATACCGCTCACCATTTGGATGAATTAGTTGGCTCTTTGGGGCATTTTTTAGTGCCTTTATTTTTCATAGTGATAGGGATGCAAGTCAAGTTGGAAACTTTGTTTGATCCAAAAATACTGGGGATTGCGTTGGTGATTACTGTTGTGGCGTTTATCGGTAAAGTGGTTGCTGGTATTGTGGCAGGACCAGTCAATAAATATGTGGTTGGCTGGGGAATGGCGCCCCGTGGCGAAGTTGGGCTGATTTTTGCCATGATAGGTAAGCAGCTTGGGGTGATCAGTGAAGAAATGTTTTCGGTGATCATTATTATGGTGATTTTGACTACGCTGCTGACTCCGCCTATTTTGAATTTTTTGTTACGTAAGGATAGTCATTAGTTTTTCGACCCGGAGCGCCTCGACGCTCAATGCCATTAAGCCTGTCCCGATGCAAGGAGGGAGCAAGGGCAACCACAAGGGATTGCCCCTACGGAGGACCGCATTTTATTTTATGTTTCCGAGGCAAAAGTTTTCGCGCAGCGAAAACTTTTGCCTCGGAAGGCAATCCTTTATGGTTGCCCTTAACGAAGGTGGCATTGACCTCGACGCTCCGCGTGAACTCAATAATCTGAATAAAAATCCCGCGCAAAATCCTCTAAGCGGTGCTTAACAATTGCCTTTCGCAATCGCTGCATTAAGTTTTGATAATAATGCAAATTATGCACCGTATTCAAATGTGCCCCCAAGATTTCTCGCGCCTTGTCCAAATGATGCAAATAAGCGCGAGTGTAATTTTGACAAGTATAACAATCACAATGAGGATCAAGCGGGGCGGTGTCGTGCCGATATTGACTATTACGAATCCGTACCACGCCAACACTGGTGAATAAATGCCCATTTCGCGCATGACGGGTGGGCATCACGCAGTCAAACATATCTATACCATAGCGCACAGCTTCAACAATATCCGCTGGCGTTCCCACGCCCATGAGATAATGTGGCTTATTTGGCGGTAATTGCGGGGCTAAGGCTGCCAAAATACGATGCTTTTCTTCTTTAGGCTCGCCGACTGATAAGCCGCCAATCGCATAACCATCAAAACCGATGTCTATCAATCCCGCTAAGGAGGCTTGCCGCAAATGTTCATACATTCCGCCCTGCACAATTCCAAACAAAGCCGCAGGATTATCATCATGTGCGGCTTTAGAACGGGCAGCCCAGCGCAAGGATAATGCCATAGAATCAAGGGCTTGTTGTTCTGTCGCGGGATAAGGGGTACATTCATCAAATATCATGACAATATCTGCGCCCAATGCCCGTTGCACTGCCATAGATTCTTCTGGTCCTAAAAAGACTTTGGCACCATCTATCGGAGAACGAAATGTCACCCCCTGTTCACTAATTTTTCGTAGTTCTCCCAAACTAAATACTTGAAAGCCGCCCGAATCGGTCAGTATGGGTTTGTGCCACTGCATAAATTTATGTAAACTGCCATGCGCCTTAATAACTTGTGTACCGGGGCGCAACATTAAGTGAAAAGTATTGCCCAAAATGATCTCAGCACCAGTGGCGCGGACTTGTTGGGGTGTCATGGCTTTGACGGTGCCATAAGTGCCAACCGGCATAAAGGCGGGCGTTTCTATGGTGCCGCGTCGTGGGAAATATAGTTGAGCGCGACGGGCGTAGCCGTCGGTGGCGAAGATTTTAAATTGCATATCAATAAATGGGCTGTATTTTGGAGTCCAAGATTTATCTTGGGCGGTCATTTCCCTCTCATTTTGGGTGCGAGTATATTGTTAGTCAACTCCAGTAACTGTTTACCTACCCTGTGAATTGCTTGAAGATCGACCAGACAGTCATCATAAGCTGACTCGATAGCCTGTTTTTCAAGCTGTGTACTACAATCAATTATCATTTCAATTGAGGTATGTAATTGCTGAAGCAGTTCTGGTATCGGTTTTTTAATCTCTGATGGCGCGTCAATTTCAACTTCAACTTTTTGTTCAACTTTCAAGTCATTTTGACTCTGTTGGATAAAGTGCAAATAGAGCAACAGCTTTTTCTTGAATTCTGTAGGCTCAATGGGTTTGGTGAGATAGTCAACCGCTCCAAGGGCATAAGCTTTTTCCTCGAATTCTTCCGACTTATAAATACCTGTTGTAAAGACAATCGGGATATTTCGCGTTTTATGTTGCGCTTGGAGCATTTTAACCGTTTCAAAACCATCCATCTGCGGCATTTGTATCTCAAGGATAATCAAATCCACTGTTTGTTTCAGGGTCATGGTTAAGGCTGCGAGTCCCGAGTTAGCCTCAATCACATGCGTATCATTAAAAGATTTTTTAATGAGCTTCTGTAAATTCAGTCGAGCAGTTTGGTTGTCATCAACTATCAGTATATTTGGTGGCATATTGGATAAACATCCTGATTATACGGAGCGCACTTGAAAAAATGGCATTGACTTATTAGGTGCCCTGCCTTTGGACGATAGGTAAATGAGCAATATTATTAGCGACTTCACGAAGAAAGTGCGAATCTTGTAGAAGTGTCCTTTTGATCACCTCGGTATCTGCTAGACTTGGACTCTGTATAGCACGGCGGAGGATTTGATTAATTCGAGTTTGAATCGATTCAACATTGGCTTGGGCCTTGAAGTAGTCAACCACATCTTCATCCAAAGCAATAGTAATGCTTAGTTTGGCATCTTCAGGACGTTGCCCCTGCAAGTCTGGCAGTATGCCCCGCCGCTTGATTTTAAGTTTTTTTAAATCATATTCCTCGCGCATAGTCTTTTTCCTCTTGACGAGTAGCACGTCTGGCTGAAATAATACGAATTGTGTTGCCCCTAAGCGTATAGCTCACCAGCAAAAGTCGCCCCTGACTAGAGTGACCCAACAAGAGATCCCGATCTTCATCATTGCTATGATCGACATCATAAAATGCCACTTGTCTTGGATCATAAAAACTAGTCATAGCTTCACTAAAACTGACCCGGTGCTTGCGCTCATTACGTTTGGCTTTGTTATCATCCCATTCAAATTGCATTGCCCAATTTATTTAATAAGTTGTGTTGTTGTACTGTGCTTAATCAAGAGATCTATAACAAATGGCGCATTATTCACTTGCTCGCCAATTTGTCCTTGGAGCCGCCGCGATGGTGAGTAGGGGGAGCGTTCGACTTCAACGCGCCAATCTTGGCGTAAATCGTTCATCAAAGAATCGAATATTTGCAAAGGTTCATTATTTTTAATAATACCATGCAATCTCATTCCTTCAATAAAGTGTTTGCTTGGATCAATCTCATCGTTTTCGCTAGTATCGACGCGCCATTCTAGCCGTTCAAGAAATAAGTCGGGATAGCGGCTCAAAACATGACTGAGTTTTTCCCACGCTGGGCGTGGTGACAGGTGGCGTGCTTTCAGGTGATGGCTAAGATCGACGATGCTGCGAATCAGCATAATATCAAGGGGCAAGTTGGGCTTTTTTTGCTTTAATTGTTCCAATGCAGCTTGACGTTTGAGCGTTTTTTCTGCAATATTTTCGCCTTGTTGCTGGATAATTAAAGCCTTTTCTAAGGTTTTCAAGCTTAGCATTGTCGCCCCTGACAGTAAAAGCACAGAGAGAATATAAAAAGCCATACGCACTTTGCGATAATAAAAAAAGGGACTATCGGTGGCGTAATGTTGAGTTATGTGCCAACGGTGCAACAATGCCACAAAATGATGCAAATACCAAGTTTTTTCCCCTTGCAAACCCAATTGCTGGGCAAAATCATGGCTATTTAATAAATGTAGATTAAAAACAGTGCTATCAGTGTTGAAGGCTGTATCACTTAATATCACCACCGATAGTGGCTCTGGCAACATCCGCGCATTATTTAAATAACGTTGAGTTGTGCTGATTTGTGTTAAAACATCCTTGGCATATTCTTGAGGAATCACCGCCTTTAAAGGTGTCAAACGACTCAATTGCAATTTTTGATGAACAAAAAAGCTTTGGCGTAGCCCTTGTCGCGTATGTGTAACCAATAGCAGATAAGGTGCTTTAGGAAAATATTTGAGCAAAGCTTGACATAACAAAGGCAATGAATAAATACCGATTATCGGCACTTTATAAGCCATGCTCGTATTTAACCAAGGTGCCAATAAATTAGGATTGTTCAGTGCCATAAATAATACTCGATCATCTCGCCGCCCTTGCTTTTCACGTCCTTGGACAACGCCATAAGTGTAAGGCATGTCTTTGAACAAACGAGCCATTTTTTGAGCCATCAAGTAGCGATGATCTTTACCGTACACATGGGGCAGGGTTCTGACTTGATAATCTTCTTGTGTGCTATCAACGATCCAGATTATCGGCGTTTTGGGTGAGTGGCTCAAATAGTTTGCAAATTCTTTATTGTCACTGCTTTGAAAACGTTGAACCTCTGTAAGCGTTTTTCCCTTGACTAAAAATACTTGCAACTCATAATCCGATAGGTAGAAAATGCGTTTTCTCATAGAGGCTCATAAGTTAGAAATAATATCATAAACAGGACCCAACACAGAGAGTACAACCCAACCCAGTAATAAACCCAAAATAACGGTCATAGTCGGTTCAATCAATATTTGGATTTTGTCAATGGATTCCTTGATTTCACGATTATAAAAATAGGTAACATTTGACAATGCAATATCCAATTCTCCCGTGCTTTCGCCAACTCGGATCATGCGTAACACCAGTGGCGGAAATAAATGCACCCGTTCAAAACTTTCAGTCAGACTGCCACCCTCTGCAATATTTTCACTCACCCGTTGCAAAGCATTTTCAATCACCAGATTCCCCGTCAGCGTTTTGCAAAGCTCTAGACTGTCTAGCACTGTGATACCAGAACTATATAACAGTGCCAAAAAGCTTGCAAAGCGAGCCAAAATTATTTTTTCGAGAATGGGACCAATCACCCATATCCGCAATTTTAAACGATCAATCAAAAAACAGAAACGGCGACTGATAAGCATCATGCTTTTGATTGCTAAAATTGTTAACACGGGTAGCAGTAAAATGAAATACCAGTATTTAACAAATAGATTAGAAACGACAATCAAGAGACGAGTATGCAGGGGCAATTCTCCGCCAACGTTTTGAATAAAGCTGATTAATTGTGGTACCAAATAGGTCATCATAAAAAAGACCACACCAATGATAATGATGCCCATAAAGGTGGGATACATGAGTAGCTTTTTAGTTTTGGCAATCATCTCATCTTGCCATTTCAAAGTCTCTGTCAAATGTTGAAAGACGACACTTAAATGACCGCTTGTTTCCCCAGCATGAATGAGACTCACAAAGACTTGATTAAAAATATTTGGAAAATTCGCCATAGCCTTTGATAAACTCGCGCCGCCTTCTATACTTTCAATCAAACTCGACATCACTTCACGAAATCGTGATTGCGATAAACTGTCACGCAAGTCGCCCAAACCTTCTAACAGGGGCACACCCGCACGGGTTAAGTTTTCCATGTGGAAGCAAAAGGTAATCAATTCGTGACGGGAGACTTTTGTGACGAAAAAATGATGTGATTTTTGGGTCTGGCAATGGATAATATCCAGCCCCATGCGTTCTAAACGACTTTCTAAATCATTGATATTATTAGCGACCAATTGGCCTCGAACAATGGTCCCCTGCTTGTCCATCGCTTTATATAAAAATTGTTGAGACATTAGACTTTTCCAGTCGACGCAGAGCGTCGAGGCAGGCATTCCCACGCAGAGCGTGGGAACGAGAAAATATCAGGTTGATATGTCATTCAATGGACTTTGAGGCGGCCATTAATTCTTCTTCAGAAAGCCCAGTCATTTCCACAATCAAAGCAATATCAAGACCTTTTGCTAACATATTTCGGGCAATGGCCTTTGCTTTCTCAGTCTTGCCTTTTTGTAGCCCTTTTTGTAGCCCATCCGTTCGCGCCGTTTCGAGCACATCATGTTCAACCGCCATATCCATCATGTAATCTTCATAGTGTTGGCGTTGTTCTCGACTCATTTTCAGCAAGGCTAATTTTTTGCCAGCCGTGTCGATGTTTTTAGCCTTAAAATTGGCGCGTAAGGCTGAGTGTTTGAGCAGATAAATCCATTCGTCTAAGTCCGAGGCAATGACATCTTGAAAACGTTCCACGTTAATTAAGTAGTACTCAGGGAAAACCTCTTTGCTATATCGTTTTTCCAGCTTGCGGGTTTGCTGATTGAGTTGACGGAAAACCAGCGTTTTTTTGGTATGCAAACCTTTAAATTCGTTCACACCATAATAGACATAATCCTCTTCTAGGCCGAAATTGAAATAAAGAATGCTGATCGAAATCACTTTGCTAACGTGACGATAGTCTTGCCCCAGTTCGAGATTATCAACAATGAGTTTAGAGGCGCCCCAAAGTATGCGTTCTAGGTAGCCCGTTTCTCGATGGTTTTGGATTTCGATGATGATTTGTCGCTGTTTTTGATCTTTGACGAGGATATCCACGCGGTTGAATTTCTTATCAAATTCGGATTGATTGGATTCACTGTCTAAGATTTCAATGACTTGAACGTCTTCATGGAGGAAGGCCGCTAAAAAACCTTCCAGTACGTCAAAGTTTGCTTTGTCACGTAATAGGCTTTTGATAGCCCAATCAAAACGGACCAATTTGGTTTCTTCGGTGATCATTTGTCGTTCCTCATAAAAAATTTTGGAGTCCAAAAACCCTGTCATTCAATGGACTTTGAGGCGGCCATTAATTCTTCTTCAGAAAGCCCAGTCATTTCCACAATCAAAGTAATATCAAGACCTTTTGCTAACATATTTCGGGCAATGGCCTTTGCTTTCTCAGTCTTGCCTTTTTGCTGCCCCTGTTGTAGCCCTTTTTGCAGCCCTTCTTGCAGCCCATCCGTTCGCGCCGTTTCGAGCACATCATGTTCAACCGCCATATCCATCATGTAATCTTCATAGTGTTGGCGTTGTTCCCGAGTCATTTTCAGCAAGGCTAATTTTTTGCCAGCCGTGTCGATGTTTTTAGCCTTAAAATTGGCGCGTAAGGCTGAGTGTTTGAGCAGATAAATCCATTCGTCTAAGTCCGAGGCAATGACATCTTGAAAACGTTCCACGTTAATTAAGTAGTACTCAGGGAAAACCTCTTTGCTATATCGTTTTTCCAGCTTGCGGGTTTGCTGATTGAGTTGACGGAAAACCAGCGTTTTTTTGGTATGCAAACCTTTAAATTCGTTCACACCATAATAGACATAATCCTCTTCTAGGCCGAAATTGAAATAAAGAATGCTGATCGAAATCACTTTGCTAACGTGACGATAGTCTTGCCCCAGTTCGAGATTATCAACAATGAGTTTAGAGGCGCCCCAAAGTATGCGTTCTAGGTAGCCCGTTTCTCGATGGTTTTGGATTTCGATGATGATTTGTCGCTGTTTTTGATCTTTGACGAGGATATCCACGCGGTTGAATTTCTTATCAAATTCGGATTGATTGGATTCACTGTCTAAGATTTCAATGACTTGAACGTCTTCATGGAGGAAGGCCGCTAAAAAACCTTCCAGTACGTCAAAGTTTGCTTTGTCACGTAATAGGCTTTTGATAGCCCAATCAAAACGGACCAATTTGGTTTCTTCGGTGATCATTTGTCGTTCCTCATAAAAAATTTTGGAGTCCAAAAACCCTGTCATTCAATGGACTTTGAGGCGGCCATTAATTCTTCTTCAGAAAGCCCTGTGGTTTCCACAATCAAAGCAATATCAAGACCTTTTGCTAACATATTTCGGGCAATGGCCTTTGCTTTTTCAGTCTTGCCTTCTTGTAGCCCATCCGTTCGCGCCGTTTCGAGCACATCATGTTCAACCGCCATATCCATCATGTAATCTTCATAGTGTTGG
>JSZA02000135.1 GCA_000785145.2 Candidatus Thiomargarita nelsonii
AATGTCAAAAAACAAGCCTTTAAACAGCTTAAAGAACTGGGTTTTGTCTCCATAGCCAATGAATTAAAGTGGTTTATCAGTGGATTAATGCAGCTTTGGTTTGGTGCAGCGGAAGGAGAAGAAAAAATGAACATGAAATTTACGCCCGAAGAAGTCACCGAATTTGGTAAACAATTGGGAGATGTTTGGTTAGCGGATTTAACAGTGGATGATATGTTGGCTCGTTTTGGACGAGAAGAGGTGTTATCCCATTTTAAGCCGGTTGATATGTTGCCTTATTTAAAGCCGGTTGATAGGTTGGCGGGTTTAGAGCCAGAAATAATTGAAGAGTACCTCAAGCAACTCAAAAAGCGACAACGTTGATTATTTGCCAAAACCTCGTAGGTTAATGATGTTACTACTGAGGTTATATGGCATATTGATTGGAGTCCAAAGCTTTAGCTTTGGACAAATCCCGTCCATCACCGAAGAATTGATAAAAAGTGAAAATTGATACCCAACAAGAATTATCCAAGCCTGTCATGCCAGGCTCATCAAGCACAGTACTCAAATGGGCAAAACGCATTTTTACACCACTGGCTTTAGGGTTTCTTATCTATTTGGCTTGGCAATCAGGCGACATACTTGCCACGGTCATTGCAAATGCCCAACCTGATTTTCTTATCCTCGCTGTTTTTTTATTGATAATGGTTCAGTTTGTTGCACCTGCATCTGTTGTTATGATTTTGAAAGCCTGTGGTTCATCAATCTCATACAAGTTTGCACTGAAAACCCATATTAACCGTTTACCAGCACGCTATTTACCCGGTGGCATTTGGCATACCGTAGGGCGGACGATGGATTTTTACCAGCAGGGCATAAAACCGGTTCACTTAACCGCCTTTGTACTATTGGAAAATCTTTTTGCAGTAAGCACGGCTTTTATCATCGGCGGTATAAGTGTGTGGTATTTTCGTGGTATAACCGATCTTTGGGGAAAGTTCGCGCTACTGGGATGTTTATGTAGTGTATTAGGATTAAGTTTGGCACCCAAAATACTGAACTGGCAAATTTTAAAATCAGTTTCTCAAGTCCATTATCGTTTTTATCTGCAAACAATTGCTATCTATGTATCCATTTGGATTACAATGGCACTCGCTTTTATCGCATATTTATCCGCTTTTCCCTTGATATTAGGAGAAATATCAATGCTAGAAGTTGGCGGAACTTACATATTTTCTTGGGGAATTGGTTTCATCGCAATTTTTGCTCCGCAAGGCATAGGTATTTTTGAAGTGGTAGCCAGTAATATGTTGACCGTATCTCTTTCATTAGCTAGCATTGCTACGTTAATTGCTGGATTTCGGGTGATCGCATTGATTGCTGATATTACAATTTGGAGTTTATTGCGTTTTTGGTCGAACGATTAAATCTTCTGTGCATAAACAACATACCCATCTCCCCAATCTTTTTGTAAAAAAATCTTTTGTAAAAAAATAAAGGGCATGAGTGTTATCTCATTGAATAAAAAAGCTAATTTGTTCGTTATGGGGTTTCTTTCTACACCGCTTTTAATACTTCTTTCTTCCAAAGAACCATTCTGGTGAGTTTTCTTTGAACCCTGTATTATGTTACTCATCATTCTGGTTATATTGCCTAAAGGAAAACCATAATTCAAAACCGTAATATCTTTATACCCCGTTCTTTCCAACAATTGGGTAATTTCGGCTTTTTCATATCTTCTGACATGTCCTACAGATTCATCATCCTTGCTATACTTACTCATATGGGCAGGGACAGAAATTAGAATTTTTCCACCTGACTTCAAAGAACTTGACCATTCTTTTAATACCTCAGCATCATTTTTGATGTGTTCTAACACTTCAAATGCAAATAGATAATCAAACTGAAGTCCTTTAATGGATTCTAAATCATCTACGACTTCCGCTTGATGACTATATTTCACTAAGTTATTCCTGAGAATTTGCCGATTTTCCACTCCCAAATCATAACATTTCCCATAATAGCCTTTTTCTAAAAAAAGAGTGGTGACATCACCAGTGCCAGCACCAAATTCAATAAAATTAGCGGCTTCCCACTTTTTAATCGCATATTCAATGCATTTTTTTCGCATAATATGTTTTGGGGTACTGCTCCATTTCTTCTGCATGATGATTATTCTAATAGGCTATGATAAGCGTTAATATAACGTTGGGCACAATCATTCCATGTACCCATCTCTTTTTTTACCCAGTTTCGTGCTTGGGTAGCAATCAATTCATTATTTTGGCTGTTTGCCAACCATTGAATACCAGCCATAAAATTTTCTTGAGAATCAGTCAGCCACCCGGTTTGTTGATGTGTTATAAAATCCGCATGTGCCGGGAGTTGTGACGCTAAAATCGGTAAACCCGCCGCCATCGCTTCTAACATGACTTGAGGACGACCTTCATCATGTTGACTCAGTGTGATTAAGCCCGCCGCTTGAGGAAACCAATTTTCTTGTAAATCTTTAGGATAGGTTGCGCCGTGATAATGCACCCATTCAGGAATATTTAATTGTTCCTGCATGGGACCAAATAAATGCAATTCATGTTCTTTCTGAAAAATCTGTTTGCCCCAGTCAAATAAAGGGCCGATTTTTTTTTGAGTGAGGCGTGACACAACCAACCATTTTTTGGGATGGTGCCAATCTCTTTTTAATTGATACCACGCTGCATCTATGCCAAATGGAATCGGTACTATGGATGCGACATTTCCAAATCGTCGTTCAAGTTCAGCCGTCATCCATTTTGCATTGGGGGCAAGAATACAGGGACGCGATTTGAAAATATGACGTAATAGATTTGTCATCGCTGGCAGTTTTAATAAAGCTAAATCGCTCCCTAATACGGTCACTAAGGCTGGTTGTTTTGTGCCCGCTAGGGGTAATGCGTTTTGTAACCAATTGACATGAAAAATCTGCATAAGTTTATGGCGTTTATAAACCTGCTTCAACATCGATAAAAGTTTAATGGGTGCCGTAAAACGTGATAATCCCCCTTTTCGTAGTAAATGTGCTATCCCGCCCTGTTCCATCAATTCATTAAGCCAAGCGGCTTCTTGAGGTGTCGCAACATAAGTCGCTTGATTGGATATTTCACCGGGTGGTGCCCATAAACTTAAATTAATGGCTGGATTAGCAACTAATGAGTCAACCTGATGTTTAATAAAAAGTCCACGCCAATCAGTCGCATCTCTTGGATAAGAAGTGGCAGTCATCAGGACTTGTAGTGGGGGTGCTGACATAATTTTTTTTTGTTCCAACACGTTAGAAGTGCCCAAGATAAATCTTGGACTCCGACAATCAGACAGGAAACAGTCGCTGCCACCAGCGTTTACGATTCGCGGGTGTAGGCGCGTCATCGACAATGGCTTCTGGCGGAATGCGCGTCAGTAACCAACGCGGCGGCACAACGCTGCCGCTGGAGCCACAAACTGGGGTGGTGAAAAAGAAGAGTATTGCCATCGAAGAATTAATCCCATTTTTATTCCTCATTGTGACCCAAATACCTTGTGGCATAAAAATGGTATCAACTTCCCTTCTGAAATTTAATCAAATTTGTTTCTTTTTCACCACCCCAGATGTTACCCACTTTTGAACCAAGCCGTTAAAAAGAAGTTTATAGTTGAAATGGTGGGCAAACAAAAAGACGTTTGCCCACCCTACCTGGCTAACCCTAGGCTTGCTCCGAACGTTTTCATTTGCCGGAGGACAAGCACCTGCTACAGGTACGAGGTTTCATTGTACTCGATCTCGCCTTCGGTGCTCGCACTCGGTGGCAGTGTCTCCATGATTTCGCGCACCATCCTGATATGATCTTTCTCTTCAGCTCTGAGTTCGACAAACAGCGCGTGTACGTCGGTATCGGTGATTTGTGGCAGAGTCTGGTCAAAGAAGTCGTATGCTTTCTGCTCGGCAGAGAGAGCGACCTCGAATGCTTGGAGGACGGACATGGTGCTGCGAATCGACCCTATCTCAGGTGCCTCCACATCGAAGAGGTCATCAAGATTGAGCCGCATGGGAGCATCACCAAACAGCGCCTTGCGCCGCTTGGTAAGTTCCTTGCCGTGCTTCTCTTCGTTTTCGGCCATGTATTGGAAGAAGGTGCCGGGGCTGCCTTCCCCGCCCTGACCAAGCTGTGACGCGAAATTCAGGTAGCGCTTGTGGGCCTCCTGCTCAATCAATATCGCAAGGTCGAGGGCGTCCATGGGGCTGAGGGTTGATAAGTCGAGACTAGCGTACATAATGAATTCCAATAATAATGGGGTGGTAAGAATTGCGCTGGATTTTTTAGCATAGTCCCCATTGTTCGCATTCCATGGGGAAATGGTTTTAAATCCCGCACTGATTTTACAATACAAAGTCAGTTTATTCTATGTTCAGTTCATTAATAGAGGTGTTGCAAAATAAAAAAAACATATAATTTACACGGATTACATTTAAAAAAGGATAAGTCAAAACTCAGCTATGGTTATGTTTTGACTGGGGTGGTGAAAAAGAAGAGTATTGGCATCGAAGAATTAATCCCATTTTTATTCCTCATTGTGGCCCAAATACATCGCGGCATAAAAATGGGATCAACTTTCCTTCTAAAATTTAACCAAATTTGTTTCTTTTTCACCACCCCAGCCACAAACCGCTCCAAGATTATTTGGATCAAATATTTTAATCATAGCGGGCGTTTCATCCGCATAGACTATCCCGCAATAATCATAGTCATGCTCTTTACGCAATAATTGGTCAATTTCTTCGATAAATTGGTGCAATTCAGTCGCATCGACGGGCGCCGTTGGCACCGTTTCTCCCACAAAGTAAATGTACCAATCATTGGGTTGCGCTTTCACTTTGTCCCATAATTTTTCTAATTGGGGCCAACGCAACATGTTGATAAATATGCCTTTATAATGTTCTTGAAAGTTCATAGGCTAAGTTGACAAAATTTTCAAAACTCAGGTGAATACTCCAACGGATCAATACGTTTAACAAAATCCAAATGGTCAAAATCTTTGTCAGCACTCAAGATGTGACTGATTCCATTCTGACGTAAAGTGGCTGCATGGATAGCATCTCGTGGTGTTAATCCAACGGCATGATATTTATCAAACAATTCAAGAGCGAGCTTAATATCTTCTGCCCTGACTGGTAACACTGTCAGCGGAAGTTTCAAAACTTGACGAGACAGTTGAATACCCTTTTCTGCTATGCCAATCCGACTGTAACGGAAAAGCAATTCCTGAATAATTTCAGTATTGATAACCGTTATAAGTTTGCCTTTTTCCACATCAGATAGAATGCGAATACAGGGATTTTTGTATGGATGCTGTTTTCCCGCAGCATACATAACAACGTTCACATCCATAAAAAAGATTGTCTGATTTTTAATTTTAGGCGCCCTTCTTCAACTTCTTGCGCCATTTGTTCCCAGTCTGCAACTGGTAACTCCATTTGGGCAATTTCAGCAGTAATGGGCGGTAGATTCCGTTTCTGTTTAATGACAATACTGGCTTTTGTCAACTCCAGCATCACATTCATATTGGGCAAGAATCCCATTAAATCAAAGGCATCTTTTGGCAATGTAATTCTACCTTGTGAATCTATTTGACAAGTTTGCGTGATCATGGCTTTATCTCCTGATACTCATATCAACAACTTTTCCAAAATTCTCTGATAAATAATCGACAGACTATCAAGTTCTTTAACATTGACACATTCATTGATTTTATGGATCGTACTATTGTTTGGACCAAGTTCAATCACTTGTGCGCCTGTCGGTGCAATAAATCGTCCATCTGATGTACCCCCTGCTGTCGATAAGGTCGTTTCATAACCACAGACTTCATAAATTGCTGCTTGAGTCGCTGTGACTAATTCTCCAGGCGTGGTGAGAAATGGTAAACCTGAATGTCGCCATGTCAGACTATATTTGAGTCCATATTTGTCTAATAAGCTGGTGATTTGTTCTTGCAATTGAGTATGAGTCACTTCGGTGCTGTAACGAAAATTAAATAAAAGTTCTAATTCTCCAGGAATCACATTATCAGCACCCGTGCCCCCATTGATGTTAGTCACTTGAAAACTCGTGGGGGGAAAAAATTCGTTGCCTTGATCCCATTCAGTTTCACACAGCGTTTTTAATAGGGGAGCAAAGCCGTGAATAGGATTATTGGCTAGATGCGGGTAGGCGACATGACCTTGGATACCCTGTATAGTCAATTGACCATTTAAGGAGCCACGCCGCCCATTTTTCACAATATCACCTAGACGCTCCACGCTTGATGGCTCTCCCACTAAACACCAGTCAATTTTTTCGCCTTTTTCTTGTAAATAGTTGATAACTTTAACCGTTCCATCTACCGCAGGCCCTTCTTCATCGCTAGTCAGCAAAAAAGCGATTGAGCCCTTATGTTGGGGATGCGCTGCCATAAAACGCTCACAAGCGGTAACAATTGCAGCCAGACTGCCTTTCATATCCGCCGCTCCCCGTCCATATAAAAAACCTTCGTGCAGGGTAGGCGTAAACGGTGGAAATTGCCATTGATTTTTAGGTCCGGTTGGCACAACATCTGTGTGCCCTGCAAATACAAATAGTGGGGCAGTCTCTCCATGCCGTGCCCAGAGATTGTTTACTTCGCCAAAGCGTAAGTGTTCAATTGTGAAACCAAGGGCTTGTAGGCGTTTAGCAATTAAAGCTTGACACTCGGCATCGTTGGGCGTGATGGATGGGCGACTGATCAGTTCAATCGCTAAATCTAGGGTTGTTGACATGATGATAAAACACACACGCGACGTGGAGTTTTTTAAGGAGTCCAATTTTAAGGAGTCCAAGATTTATCTTGGGCGTCCAAAATAAATTTTGGACTCCTGAGTAATTCAGCTAAGGGTTCTATTTAACAATTTCAATTTTAGCCTGACTTTTCAAACCGCCCAAATATTGTTGCATGAGATTGATTTGCAACGCGGATTCGATTTTGTCTTTGACACTTTCAAACGGGGGTAAAGGTAAAGTCGCCTGACGACTGTCGTCAACTTGGAGAATATGCCAACCAAACTGAGTTTGAACCGGGCTAGCACTGTATTTGCCTTTTTCCAACTTTTCAACCGCTTCCCCAAATTTGGGAACGACTTTTTGTTTGGTAATCCAACCCAAATCGCCATTCTGTTTTGCCGAGCCAGGATCTTTGGATTTTTCCTTGGCTAACTCGCCAAAATCTTTGCCCTCATCTAATTCAGCAATGATCGCTTTTGCATCCGATTCTGTTTCCACCAAAATGTGCCGTACCTTGTACTCTTGGGGTACTTGGATCAAAGCAATTTGTCTATCGTACTCGTTGCGAAGCGTCGCATCGTCTATTGGATGTTTTTCCAGGTGAGCCTGCATACCCATCGCCATCAACAAACTATCCCGCATAAACTCAACCTTCTGAATAAATTCAGGGGTTTTATCAATCCCAGTTTTGAGCGCATCTTGCTTCAGGAGTTCGCGTTGGATCAATTCTTCAATCACCGTTTCCGGTTTAACTTTCTCATTCTTGTTTGGGTTTTGTTTAGCACGCGCCTTGACGTAATCATCATATTGTTGTTGTGTGATGGGTTCGCCATTGACCGTTGCTAGGGGATCAGCATGACCATTTAGGGATACTAATAAAGCACTGGACAAGATACAAGTACGAATTAAGGGTTTGAACATCTATATATCTCCTTGTTATGTTGAAAATTCTTCGGGTGTTTGCGCGTTAATGCTTAGGGCATGAATGGCCGTCTTCATCAATTCGCCGAGAGCATCATATACCATGCGATGACGATCTATCAAGCTTTTTTCCGTAAACTGTGGACTCACTATAGTCACGATAAAATGTCCACCGCCAGCTTGTGCGCCAGGATGACCGGCATGTTTATGACTCTCATCAATAATGTCTAAATGAGTGGGTGTCAATGCCGTTGTCAGTTTTTCTTTAATCAATGGGATCATGGCAAGACCTTTTTAAAGGGTTTTACAGTCACTTGGGCATACACGCCAGCTTCTTGATACGGATCCGCTTGTGCCCATGCACGCGCCTCATCGAGAGAGGAAAATTCTGCTATGACTAAGCTGCCAGTAAATCCCGCCGTACCAGGATCATGCACATCAATGGCAGGATGGGGTCCTGCTAATATTAAACGACCTTCGGCTTTTAGCGTTTCTAAACGCTTTAAGTGGGCAGGACGAGTTTTGAGGCGCGTTTCTAAACTATTTGGAACGTCTTCACTGATAATGGCATAGAGCATAATTATTGTCTTGTCTCTCCAAGATAAATCTTGGACTCCTTTAATGTTGCATCGTAATGTGCATCGAGGAGAGGATTTACTCCCCGTAAACCCGCTACCACTTGTTCACTCCAATTTAAGTATTCTTGGCGGCGTTTCAATGACCAATTTTTTGGGGGTGAATGGGCAATGTCGTAGACATTACAAATTTTATCCGCCAGTTTAAGTTGTTTAGCGCGTGTTGATATGTGCGGTGCATGTTCAATTTGCTTTAATTTGCGTTGCTGTTTAGGCAAGCGTTTGTCATCCGTCACCTCGCTCACGACAGCCAAGACTTCAGCACCAAACAAATTTTTAATTTCTTCGGGCGTTGTATCGGTATCTTCTAGCGTATCATGTAACAGTGCCCCGACTATCGTCACCATATCACGCACCTTGCCTATTTGCCATAAGGTGTCTGCCACTTCAATAGGAGTTGAACTTGGCGAGTTGAGTCACTTCCCTTATATCCCATGTAGGCGAGAGTTTGAAGAACACCCCAACAAGCCAGTCTGCAAAACCGGACTTGAGATTTTCAAACTCATCCGGCTCCTCGGATTAGCGTAATCCATTTTGCTAAGTAGAATGTATATCAATAACTTCTCTCATTAATTGAGGGGACATCCCCTGAGTCAATTTACTCCAAGAACTTTATAGTAAATCTCCTAACTACTTAAACGACTTCAAGTTTACTTGTTATCGTCCGATGCAGGTGTTATTATTCCTGCGCCTTTTCCGGTCCTGAGTACAGTAGAGGTATCAGTAGGTGGTTTAATGTCTGAAGCAGGTGTAATTATTCTTCCTGCGCCTCCTCCGAGACTAAGCACCGTATTGGTACTCGTGGGCGGTTTCAGACCTTCTGCTTGACAAGCAGGAGCCATACCATTGTTTAATAACCCTTGTAATTCTGGGCTAGTCTGGCTAACCTTTTTGCCTTTGATACCCTTGTTTTCTCTATGGATTTTGTCGTGACAGTGTAGGTGAACCAATACTAGGTTCAAGTAAGTGTCCTCACCTCCTGAATGGCGGGGGTGTATGTGATGTGCCTCCGGTAGGTCTATATTTGTAAACCTACATCTGCATACCGGACAAATCCCATCTTGTCTTTTTAGCATTTTCGCTTTTGACGGCGTGATGTTGCCATAGCCTTTGGAAAGCCGTTCCGCCCAATAGGCTGTGTCGCCGTCGTAATATGACCTATCGTAACCAACTCTTGCATAACTCCCCGTTTTTTCTTTGTGCTTGGAATATCCCTTGAGATATTTGACGATTTTTCTGTCTTTACCTTTGCCCACTATTTGAGCAAAAGTCCATTTTCTACCATTGACAGTTGCAAAGTACTTATTTGCCACCCAGCGTTTTCCTTTCTTTGGGTGCCTACGTTGCGCCCATTGATATAATCTTTTCCACAATAAGTGGTCGAGTTTGCTGAGTGCCTCGTTTGAATGCACTGTTTTATAGTAGTTAGCCCAGCCCGATATTTTGGGTTGTAGTATTGCAATTAATTGCATGGGAGTTGCTGCTTTTAACTTCCAAATAGTATCACTTATATCTCTATAATGACCTTTTATCTTTTCTTTAGTTGGTTCAACTCGCAATACATGCGTTGCTTTAGCCCGTCGTTGTTCAGTGGGAGTACCATTTAACAACTTTAACTTATAGGTACCTTTAATTCGATTTTCATAATGTCGAATATGATGACCTAGAAAATCAAAACCCCCAGTTGAGTGAACAATCTTGGTTTTTTCTTCAGATAAAGTTAAACCTCTAATTTCGAGCCATTTGCCTATAAATATTTTGGATTCCTCAATAACCTCTTTATCCTCGTGGAGCACAACAAAATCGTCAGCATACCTGATTAGGTCTAGCTTCAGGTGGTATCTTACTTTATAAGACTTCTCTATTCCCTTTTGTGTATCTTGGGCATCTTTCGATACCTTACGGGATTTCTTCGTCTTTTTTATTTTGGTTATTGTGCTGACGGTTGTTGAGCCGATTTTACTTTTCCAGCCTTTTATTCCACGTAAGTGTTCAATTAGGTCGGTTTCCATTTGGTCTAGTGCTATGTTAGCTAGTAATGGCGATATAGTCCCGCCTTGAGGCGTTCCCATGTTGGTCTGGTTATAGTCGGATTTCTCCATATAACCAGCCTTTAGCCACCGTTTCACAATCGGTCTCCAATGTTGCAGAGGCAAAAGTTGCGTTGCTAGGAATTTATGGTCAATGTTGTCAAAACAGCCCTTAATATCTGCGTCTAGCACCCATTTCTGCTTTTTGAGAAGTTTTTCTGCAATTTTATTGATTGCATCGTGACATCCCATAGCTGGTCTGAATCCATAACTGCAAGATTCAAACTTCGCCTCATAATATGGTTCAAGTGCAATTTTGGTGACTGCTTGCATTGCCCTATCCTTAATGGTCAATGCCACCTTCGTTAAGGATAAATGCCCGCAATCGTGGTATTAGGAGTCCAAGATTTATCTTGGGCGTCGGCTCTCCCAAACTAAAGTTTGGACTCCTGAATACCTTAACGAAGGTGGCATTGATCCTTAATGGTGGGTATGCCTAATGGTCTAAGTTTCCCGTTTGCTTTTGGGATGTAAATACGCTTAGCCGGCATTGGTCTGTATATGTCCCACCCATTTTGGATTGTATCTAGCACGTCTTTAACTAAAGCCATCTTTCTTTTAGGCGTATTGGCTTTAACTCTATCTACTCCTGCGGTGCGTTTTCCTTTGTTCTCGGTTGTTACCGTCCGCACTGCTAATAACGTCGCATAATACGAGTTTTGCAATAAGTACATTAAGCTTTTTGCCTTTCTGTACCGACCAGATTTCGTAAAAGCAGAGCTTTATAAATTCGCTTTTGCAAATTGAACACAAGTTGACGCACTTTGCCCCAAATTTCGATACTTTCGTATCTCGGTTTGTCACAATGAGATACGGGAACCCATTCAGGGTTCGGGTATTGCCAAAGTATATCCATAATTTAAGTTAGCCTTATCAATTATTAGCCGGCTGTACTAGCCCGACATTTGTTCGATTGAATTTATAACACAATTATTCCGAGAGTGAATTAGCATATCCGATTTTCCATTTGGACAATTTCTATCGGCATTGGCTTACCACTCTATCCTACCCGATGCTGTCGCTAAATGTTTGCACACTCCTCTTGCACTCCTGCAAGTGACAACCTTCCATCGTTTTTACTCGTTTCTCTTATATGTTTACCTGTGGACTTAGGTTATATTCATTAATCGGATGTGTATCGAACAACGCATATAGGTTAATCACGACCTATATACCTAAAAACCATTTAACCCCAAGGGGTTTCCTATTTACCGACCTTAAAAATATATCCAGTATCCATAACGCTTGCCCTTTTGAGGCTTTGAACCCTTGCACTGGCGAATACTCCCGCCGGCCTCTGCTTTCTCGTGGCTGCCTCACGAGGCGAATCCATTCACACCATATAAGAAATTTTACATTAAGGCTTTGTTTTCCCTGGGGAATTAGGCCAAACGAGTCGCACTGATTAATATAGGGGGTTGCTTTAGCATCTTTGCGCCGCTGTTCGCGGTGTTTAACGGCTGCAAATTTGATCGCTGTAAAAAACAGGCTCATTTCGTCTGTATTAAAGGGGATTATGATTTTTCAGTCTCCGCATTTTCATCAATATATCGCATCAAATAAAAGCTTTGCCCAACCACAAAGAGGATTGTTAAGCCCATCATACCAAATAATTTGAAATTAACCCAAGTATTTTCGTCAAAATTAAAGGCAACATACAAATTAATCACACCTATCGTAATAAAAAAGCCTATCCATGCAAAATTCAGGTGCGTCCAAACGTGTTGTGAGGTGAGAGTCACTTGTTTTTCCAACATCCGTTGTAGCAAATTTTTGTCCCCAATAAATTGACTCGCCAAAAACGCTACTGCAAACAGCCAATTGACGACGGTTGGTTTCCAGTAAATAAATGTGGCATTTTGAAAGTATATTGTGGCACCCCCCAATATCAGCACCATCACTAATGTAATAACGTGCATCTTTTCAACACGGCGGTGTTTTAGCCAAAAAAAACTGACTTGTGCAACCGAGGCGACGATAATCACGGCTGTTGCTATATAAATGTCATACATTTTATAGGCGATAAAAAATAATAATATGGGAAAAAAATCATACAAAAATTTCATGGTTTATCTCGTCCAAAGTTAGGGGATGCAATGTTTTTTTTTTGCCATATTGCATATTTTAAAAATATTTGTCAAGCCGATAACTCACATGAGCCCGTTTTTGCATAAACTGCCATAACACTTTTCAATTCATCTAATAGTATCGCTCGCTGTAAGGCACTGAGATGCCAAACAACTTCAATCACTTTGCCTTGTTCAAGTTGTTGAATGATTTTGTTGACTGCTCGGCAACCTTGTTCACAAATCTGTTCAAGGCATATTTCAATTTGTTTGTCGTTTGTAATCATATTACTCTTTTCCCATCCGATATTTAATATCATAGTTAATGATAAAATCTAACTCTTCGTCGCTAAAGCCGTAGTGTTGGGCTAGAACGCGATCTATTTCGTCTATGATCGGTTTGGAAAAACGCGGGTAAAACTCGTCATAAACGACTTTACCAGTCCTTTCCGACATTAAGCCAATAGGAAAATTTTCAATTTCTCGTCAAATTAAATCACGACAATTTGACAAAATGATAAACCACCAATAAAACAATGAACTATTAAGTATTGCCACCACAACATCCGGTTCATTTTTCAAAAATAATTTTTTGACATGACTAGAAATTTGCTCGCCATCACGTTCATTCCAAAAGTAAGGGACAAAATTCATGGCGCGAATCCAATAACGAGGCGCATTGTGAAAATAAACTATTTTATCACCTATCAATTGTTCATTTAATTTGGAATATTTTTTGAAATTATTCCATAGTTTGCGTTCTAAAACCGATTGAAGTTTAGGTAAAGAATTGGAAATTTTTATTTCACTAATATCGACATATTCAACTAGATTCAATAAATATTGACGATATTCCTCATACCAGCGGTGATAACATGAAGTATGAATTGTCTCTTGTTTATCATGTTGCAGTAAATAAATGGCAAGGCGTTGATCGACTCCAAAAAACAGTTTGGCAGGTCTAATACAATATGTTGAAATCCAAAGGCTTACGTTTCGCTTCAATTGTTCTTGAACAAGACTCATTCTATCAGTACAAATTGCCTCATACAATGGCTCCAAAATATCCAAAGCTGCAAACAAAAATGCCCCCGATCCACAAGTCAATGCCATTGGCGTAGGGGCGGGTGTAGGGGCGGGTGTAGGGGCAATCCTTTATATCAAAAGTATCTTTAAGCTTTTTGGTGACAGTGGTGAACGTGAGTGCCTCTTCTTCATCTAAAGTAAAGGCAATTTGCGCTAATTTTTGGATTAAAGCGTCACCAGTTTGCCCAGTGTGATAAGTATATTCACGATAAGCTGTGGGTTTATGCGGTGTACGGGCAATCCATTGCCAAATTTGTCTAGTTTGTGCCTCATCTGTGAAGATAATTAGATGCTCATAAACGAGTTCGGTGACTTTTTTTTCAATCTGTTTGCGGGTGAGATAATCAGGTATCTGAGTGCAAATTAAAATTTGCACGCCGTGTTTTTCAGCAATGCTTGACAGGGTAAAGGTGTTATCATCAAGCGCAATATGATGATGTTGAGTATGGTTATTCCAGCCTACTATCATCACGATATAAGTTTAGCACTGTAGCCGCTAAAGTCTCATCCGACACCTGACGCCGCAATTGAAAGTTTAACATATCAACAGCAGATTCACGCAGCGGATTTTTATAAATGGCATCAATCGCTTTTTCTAGATCAGGCTCAGTGCCGCGTGTTTTGGCATAGTCTTTTAATTGGATATAGGTACGATAACGTACCCCATTTTTTCTCCCTAATCCACCGCTCAACACATCGCTGGACAATTGCATGATGTGAGTCGCTACGTTCTAAGGCTGGCGTGTCAGGATTACAAGCCGCCACTTTAAAAATATCGTCCAATGATTCGCTGATAATTTCGCCTTTTTCATCTAGCCACACCATCGCATCATTACCATCCGGCGTATCCATATAAACTAATCAATGCCATTAAGTTAAGGTTTTTTTGTAGGGTGGGTAGAGCGAGAGCGAAACCCACCATTGTTAAAAATTTCAACGAGTTGGTGGGTTTCGCTCCACTCTACCCACCCTACAAAAAAAACGCATTTATGCTTAACTTAATGGCATTGATATAAACTAATACGCCCCTCATCCAAAATTTATTTTGGACTTCTTTAGTGGAATAAACCACCGGCGGTAAAGCCGGAATAACGCATCATCATCGTTGAAACGGCTATCAAAATATAATAAGTCTTGAGTACCAATCGGAATATCTTTGCCATTTTGGAGAGCGTACAAATAAATACTGTTACGCAAAATCAATCGTTCAAGCGATAAGATAAAAACTTCGCCGCTACTTTCTAATCGCTTAAATAAGTTAGTCCGACAAAAGCCGATTAAGCGTTTGCCACCTCGTGATAAATCTTTAGCGATTTGTTGTTCTTTTTTGGAAACTTTGGAGATGAGATGAGATATTGCCCTAAACCATAACGGGGTAAATTGAGGGCAGTAATTATGTTCACCACTGTCTCGGAATACAATCTGGCATATTGATTATTTATCTTGAAACTAGCTGTTTTAGGTAAACGGCTGGGAAAATAGGCACGTTGTCCATTGTCTAGCAGCAAATATTTTTGCCCTTGATCGGTTTGGGCATAATTTTCCTGAATAAAGCTACGAGTACGACGCACCATATATAATCGCATTAATTTACGCCAATCTTCGGGATATTCGCTTTTTTCATAAGCGGCTAAAGAATGGACATCACATTGATGCTTAGTGGCGAAAACTTTCATGCCGCCAGTTTCGGCAATCAATTTTTCTGGGCTAACACTGAGTTTTTTATCTTCTGGAATAAATAGGCGTAGTTGATTGGCTAAATCAAGATAAGTTTTATTATAAGGCGTGGCAGAAAGTAATACGACTTTGCAATCATTTCTGTCAATATAGTCTCGAATAGCTTTATAACGTTGCCCGTCTCGATTGCGTAAATTATGGCTTTCATCAATAATCACTAGATGATAGCGTTTTAAATCGGCTAATTTTTTTACCATTGTGACTGACAACACGGTTGCCATTTTGAGATATTTATCACAATAACCATTTTTCCACATCTCCACCAGATTTTTAGGACAAATAATCAAGGTTTCGAGCCGATAAACATTTTCAAATATTTTGGCTAAGGCGGTTGCCATCAAGGTTTTGCCTAATCCGACGACATCTCCAATTAATACGCCACCGCGCTGGTTTAAGTGTCGCGCCGCTAATCGCACTGCCGCTGCTTGATAATCAAAAAGTTTGTTACCAAATTCACGCGGAACGGTAAATTCATTTAATCCGGCTCTGGCTTCTTGAGAGAGATGATAAGCCATTTTAAGATAAATATAATAAGGGGGAATTAATTCTTCTCTCGCCAAACTTTGTTCTATGATTTCAAACAGTTGTGCTGAAATATCCAAACACCAGCGATCTTGCCAGCGAGCTTCAAACCAATCCGCCAGTTTTTGACAAGCATCCCCTTCTAACACATCAACATTGAGTTCACCTTGTCCCGATAATCCGGCATAACTGAGATTACTACTGCCTAAGTAGCCGATCACTGGACTAAATTTATCGTCACGAAACAGGAGATAAAGTTTGGCATGGAGGGGAGATTTTAAAAAGAGTTTAATAATGACTTTTTTATCACGGAGCTGTTGTGCTAAGCGGCGCAAAGTGGCTTCTTCCCGATTGCTTGGAATACTTTGCGCTAATTGTTCTCTAAATTCGGCGGCGAGTTTTTTCTTAAACTGGAGCGCGGTTTGATTATCTATGGGTATGGTTTCGGGTTTTGCCACAGAAATACCAATTAATAAGCGGCAACAGTTTCCTTCACCGCCGAGCCAATTATCAATATAAGTGTCCAAATGTTGCCAACCTGTCGAAGATTTTTGGCATGAAGATTTATCTATAAATTGTATGGTTAATGCTATTTTGTTGTATCGGGAATTTCGCTCCGCGGATTTCCCGCTCCTCTGGTCAGCGAAGCTAAACGAAGTCAGCTTCTTCAAGAAATATGATTTTTTTGTGGCCATTTTTTGACGATTGATTTATGATCCTATTTTGGAGTCCAAAGCTTTAGCTTTGGACGTCATCCAAGATAAATCTTGGACTCCTTAAACATAAGAATAAGGACTTTTGCAATGAGACAATTCATTTTTTTGTTTATTTTCACCTTTTCCAGTCAGGCTCTCGCCCTTTATGATTTTGCAGCCATTAACATTACCCCACAAGGGGAGCAAATTTCATTTTGTTTTGAATATGATAGCCAAAAAATCGTTTTTGCCGACGAAATCTATTTTGCCAACAATTTCTATATGGCAGCCGTTACCCAACAGGCTGAGATACTTTTTCTTAAACCGACACCAGAGGGTCAATGCCATTAAGTTAAGCCAAATTCCATACATGTAGGGTGGATTAAGCGGAGCGTATCCACCTGATTAATATAT
>JSZA02000157.1 GCA_000785145.2 Candidatus Thiomargarita nelsonii
CCCGACAGGTGGGCAAAAAGGGCAACCACAAGGGATTGCCCCTACAGCCCACCCTACAAAAGAACGTCTTTGGGCTTAACTTAATGGCATTGTGTTGTAGGGTGCGTCCTACGCACCTTTGTCGCGTCAGGGTGCGTAGGACGCACCCTACATTACCCATAAAAACAACCTTGACGATGTACTAGGTAAATAACCTATTATGGCAACTTTGACCATTGAATTACCAGAAATATTAGCGCACCAAATCCAAACTTATGGGATTTCTAAGCAAAGTTTAGAACAAATGTTTGTCCGTTTGGTGCAAACCTATCTCCATAAATACAAATTAGCTAATGAAAACCCAACAGCAGATGTAGCGCTTGATGGTGAAACATTTGCCCGTCATATGATTTCTAATAATCGTACACTTTTTGAGGAATTGTCCCGACTTTCGCCACCTTTATGGCTGAAGGTTTATACTTTAGAAATCCGATTTTTTTCAGGAGCTAGTCGAACATTTGGTGAGGGAACATTTTTAGCGTTTTGATCGCTTAATTGGCGAGTGTGAGATTGTTCAAAGCACGGATTCATGTACTCATGGGCTTAAACTTCCAGTCTGCACAAACAGTGGATGTACTACAACGCCAGTTTCTTCGTCTGTATAATCCATTTCATACTCTTGACGATTTTTTTCCTCAACAGATTCTACAAATAAAACCAGCCAAATCGTAGCCACACTTAGCTCTTTCCCATAATCAGCAGCCTGCTTTAGGGCTTCACGATAGCTCCGTTGATTGGCAAAACTTTTTAATTCTAACCCAAATAATTGTCCCGCATAATGGAGCAATAAGTCAATCTTACCATTACCTGTCGGAAACTCAGGTATAACTCGTACATCATATCCACGAAAAAAACTGTCTAAATAGACATAAAAATGAAAATGAAATATTGCTTCAAACACTCGTAGATCATTTTTACGGCGTGGCACATCTTTTAGCACCATCTCTCGATTGGCTTGCAAATACTTTTCATATCGTTGTATCAATCGTTGGATATCTATACTATTATCAGTAATGGTATCCGACAAATCTTCAAAGGGTGAGTATAACCCGTCCATTTCAGGATACAATTCTCTGGCAAAATAATTGAACATTTGCTTTTGTATGTATGGACTAGGAAATTTTACATAATTTTCTCTCAAGCTGACTTGCTCAGGTTCAACGACTCCATTCATATAGAGAAAATTGATAATGGAGTCATGGTAGGTAAATTTTACCTTTTTTTCAGTTTGGAATAAGTCCAAAACAAAGGATTTGTAAGGCTCTTGTTTAGCCTTACTGATGATGTTCAGGATATTGTTATTGGGCAATAAATTTAGGGCTGCTGCATAAACACCTTCAAAAAGCTTCATCGTAATGGGTTGTGAGGTGACTTGATTATATGTTTCTGTCAACAATTCTCCAATCCAGCAGGTGAGCCCCGGTTGCCCTTTGAAGTCATACCATATCCGTTCTATAACTTCGGGCTCAAACGAAGATCCTGCGCTTGCGACGTTCATTTTTTGATTTTGTTCTCGTTGATACCAGTCAAATAGGTAATCTACTTCGTCGGGTGTCAGATTCGGAATATGTACGCTGCGTTGGACGTTGAACGGTGAGCCTTTGGTATTTTCTACTCCTAAGACGGCACGTACTCCGATCAATGCTAGGCTATGTAATAAATAGTCTTTTTCAGCATACGTTTTGTTTGTCTGGCTTCGGCATGTCATGTAAATGTGACGAAAAATGGCGACTAGCTTGGCAATTACTGTCTGATCAAGGGCATCAAATTCGTCTAAAACCAATATTAATGGCTTTGTGAGGGTTCCTTGTTCAAACAAATGTTCAAAGTCCTTTAATGAGTTTATAGTTAAGTTCCCTAAATTCAACTTTTTGATCAATTTACGGGCAATGAGTTGAGCCACTGTATCGGCATCGTTTTCTTCATAAAGAAATTGCAAGCTGAGATAGACGACATCAAATTGTTCGTCTTGCTCTATTCTTGAGACAACTTCTTGCATTACCCATGATTTGCCGGTTTGACGAGGTGCCCAGATTGTGATGTAATGTCCGCCTTTGTCTGGATTCTTTCCTAACACTTGTTGAAGTGCGCCTTCTATCAATTTTTTTCGGGGTGCGTAATAATGTATATCTCGATCAATTGATCCATAAGATGAAAATTCTCGCATATTTTTTTTCTCCTTTTTGATGGTAGTACAGGAATTGACGGAATAAGGGTTTCCAATTTATACTACTAAAAAATTTAAGTCAAGCCTTAACTGGCAATGCCGAGATGGTTAGGCACCGAAATAACCGTTTTGTTCGCTTAATTGGCGAGTGTGAGATCACGACTTTTGGCACTTGCACTCCAAGTCCTCAA
Source organism: Candidatus Thiomargarita nelsonii (assembly GCA_000785145.2). GTDB lineage: Bacteria > Pseudomonadota > Gammaproteobacteria > Beggiatoales > Beggiatoaceae > Thiomargarita > Thiomargarita nelsonii_B. The sequence continues at coordinate 2,398 of JSZA02000157.1, forward strand.
AAATGGTTAGTCTTGGAGCGCAAGGAGAACGATCACCTAGCCGGTTTGCAAACCTTCTCAATCTTTCAAAGAATGTTCATATTCCCCCATAAAATGATACAACGAACTCTCCAACACCTTAACCGCACCATTAATTAAAGCGCAACGTCCACTCCCTGGCAAAATTTCACAAAGATTAATCAAAGCCTCTAAATCCGCTCTACGTCCTTGCCCCATATCAATCTTATTCAACAGCATCGCAATATAATAAGTGCCCGTTTTGCACGGAGGACATTGTCCACAAGAAGAATGAGCAAAAAAACTCACATATTCTGCCACCCGCTTCACAATACCCGTACCTTCAGAAACAACAATCATCGCCCCCGTACCGAGACTAGAACGGCGTGCCGCTACCGAATCAAAATCCAAAGGAACATCCAAATCTTTAGGCGTGAGCAGCGTATTAGAAGGTCCACCCGTGAAAACCGCCTTGAGTTTTTTATTCACCAACATCCCACCGCCATAAATATTAATCAGATCAGACAAACTAGTCCCCATCGGCAATTCATAAACCCCCGGCGATAAAATGTCCCCACTTAAAGAATAAATCTTAGTACCACAAGCATTACCAATGCCCAAATCTTGATACCATTTCGCCCCATTTTTCACAATATGGGACACATTAGACAGAGTTTCGATATTATCAATCAGAGTGGGACAACCATGAACACCATTCTCAGCCGGAAAGGGTGGCTTGCGGCGAGGAAAAGGAAATTTCTTTTCCACTGACTCAATCGCGGCGGTTTCCTCTCCACCGATATAGTGTCCAGATGACCGTAAAATAGAAAAATCCAACGGTTGTTGGATTTGATCCGATACTTTCAAATAAAAATCGGAGCCTTCCCACTGAGCCACACTGCTTTGCATATTCGCTATAGCATCTTCTATATCAGGATTAATATAAAAAACAATGCGATTAATGCCAGTCGCCAAAGCAGCAATCATCGCCCCCTCAATCACTTGATGGGGAGTTTCCTCTAATAAGATACGATCCTTAAAAGTCCCAGGCTCATCTTCATTACCATTGCAAATCAAATACTTTTCTTTGCTATGCTTTTTTTCTGCAACAGCCGTCCACTTACGGTGGGTAGGAAAACCACTGCCCCCTAATCCTCTTAATCCTGACTCTTTTATCAGGGGAATGAGGGCGGCTGGCTCTTGTAAAGCGATTTCTAAACCGGCGCCGCCCCCGTGTGCAAGCCAAGCCTCTAAATCTGGCCCGACTCTACTATTTTCGTGTAAAAGAACTTGATTTAAATGTTCCATAATTTTCTGTCTAAAGTTCAAAATTAGCACAAGCCGGAAACAACATCGGACTTTTCACATCCATCGGCAAATTAGCACGGCTTAAATCTCGACGCAATTTGCTCAAATGTTCAATACCACTTTTTTTATGCCCATGTGCAATAATATTTTGTGCCGCCAGAGCACCCGCCCGCCGTCCAAAACAGATAATTTCCAGCAACGCATTACCCATAATACGGTTTCTACCATGTATGCCCCCACTGACTTCACCCACACAATACAAATCAGGGACAGTCGTTTGACCATTCTCATCAATCACCACGCCCCCATTTTGATAATGCAGTGCCGGATAAACGAGCAAGGGAATTTTAGTGGGATCAATCTTACCCTGTTTAGCAAGATGAAACAGCTTGGGAAAACGCTCCTTCATCAAACCCGGTTTACGCAGCTCAAGATTCGGCGTATCCAACCACACACCCACCGTCTTTTCATCAACCTGAACTCCCCGCCCCTCAGCACATTCGCGGAGAATAGCCGCAGAAATATAATCACGCGGTTTTAATTCATCAACAAAACGTTCTCCGACACCATTCAATAATTGAACACCAGCGGAGCGCACCCCTTCCGTGATTAAAGAACCCGCAATCTTACTGGGATAGGCAAGACTCGTCGGATGATACTGAAAAGAATCCAAATCTCGCAATTTTGCTCCCAAACGATAAGCCAACACTAAACCGTCACCTGTGGCACCAAAATGATTAGTTGTCGGAAAACCATTGATGTGCATACGCCCAATCCCCCCAGTGGCGAGAATAACTGCTTGGGCTTTAATTATTTTATAGGCGTGTTTTTCCAAAGAATAAACCACCGCGCCCGCACAATGTCCCGTTTCACTGGAAAGCAATTCAACAACCGGACTGTGATCCCACACCTCGATATTAGTGTTATACACAGCCTCGCGCAAAACGCGCATCATTTCTAAGCCCGTGTAATCTCGATAATAAACAATACGATCAGCAGAAGCGCCACCGGGACGGCGAGTTAATAAATCACCAAATTCATTCTGATCAAACTGCATACCTTCTTGGATTAACCAGCGGATCACATCTGGGGCTTCCATGACCATAGTGGCGACTAATTTTTTGTTCGCTTTATTATGACCCGCTTTCAAAGTATCATTATAGTGTGCCTGTGGCGTATCGTCGGGCTCAATAGACGCTTGTATGCCCCCCTCAGCCATCACCGTATTGCTATCACCCAAGCGTAACTTAGTGGCCAAAATCACTTTAGCCCCATTTCTAGCCGCCGTCAGCGCCGCCGCACAACCGGCACCGCCACCCCCAATGACTAATATATTAGTTTCAGTAATCGAAGTGCCAGCTAAATCGGCTTCATCAATGCGAGCATCCGCATGTAACATTTCAGCCAATTGAGAATGACAAGGATCACCGCGATTGGCCCCAATTTGTAATTCAACCACTGAATCTTGGTAATAATCAGGATGATAATTACCCAACAATTCATTCATTTCCGGCAGCGTATGTTCTTTGTCCTGCTGATAGCTTTTCAACGCTTCATCATAAGGTATGCCCATCGTTTCCTTTCCCCTATCTATTCTATTATAATACAACTTGCAATTCGCCTTGACGTAATTCTTCTAAACGGCTAATCAAGTTGGAAGGACGTATATGGAAATAAGCCTCTACTCGACGGCAAAATAATCCAACATGATTGGGTGCAATCTGTTCAGGGCAACCCGTCATGCACAAGTTACACATCACACATTCAATAAACAAATCTCCGGATTCTTTAAACTTGCCTTTAGCCGCCAGTTCAACACCGCGTTGTACAGGAATACCTTTAGGACAAGATTGCGTACAACCGCCGCAGCTTCTGCAAAGACTGGCTTCAGGAAAAATATGATGAAATTGCCCCTGAACATCCCATGAATTTTTAATATCGGTGAGTTGATAAGAATGATGTGTCGGGTTAGGAAAAGCCATAAAAATAATCTGCATACCTTCCTCAACAAAGGTTTGGCAGCCTAATTGCATTGTAACTTCTTTGCGATTCGCCCGACGCACCATAATACGGCAAGAGCCGCAAACCCCTTCGAGACAACCAATCCCTTCTACTCTTGTGTAGCCAGCGTGCCATAAGGCTTGAATCGCAGAAAGCGATGGCGGTGCGGAGATTGGTTTTCCGTTAATAGTGAGATTGACCAATTTGTCAGTCATCAATAACCCCTATAAAAAAAACATATAAAATGTATAATAAATATTTCAGTTGTTTCGGGAATTTCGCTGCGCGGATTTCCCGAAACGCCGTCAAAAAATGTTAAAAGATTTATGTGTACCTACTTAAAATGTATAATAAATATTAAAAATATGATTATAAAGATAAAAAGTGAAATAGCCCTAATAGTTTTTGACTATTACAAAACGAAAAAATATGATGTTATCAGACTTATGTAAAAGAATACAAGCTATTTACATCAAAAAAAAATCCTATTTAAAAAAAAAATATAGCAACGCGAACCTCTGGTCAGCGAAGCTAAACCCACCCTACATACGCTATTAATCCAAAAGCTCCGTTTGTAATCTTGGGCTTTTTTTTTGACAATATAACACGCTATAATTTATAATATACATTGACATTTACGGAGGCAATTATGGAAAAGCTTAGTATTCGTGAGGCTTCGGAGCGGTTTGGGTTGTCGAAGGCGCGGCTTTATAAATTGTTAGGCGATGGGATTATTACCGGAGAATTATCACAAAAGCGCGGCAAGGGAGGCCATTCTTGGGTAAATATTTCTAGTCTACAAAATCATTTGAACACGCGGGTTGCCAAACAAAGGCATGGTAAGGGTGGACTAAAAATCAAAGGCGATACTATCTATATCCCTGTCAGCGAAGCCGCCAAAAGAATAGGATATACAGTACAGCACATCCATTCTTTGGCTAAGCGAGGTAGTATTGCATCAAAAAAAACCAAGGATAACAAAGGGCGGTTAATTCATTATGAAGATTTATTGCAATATAAAAAAACATTAGTATAAATGATACATAGGTGTTGAATTTTGATTATCTTATTATAATAATACAAATTCATACCTATTTTTTTGCATAACGAGTTTAATGATAGGTGTTGACTTTAAAATATAAACCGATATAATGGTCGCCACGGTACGAGATACCGTTATTGTTCTTTAACACAACTAGGAGAAAAAAACTGTGTCTATCTACACATTTGCACGCTCTCAAGTCAGCCCTTTGGCTCATTATGAACGCGACTTTCAACATGAATTTTCTGTTGCTTGGCAAGATTTTGAAAATGACTGGATTGAACAACGGGTCCAAAATATTTTGGATGAGCGTGAATTGAGCGAGTTGATTGGCGATTATTGCGATAAGAAGTACGTTTCACCTGTAACGGGGCAGCGTTTGAACCGCTGGGTTGAATACGATAATGTTATGCGGGCTACAATGAAATCCTGCCCTGTGCTCAGGGACTTTATGGAAAGGGCGGCAGTGATGGCGAGAGCGATTTCCTAAACACCACTAAAGGAAATCACCCTCATTTTAAAAAATATTGGTAACTTTCGGTGATTGATTACAAGTCACTCCGAAAGTTGCCGTGTTAATTTAACCTTTAATTAGGAAACCAACATGTCAAATATAACAACCATTACTCATGATTTCAATGGTACACAGATTAGACAACGCAAAAATTGAGGGGAGCCCTGTTGAATCAGTCATTGGGATAAATATCCCAACGGAAAAAAATCAAGGAAATAAGTCAGGGCGGCAAACCTGAAAATCACAAAACGAAAAAATCTGATGTTATCAGACTTGTGTAAAAAAATACAAGCTTAAATTATAATATGAAAGGAGTCCAAGATTTATCTTGGACGAGCGGAGAGACAATTAGAATTGTTGCATTCACACTTTCTGTGTGAAGAAAAAACGTCCCGATTTTCGCCCAACAACTGCTCAACAACGTCGGTTCACCTATTCAGGAAGATATGCTTCAAGCCCCAGTTTTTTAATAACAGTACGGTTGTTATTATCAAGTACCATAACTTCTTCAATCTTAAAAAGACGTAACCGACTTTTCAGTTTACTATTCAGTATATCTTTCAAAGCAACCAGATGATGTGCATTGTCATGTACATTGATGTCCCCTCTCATTATGATAAATAGTTCTATTGAATTAGGAGGTGTATGAAAAGCGCCGGGAACATCCTTACACAAATAAGCATTTGGTAGCCATAAACTTGCTAACATCATCAGACTATCAATCACCTTACCAGTCAAATCTTCGATCACGGTTTGTTCCGGTGCTTTGTTCCAGATTTCCATGAGAACAAATGTCTTCTCCGTGTCGAAACCACCTTTTAGCCAACAAAAGTCCATTTCTTTAATGCCAGTCCCACTTAGCTTTTGGTAAGTCTTCAAACTTTCAAAGCGGAAATGTTGCTTGTCAGGCATATTAACGGAAATACCAGATTCAATATATTCAATTGTTTGTTTTCTTATTTGTTTCTTTCGTTTACTCATGGACACCTTTCCTTTTTGCCACATTTAATCCTTGAGTTTGCTTTGATATAGCTCAACGTCCTCTTGATAAAGTGCCACTGACTGCTCTACGATTGGATTATCTGGTAATCCCTCTTTCAAGCGGTGGAAAGACGCTACGCTTTGCGCGTCAAGACGACGAAGGGCTATCAATAAGAAATCTTTATCATGCCGTCTGGCAAGTTGTTCTAAACGTTTCAAAACAAAATAACTGTGAGTTGAAAGATAGACTTGAATACCGCTCTCACTCAGTTGGTACAGAAAATCCGCTAATAGCACCATCGCCTTTGGATGTAAATTGACTTCAGGTTCATCTACAAATAACACGCTATGTTCATTTAGCATTTCGTTGTGCATCAAACGGTGCAAAATAGCTATCTTTCTAATTCCTTCAGCAATTTGATGAACATTGTACTTTTCTGAGCCTCGCACAAACCAAATACTACCATCTTTTTCAACAACTATCTCACTCTCACCGGTGGCTTCACTCAAAGAATGCCATATAGCCTGATGCTGCAACTGTCCGCTTGTTGCCGGTTGACGAAAATCTCGCACTAAATCTAGGTAAGTATCATCAAATGCCGGAATTTCCTTATCCTCACGAGTTGCTACGATGGCATCAAAAATGGAAAGTATTTCTTTAGGTGGCAAAAAAATCGCTTTGACTTTGTGTTCTGAACTAAAAGACAATTTTTTAATTTGGCTTTTCGTTTTCTTACCAAACTCAAATTGCAACTCTTTTCCTTGTATCTGCATGTTGACTTTTAATCGGTTTGTACCAAGGCTCACCAAATGTCCAAGTTCCATTTTCTGTGGCAAAAATACCCACTGCAACTTTTTGGCTAAATTCATTGCAAATTGTGGCGAAGCAACGCTTTTTTTCTGATATTCTTCTAAACTACGCACTATGGCATAAAGCAGTTTGAGCAGATGCGTTTTTCCGGTATCATTTTCACCAATGATGACATTCAACGGTGCGTGGGGTTGCCCAGACAGAGAACGAAATATTGTGAAGTTTTCAATAGTAAGTTGTTGAATCATCGGGATAAGTTTTTTACATGTCATCGAAATTTTCTATTCTCCAACGTCGTAATCATCATAAGTAGTCCTACGCTGGCTCAGTAGAATTCAGTGGAGAAATAATAATATAGCCAGTTTGAAAGGACATTCCATTTATCACCGCATTTGAAAACACGCTGGGGTAGTCCTCAAGAAAATCTTGAAGTTCCTTAATAAAGGGTTCATTGACATCTAGTAAAACCACTTTCGAGACTTGGAGAAATTCCTTTTTGTCTAATACGGCACGGTCTTAGTCCGCCGCTAACACGACATCCCAAATACCTTGAATGTCTTTCCGTTCAAAAAGTGCAAATAATTTAAAATCGCCCTTTATTATTTTTTTCTGTACCCTGTAAAATTTGGTGTGATTTTAACTCAAAATTCAAAGCCAATCAAAATTTTGATGCCGAATGGGAATCATAATATCAGTTGGCGTCGCCTTCAAAATGCCAAAGGCTTCGATAAGATTATATTTACCAGAACCATTGGCTCCAATCAACACATTCAATGATTGTAATTCGATTTCTTCTCCTTGAGAGCCATAAGAGAGAAAGTTTTGTAGTTTTAACTTTTGGAACAGTCTTTTGCCTTTCATACCATTAAGTTTTTTAGTGTGTTTCATCAGAGATTTTTTAAGTTTCTTTGAGTCCTTCTTGTTTAAAAAAAGACTTCAACAATTGATCAGCGGTAAAAAAACGGATATCTTGTTGTTCTTTCAATGTGAGTGCTGAGGCTAATTGTATCGCATCCAAAGTACGCAAACCTTCTTGTCCATATTTCATCAGTAATTCTTCTGCCGATTGAATCACATCGTTTTCAAGATAAATCCATTGGAATTTGACGTTATCTTGTTGGAAACAAGTAATAACAGCATTAGCAGTATCTGTGTCAATTTCGCCTGTTCTCGTCTTTTTCCAAATAGCCGAGCGAAATTCCAGTCTGGCAAGTTCTGACAGATAAATTTTATCAACACCTTGGGACAATGCGGCATTTAGCGTTTCTGTACCTGATTCATAGTGATACAATTTCAATAAACTTGAGGTATCCAAAAAAGCTTTCATAACGCACTCCTTCGCTCTTCTATTAGGACATCACTAAATGAACCTTTAACATCTTTGAGAATTTCCCTTGACTTAATAAAAGAAAAACCAGCCATATCTATTTTTTTTGCTATCCGTTTTTTAGGCTCCTCAAGAAACGTCACTATGACTGTAACTTTTTCAGTAAACGGGATTTTTTCTTTAAAAATCACTTTGCCATTTTGATAGGTACCTGCAACAGCTAACATTTTGATTATCCTCTTATTGTTTTGATGTACCCTAGTAATATTTGTGTGATTTTAACTCAAAATCCAAAGCAAATCAAAAAATTGATAGTCGGGTGGGTTTTGTTACCCACCACAAATTAGATTTTTTATCAAAAATCATTGAGATAGGCACAAGCACGTACCTATCTACAACTGTGATCAGTACTTTTTACATACTAAAACTCCTGCGGCAACTCCGCCAATTCCTTAGCCCAAAAAACAGGCCCATCCAAACAAACATAAGTCGAGCCAATATTACACCGCCCACATTTACCCAGTCCACATTTCATACGATTTTCCAAAGTCGTAATCATTTGTTCTGGTTTAAAACCTAGCCTATCCAATGCTTCAAAAGTAAATTTAATCATAATAGGCGGTCCACAAACAATCGCAATCGTATTGTCCGGGCGAGGCGCAAATTCTTTTTCTAAGACGGTGGGAACAAAACCAACATGTCCATCCCATTGCGGCGTTTCGCCACCCGGATCCACCGTTTTTACTAGGGTGACATCTGAGCGGCTTTCCCAGTCTTCAATTTCACGTTTGTAAACCAGATCTTCTACGCTGCGGGCACCATAAACAATGGAAACATCACCAAATTGATCGCGTAAGTCTAAAACGTTCCAGATCAAGGAACGCAACGGGGGTAAAGCAATCCCCCCTCCAATAAACATTAAATTTTTGCCCTTGAGTTTTTCTAAGGGAAAAACGTTGCCATAAGGACCACGAAAACCCATGGTATCGCCTTCAGAGAGCGAAAACAGGCCGGCGGTATTTTTGCCCACCTTTCTGAAACAGCACTCAATATGATCCTTGCGGGTGGGAGAGGATGCAATGCAAAACGTGCTTTCCCCGGAACCAAAGGCGGAATATTCAGCAAATTGGCCAGCTTTAAAGCTAAATTTTTCCCGCATGGCTTCGTCTTGGAAAACTAATTGAAAGGTCTTGATATCCCGGGTTTCTTGGATAACTTTGTTGATCGTCATTAGATGGGGCTGATAAATATTCACTATCCATTTCCTTATTTGTCTGAATCAGAATTTTCAGAATTTAAAAATTTTCAGAATATTTGTTTCGGGAATGGAGCGAAGCGGATTTCCCGAAACTATTCGTTGTTTCGGGAATGGAGCGAAGCGGATTTCCCGAAACGAATTCAATTCTGAAAATCCTGATTCAAACAATGAGTTATTCAAAATCAGTATCTTGCTGCAAAGCATTAGGCAAAGACGCTTTCAGATCCACTTCTCTCATATATTCAGTAATATCTAAATTGACTGGACAATCGCGGATACAACGTCCACAGCCAACACAGCCTTGGGCATCAAATTTCTCTTGGTAAATTTTGAATTTACACGAAAAACGATTGCGATAACGTTTATATTGACTGTCACGCGGATTGTGTCCAGACGCATGGAGCGTAAAGTGATCAAATTGACAAGAATCCCAGAATTTCACCCGGTATCCTTTACCACCGCGAGTTTCGTCCACAATATCAAAACAATGACAAGTGGGACACATAAAAGTACAGGCACCGCAGCCAATACATTTTTCACCCAATCTAAACCACATCTCGTCATCAAAATTCGTCACTTCATCTAACCAGCCTTTGATCAGGTGACTGTTGCGGACGCGACTGACTTTTTTGCGGGCCTCTTCGCCGGCTAAAGTACGTGCTTGCGGATCACCGGGCCATTGCAACAAGGGTTCTAAAATTTGGGCGATGGCTTCACCGGCAGGCGTTTTGGGTTCAACGTGCAGCTTGCCATCGGCAATTTCTGTCAAATGGAGATCCGAACCGCGATCACTATCCGGTGCTAATCCCACAGAGGTACAAAAACAACTCAGATCCGCATCAGTACAAGAATAAGTGACAATCGTAGTATTTTCTAATCGCTTGGTAAAAAACGGATCATCAAAACCCGCATTGGCATTAGAAAACACCGCATTCAGTGAACCAACAGAGGCCGCATCACAGGGGCGTACCCCAAAAATGACCGTTTTTGGATAGTCGTGATGGACATCAGTAATCGACACCTTTTTGCCTTTATTTTCAAACGCAAACAAGGGTTCGTCTTTAACAAACAGAAATTCTTTGACACCATTAAGAGGTAAAACGCCTTCACCGACTCTATGATTTTCACCAGAATCAATTTCAGTGAGCATCAAAACATCGATGGCATCTGGGCTTTCCAGCCGGGGGCGCAGTTGGGGGGCAATAACCCTAAAATCCTGAGATTTCAGGAGATCAAGGCATTTGCCAATATCGCTTTTTTGAATTGTTGCAGTTTTCATCGATTTTTAAGGCCCTACTTGATAAAATTCTCTTTATCTTCGGTCATATAAGTAATCAGCGGGGGTTTTTCGGTTTCTGAATAACCCGACTTATAACCAAAACTGTTTTGCACAATATCTTTCATCCGCTGATTGAAAAGATCGACTTGAATGTCTACCGGACACGCGCGGGTACATTCTCCACAACCGGTACAGCGTCCCACTAGATGCAGTGCCCGCGTGATATGCCAACCAAAAACGCCCTTGAGATGGGGCGCTTGATCAATCCAAGTGGGAGTGGTGCGATCCGTAATGCAGATGTTGCATGAACAATGGGGACAAACCTCTCGGCAAGCATAACATTTGAAACAACGATCAAATTCTTGTTGCCAGAAATCAAAACGTTTATCGGTTTTTAAGTTCAGCAGATTCAGCACTTGCGGGGCAGAAACCTCATAAGGACCAGAACGGTCAATTTTCTGCTGCTCGCCCGGAAAAAAATCACATTCATAAGGCACTTGGACATCACATTTAGCACATTTGGTCGCTCGGTTGTCGTCATTTAAGCCGCCATCCCATTTGCTAAAGTGGGAAACCACGCCCTGACAAGGCACACCAAAAATATACACTTCGTCACGGCTGAGCTGATTTTCCGCAATCAGTTGCGTAATGGCACGAATGTCACAGCCTTTGCCGATTATCCCGGTGCGTTTCCAGCCTTTTTTTGGATAAGCCTTACGTTTATTCAGATAGATCGGCAGCGAGTTGATACAACGCGGATCAAAAATCAATCTATCAACTTCTTCCGGTTTACGAATAAACACCGGCGTCGTCCGCGTCGGATCGCTGCCTTCGCCATAACCTATAATGACATCAAGTTCTTTATTTTCCAATAGGTTACGTGCGTGATTACGGATTTCTTCTATCATCATGCCGCCTCCGGGACCAAAAATTGGGCATAAGGGTCTTTTATCTCAGCATATTCTTTATGCGGCCCTAATTCTCGAACGCGAACAGTAAAGGCATCAATAACCTTGGTCCATTTAATGGCTTCAGCCGCCGATATCCAAGAAAATTCTAGCCGTTCAAGTGCTATGCCATGAAACTCTAAGAGTTCTCGGAAAGCAAGGTTACGTCGTCTGGCGTAGTAGTTGCCTTCGTTATAGTGACAATCGCCCGGGTGACACCCGGAGACGATAACGCCGTCTACGCCTTGTTCAAAGGCTTTAATCAGAAATTGTGGATCAATCCGTCCCGAGCAGGGAAGGCGTACCATGCGTACATTGGGCGCATAATCCATGCGGCTAGTGCCAGCGAGATCGGCTCCGGAATAGGTACACCATTTACAGACAAAAGCCATGATTTTGGGTTCAAAATTATGGCGGGTAATTTTTTTGCTCATTTTTAGAGAAATGCTCCCTCAGAATATTTTTTGTCTGAATCCGAATTGACAGAATTATAGAATTTTCAGAATTGAACTCAGCTATCCTCGTTCCCACGCTCTGCGTGGGAATGCCTGTTGCGACGCTCTGCGTCGCGGGACGCAGAGCGTCCATGAAGGCATTCCTTTGCCTCGCGTGGGAACGAGAGAATTTTCAGAATTGAAGTATGAATTCTGTTAATTTTAAAATTCTGTCAATTTTGATTCAGACAGACAATTTAGACAAAAGCTCCCTCAAAAGCCGTAATCTGGGCATACACTTGTTCATCAGTGTAACCTTGGAGAGCAATACTTTTTGAGCGACAAGCGGTATTGCAAAGTCCACAGCCTTGACATAATCCCGGGTTTACTTTTGCCGCCCATTTTAAAAAGTGACCTCGGCGATCCGTTTTTTCTTCGCGTTCAATCGCGTTATAAGGGCAAACTGTGACACAATCCCAGCAATTCATGCAATTACTCTGATCGACTATCGCCACTTCGGGTTCACGCAGCAATTCTTCGCGAGAAAAGAGTTGCATCACTTTGGAGGCTGCTGCTGAAGCTTGCGCCACCGTTTCTGGAATATCTTTGACTCCCTGACAGGCACCCGCTAAAAAGATACCACCCGTAGAAGACTCAACCGGCATTAATTTAGGGTGTTGCTCAGAGAAAAAGCCATGTTGGTCGTAACCAATCCCTAAAGTTTTGGCGACATCAATGGCATTTTCTTGCGGTACCATAGCCGTTGCGAGTACCACCATATCGGCTTCAACGTCTATGGCATGACCCGTAAAGGTATCTGCACCTTTGACCAGAATTTTATCGCCTTTTTTGGATAAACGAGATACTCGTCCTCGCACATAATTTGCGCCTTCACTTTGGGCTCGGTTGATGAATTCTTCATAACCTTTGCCACCCGCGCGAATGTCCATATAAAAGACGTAAGATTTGCCATTCGGCACACTATGTTGATAAAGCATGGTGTGTTTGGCGGTGTACATACAACAAATTTTAGAACAATACTCAACCCCTTTGTTGCAGTCCCGCGAGCCAACACAAGCAATAAACACCACCGTTTCTGGTTTTTTACCATCTGAAGGGCGAAGAATTTCTCCACCCGTCGGACCAGATGCTGAAGCTAAGCGTTCAAACTCTAAACCGTTAATCACATCAACCAACCGCCCTGCCGTTGAGCGAGGTAGCGTTTTGCGGATTTTAGCCGTCAGTTTTTTCGGGGTCATGTGTGGCGGGCGATAACCACCATATTCCTTATAGACATTGGGCATCAGTTTGAAACCGGTTGCCACAATGACAGCCCCAAATTCTTCTTCGATAATTCTATCTTGTTGCGTAAAATCAATACATTGTGGCCCACACACTTTGGCACATAAGCCACATTTGTCTTTAATAAATTTGGGACAATTATCCCGGTCAATCACTGGCACCGTTGGGACTGCCTGAGGAAAAGGGATGTAAATCACGCTGCGTTTATTGAGGCCCATTTCAAATTCACTTTCAACCGTGAATGGGCACTTTTCCCAGCATTCGCCGCAACCGGTACAATCTTCTTCTATCACACTCTTCGCTTTTAAGCGGATTCTGGCACGGAAATTACCAATATAACCATCCAATTTTTCCAATTCAGCGTAGCTATGGATAGTTATAAGTGGGTGGTTAGCGACGCTGACCATTCTGGGCGTTAAAATACACTGCGAACAGTCTAGGGTGGGAAATGTTTCCGACAGCCTAGCCATATTACCGCCCAAAGAGGGTTCACGTTCCACAATGGAGACCGGAATCCCGGCATTCGCCAAATCCAAAGCCGCCTGAATTCCCGCTATCCCGCCACCAACAATCAAGGCACGTTTAGTGACCGGCATTTGGTAACGCTCCAAAGGACGACTATATTTCAGGCGTTCCACCATCATCTTAGTGAGGTCTTTGGATTTAGCTGTACCAATTTCCTTGTCATTATGCACCCAAGAACATTGTTCACGAATATTCGCAATTTCCACTTTGAATGGATTCAGCCCTGCATCTTCAGCCGCTGTTCTAAAAGTCGCTTCGTGCATTTTTGGGCTACAGGCGGAGACAATGCAACCATCTAAATTATATTCTTTGATGGCATTTTTGAACATTTCCTGTCCGGGGGCTGAACACATGAATTTATAATCTTTCACAAATTCAACACCACTTAATTCAGCGGTTGTTTCAGCGACGTCGGCAGTATCTACAGTACGGGCAATGTTGTTGCCGCACTGGCAAACGAAAACTCCAATTTTTGCCATAACTAATCTCCACAGTTTTCAGTTTTCAGTTATCAGTTATCAGTTATCAAAAAAAGCTTAGCTTAAAGACTCAGCATCTCGTTCCCACGCTCTGCGTGGGAAACGCAGTAACGGAGCGGAGATCATGCATTCAGGGACGCTCCGCGTCCCGCACCGCAGAGCGGTGCAAACAGGCATTCCCACGCAGAGCGTGGGAACGAGGAAAATTGATGGGTGTTGTAGGGTGCGTCCTACGCACCTTTTGAGTATTGTAGGGTGCGTCCTACGCACCTTTTGAGTATTGTAGGGTGCGTCCTACGCACCTTTTGAGTATTGTAGGGTGC
>JSZA02000143.1 GCA_000785145.2 Candidatus Thiomargarita nelsonii
TCGGCTCTCCCAAGATAAATCTTGGACTCCAAAATACCTTAACTTAATGGCATTGGCGTGTCGGTTGATTTAGAGGAGTCCAAGATTTATCTTGGACGTCGCCCGATAAATCTTGGCTGACGATGTACTGTCATCGAAACCAAGCAAGCGTAGGGTGCGTCCTACGCACCTTTTTAGGTCAAGTATGTCATTTTGTAGGGTGCGTCCTACGCACCATTATGCGAATCAAAAGACACAAGTTGGGTGTCAAAAAATCCGAAATCCGAAAAGAAAAATCGGATTAATGGTGCGCGAAAAGACGGTGCGTCGTCAACTTTCTTGAAGTTGGTGCCGATGACGGTGCGTAGGACGCACCCTACGCTTGCTAAGAATTTTCATATCAAGTTCCTATGTGATATTCGGAGTCCAAGATTTATCTTGGGCGTCGGCTCTCCCAAGATAAATCTTGGACTCCAAAATACCTTAACTTAATGGCATTGGCGTGTCGGTTGATTTAGAGATGTACTGTCATCGAAACCAAGTATAATCAATGCCGCTTGGGATGATTCAGCAGAAAAAATAATTCATAGCTAAGAACGCTCAAATTTCAAGGTTGTCAAAAACGACAAGCGCGTCAAAGATTGACCTTATATTAACTACAATACTACAACTCAGAAAGGTTTGTGACCAAAATATTACAGTCACAAAAATCGGCACCTTATGTTACCATCATTATTAAATTAGTAGTTGCCATAAAATATCTCCAAAACCGTGACCAAAGGAGAATGAGATGCCTGATGAAAACGCTCAACAAATCGTAACGGAAATCCAAAACAGGATAGATCAGAATGTACAAGAAAGGAATAATTTGACATTGCAAGATTGTTTGGAGATGGCTATCGCTCAATATGAACGAGAACATCCATGTGAACGTTGTGTCTGGCGTATTGATTTGCCAAAGCACTTAAATGAAATAGCCCAGATTGTCCAACAAGGCATAATGGACTGTGACAAACTGAATAAAGATGCACGGGCTCACATGAGAAAGCGTCGTCAAAACCCAAATCATCAAATACCTGATGCTGTCCAGCTACACGCTAAGTGTCTTGAGCAACAAGGGGAGAGAAAACAGGCTCCTAATTTAACCTGTTGTCAGTGCTTGCTCATTTTCAAATTGCGGATGGTATTTGGGTATGATAACGAAGAAATCGCTCTGATTCTCGGTACGACTCAAGCAGCAGTCCGTCAACTGGCAAGTCGGTGTTTTGCGAGAATGAGACAGTGGCAAAGCGCGGACAAAGCGCAACCTGATTTAAAAACCTGTCGTGAGTATTCAAGCCTACACTGAGGCACTACCTTTAAAAGGAGTATAGTATGTTTGATCAAGATGAGGAATTTGATGTTTTTTGGGAAATATTAGGGGGTAAAAGCGCACCACCCAATGCTAATCCCAAAACCGTTGCGGAATTTGAAGCGTTCAGAGAGGCTTTGTTTAAGGTTTTTCAAAAAGAAAGCCAATATTCATCCGTTCCACAGCCCTCATTAGGGGATAAAATAAAAGCACTAGGGGATAAAATAAAAGAGAAGTTTCTTTCTATCGACGATTTTATAGTCGAAGGAAATTTGGCTTCTTGTGCAACTGAAACTATAACCGCAGAATCGCCTGATAATATCGAAGACGATAACCACAGTTTGGAATTATATCAAGACAATGAAGGAACATGGCTAGTCTCTTTTCAAACCTTTTATCACGTTGCTGATGAAAATGTCTCAATCATCATCACCGATGGGGAGACAGAAAAAGTGATTTCCCAAAAATTGAAATACCGTGATGGTGGATGGCAATTCGATGAACCCTTACATATATATTTAGATGGGCAAATGACAGAGAAACATTCTTTAAGCGTCAAATATTTGACTAAGGATGATGATAAATAATAATGACTGCCTTAAGTGAATTTGATGATCTCATCACTAACAAGAACTATCTTGAAGCAACCCATTTTGCATTGAATCTGCCCCTAAAGATCAAGAAAAACCCATTTAGGACACGATTTAGGCAAGACAATCACTTTTTCAAAGCAATAAGAGAAACTGTCAGCTCATCAGACTTTGATCATCTCTTGTCTGATAACTTTACATTTCCAGAATGGTTTTTGGAATTAACGAGCGACACGCCACCGGATTGGTATAAAGAATACCGTTTGCGCTTTCTAAACGCACATACTGAGATCGCTCGTTACGCACGCCAAGTCACATCTCTTGAAGATCAGGGGATCAAAGATTTAATGAACAAAACCGGTTTTCCGCCTGGTTTTGTTCTCGAACTTTTTCATTTGCTCAAACATGGCAAAGTACATGACAAACAGACGGAGAGGAAAGTACCAGTACTCTTGGCTTGCTACGGAGCGAAAGGGCTCGCCGCTCATCTGTTTATAGAACAAGTCAAATTTGATTGTCAAAGCAAACCATATCCACATCCGGCAAAAATGTTTAATATTTCTGTCGCGCCTAATTTTGAAGAGACGATTTACCGCGCATTCGAGTATGTTAGCCATGAACTCTTAAAATTGGACAAGAAAGTGCCCGTTTTCCGCTGGTGGGTTGCCCCCAGCAAAGAGAAAAAAGAAATCTACGCACTCGAAGGCAATTCACTTTGTGGTGCATTTATCGTCGGGATGCTGGCACAAGATTTTAAAATTTCTCAAAAAATCGCAATCACTTGTGATGTGAATAAATTTTTGCAGCTTGAAAAAATTAATGAATTAGCGCAAAAATGCCAAGCGGCTGAGCGACAAGATTGGAATATCATTGTCGCAAAAGAGCAAGATACGGAAGAGGGCAGTAATGCGCTCAACGATGCCCATCGCTCTCTCTTGCTACGTGCCATATCGTGTCGGGCAACCACAAGGGATTGCCCCTACGAGAAATCACGGTTTGTAGGGGCAATCCTTTATGGTTGCCCTCGGCACGATATGGCATTGTCTCTCTTGCTACGTGCCAATGTTATCAAGGAAGTCATAGATTACCTCAATCTTGTTTATAAGCGATGGGGAAATTTGCCACGATCTGAATTACCGCTGGATTGTCCACCAGAGGTTGATTTTGACGAAATCACTAAGCCTTTTAAAGGGGCTGCTAAAAACACTGAAAAACTCAGACGATGTGTGATCTACGGCTGGGATAAAGTCGGAAAAACGCGATTACTCAAATATGAAGGGAGACAAATCAGCAAAGAAAGTGCCTTAAAGCTCAAAGAAGCTGAAGTTGATCTGGAAAACGCGATTCTGCCTATATTTCTCCAGTGTACCCATTTAGCATCAGGGGATTTTGAAGATGCCCTATTTGCCACACTCAAGGAGGAGTATAAGATAAACGGGCAAGTCATAAGCAAGGATTTGGTGGACTTGATTAGGAAAAAATTTGTCAATGGCAAATGTGTTTTACTGCTTGACGATTTTTCTCGTGTCAAGAAAAAAAATCGGTCGAATCTGGTAGAAAAACTCAATCAATTTGCCAGAAATTATCCAAAGTGTCGGATAATGATAACGGTTCAGCAAGTCGCTAAAAAGAAAAAAGACGATTATAGTGATCTGCCTTTAGAGATAAGCACTCAATCTGATGAAGCCATATTTGAATTGATCAGCCCTGATAGCGACATTTGCCCTTATAAAGGCTTGCAATATTTTAGTGATGACGATGCGAAATATTTTTACGGGCGCACTAGGCTGATTGATGAATTGTTAGAGAAAGTCAAAAAAAGCAATTTTTTAGCCATCTTAGGAAATTCAGGCAGTGGCAAATCTTCACTTATCAGGGCGGGATTGTTGCATCAATTAAAAGAAAAAAACCAACAATGGAAAATTTGTCCGTCCCCAGCATGGCAAAACCGAAAACCCTTTGATAATTTGGCGTGGGCGTTTGTGCCACCAGCGCTATCAGTGATTGATTCTGCTACAGAATTCAAAAAGATTAAGGCACTGTTAATAAATAGTGTTGATGGTTTAAAATCGCTAATTGATGCGATTAAAGCTCCCCGTGTCGTGTTAGTGATAGATCAATTTGAGGAAATATTTACCCGTTGTGAGGAGCGACAAGCCTTTTTTGATTGTTTGCTAGGCGCGTTAACGAACAATAAACTGTGTTTAGTGATAGTGATGCGAGCCGATTTTCACGGAAAGTGGGCAAAATATGCTGAACTCAGCCACAAAATTGATGCGAATCAAGTCACAGTCACAGACATGGCATCTGATGAATTGGAGCAAGCCATCATTGAACCGGCTAAAAAAGTGGGATTGGGTGTAGAGCGAGATTTGGTTACGCATATCCTCAAAGACATGAAGAGGAGCCCCGGCAAATTACCCTTGTTGCAATTTGCCTTGGAACAATTGTGGCGGAGTAAAAATGGCAATTGGCTTACTCTTGCTGAATACGATAAAATCGGTGGAGTCGAAGGTGCGTTGAAAAATTATGCGGATCAGATTTATCAATCATTATCGCCTGACGAAAAAGCAACGGCGCTGTGGATTTTTCAAGGCGTGACACAATTGGGAGTGGGTGTAGAAAACACGCGCAAGCAAATCTCTAAACAAGATTTAATGACTGAGAAATACCATAAAGAGTTGATAGATAGAACACTTCAAAAGTTGACGGATGCTCGGTTAGTGGTGACATCGGTAACGGTAATAGATGTCGCTCATGAAATTTTGATTGAGCAATGGCCTCAACTGCGCGAATGGCTCAACAAAAACCGTGAGTTCAAAGCTTGGCGAGATCGTTTACAGCAAGAAGTCAAAAAATGGAATAATGAAGATAAAGGATGGTTGCTGCGTGATGCGAGTGATGTTGAAGCCGAAAAACAGCTCAAAAAAATTGATTGTAGCCGCAAAGTCACTGCCACCTTCGTTAAGGGGCAACCATAAAGGATTGCCCCTACAAAAGCGGCTGAAGGTAGGGGCAATCCCTTGTGGTTGCCCTTAACGAAGGTGGCAGTGAGCCGCAAAATAAGTAATCTTTTGGATTTCAGCTTATTAAACCTTCGATAAGATGAAGTTGTCACTCACTTTGCTGCCCTAGAAAGTTTGGTGTTGAGTGGCTTAGCGGAGAATTTAAGGCTTTTCAGAAACTATTGCAAACAATACCAGAAAAACACATAAAACATGTTTATGATAATAGGTGGGCTACCAATGATGAAGAAAGATGGTGTGAACTTCCAAAATTGGTGGCATTAAGCCGACTGGGGCATTTTGACACGCAACAAAAATTAATTGATATTTTGAAAACTATCAATGTTGCAGAACAAGGCGATCTTCTTAACCTTGAACAAGAGATTGCACTCCTAACTTTAGTGGAAATGGCACGACAAGGAAATTTATCATTGCAGGCTATTTTGACGGTATTTAAAATTATAAAAGCCGATGATCGTGGACTTGAAGGTAATCCTAGTCTTATTGAATGGATAGGCAATATTGCGCCCTATAAAGAATTGCCTGATGAGGTGAAAAAATTCCTATTTAAAGAATTATATCGTTCCCCAGAAGAATTCGACACCTTAATAGCGTTCAAGATTTTAGCAAGAAATACGATGCACCTTAGCGACAATGAAAAACAACGCATTTTGCTAAGAGTGCCATGGTTGAGAAATACATTCAATGGAGTACACACCTTTGCAGAAGGATTAGGATATCTAGGGTGCGCTGGCATCTCAACGCCTAACGACATCACTTACCTAGATGAAAAAATTAAACCTGATATTACATTCTCGACGGAGCCCAACAAGCTTGGTGTTATCCAAGCAAATGACTTTGAAACAGGAATTGCCTTAGGTAGAATAGCTCAAAATTCAAAGTTGCCAAAAGAGGTTTATGAGCGCTTATTTTTATTTGCAACGAATCGACTCAACATACCGAATATAGAACAAGTTTACAAAGGGTTAGCGCAAGAAAAAGCCTCAATCAAAGCGATAATAAAACGGCTTGCTGCTGCATCAACAACTAAGGCGCGTCATGTCGAGATCAAAATTGCAATCGCTCAAATAGGTAGGCAACAAGTAGTCGTTGAACAACTCCGACATTATTTTAATCAGGAGACAGAACCCGAAAAAAAAATCGCGCTCGGAACAATTCTACTTGATATAGAAAAACAAACGGAAGATAGAGGGTGCTATTAATGAGTGCGGCTCGTCCAAGATAAATCTTGGACTCCTACTTTTCTCGTTCCCACGCTCTGCGCTCATTTTTTGAGAGCTTACCTGTTAAAAATCCGATTTTTTAAAAAAATCTGATTTTTTTGATACCGACTCAGGCTTACCATGTTGTTTCGGGAATTTCGCTGCGCGGATTTCCCGAAACGGATTAACTACACGGATTGCATTTAAGAAAGGATAAGTCAAAACCTAAAATAACTATAATTCCTATGCAGGACGGGGTTTGCAACCCCGTCCGTAACGTTTACAACGTCATGGGTATTGGTTTCCCATGACTGAAACGAAGTAACGGAACGGAGTGCGTAGGACGCACCCTACTTGCTGCCAGCCATTTATCCCATAAGCGATGGCTATAAATGCCATATTCTGCTGAAAAGATCAATGCCATTGGCGTAGGGGCGGGCAACCACAAGGGATTGCCCCTACACCCGCCCCTACGAAAAATCACAGTTTGTTTGTAGGGGCAATCCTTTATGGTTGCCCTCGGCACGATATGGCATTGGCTGAAAAGATAGGAGCAAGGGATACAATCAATCTTGACTTTGTTTTCCATTTACACAATACTTATATAAATATTATAAACGTATTTCAACTCAGCGGTATTGGTTTATGGACTTAATCTGTCGGAATGTACAATGAATATTATTTTTATTAGTCTGTTAATTTTAATTGTTTGGCTGCCCTTGCCTTATGGGAGTAACCATGCTTGGGCATGGTCTTTGATGGAAGTGGGTATTTTCAGCTTGTCTCTGGTTTGGTTATGGCAATATTTGCAAGGCAAACAGAATCTCACGCCTGTCTTCTATAAAGCGTTCCCCATATTAATGATCTGGTGTATCTGGCTCATTTATATCACTTTCCAAGTGATTCCCTTGCCTTATTCATGGCTCCAATGGCTTTCTCCACAAGCCGCCCAGGTATATGCCTATCCCACCCTATCCACGCTGTCTGTCGATCTGCACAGTACCACAGTCGGTTTGCTCAAAAGTCTCAGTTATGTCTTGCTATTTACCTTGACTTTGTTGATTGTCAACACTAGTAGCCGTCTGCGCTGGGTTGTATTGGCATTGATTGCAAGTGGGCTATTTCAAGCACTTTATGGCAGTGTTATGACCTTATCGGGATTGGAATATGGTTTTTTCCATGAAAAAGTTTCTTACCGGGGTGTCGCAACGGGTACTTTTGTCAATCGTAATCATCTGGCAGGTTATTTGGTGATGTGTTTGTCGATGGGGATTGGCTTGCTGATTGCCCAATTAGGTCAAGGAAGCGATAGCAGCAGCACTTGGCGGCAACGATTCGTTAAGCTGTTGGAGTGGATTTTGAGTGATAAAATGCTTCTGAGGCTTTTCTTGGTGATCATGGTCATTGCCTTGGTCTTAACTCGTTCCCGCATGGGAAACACGGCCTTTTTTGCCAGCATGATGATTGCTGGGATTATCACTTTAATCATATCCCGACATATCAATCGCGCCACGGCCATTTTGTTAGTCAGCTTGATTGTGATTGATATATTTATTGTCGGTGCTTGGTTTGGTGTTGGGAAGGTAGCACAGCGCTTAGAGCAAACCAGTCTCTCTAGTGAAAAGCGCGATGAAGTCGATATATATACGCTTGACTATTGGGATGATTATTTTTGGACCGGTTCCGGACTGGGTAGCTATCATACGACTTTTCCCCGTTATCAAGGCGCGGATGTGACGAGCTTTTATGATCACGCACATAATGATTATCTGGAATTTGTGGCGGAGACTGGTTTGATTGGGGTGTTGCTGTTAGCTATTGCCATTCTGTTAACCATAGGCGTGGTATTTTCGGCTCTGTATCGTCGCCGTCGAGCTTTGAATAGAGGTATTGCCTTTTCGGTGACAATGGCGATTATTGCGCTGCTCATACACAGTACCGTCGATTTCAATTTGCAAATTCCCGCGAATGCGGCCACTTTTATGTTGATTTTGGGTTTGGGGTGGGTGGTTTGTTATTTGCCGACGATGCGAACCGCGAATCATTCTCAAGACAATTTTAGACAAGCATTTTCCCGCTTCGCCAAACTCCCCGTTTTTGGTCTAATGTTTATTTTACTGTACTTAATTTATATTGCGGCTTCATGGGGAATGGCAGATTTCCACATAAGACAGGCGCTTCGTCTCGCCACAAACAAAGAAAACCTAGAGATAGAAGATTTGAGATTAATTCAAATGAGCCTTTCTCGGGCACTACGCCTTGAACAAAACAATCCTTATCCACTAGAACTAATGGGGATAACCTATGATTGGATGGCTCAAATTCATATCCCTCATGCGGATAAATTAGCAGGCACTGAGTATCAACAAGAGGCAGTGACGTATTTTTTGGAAGCCGCCAAACAAAGACCAACGAATATTCATACATGGGTTAGGATTGCTATGAAGAAAACGTTTTTGAAACAATATGATATGACTTTTTTTTCAGCACTTGAACAGGCAGCCACTTTAGGCGCTGGGAAAGCTCGTGTACAAAGAATTATAGTGGATATTGGATTAGAAGAGTGGTTTCGATTGCCTGTCAAAGTACAATCTATTGTCATTGCTACGATAGAACGAGGTATGCAGTTACAAGCTAAACCCATGCAACGGATTATCAAAAAATATAAACGTGAGCAGATAGTCTGTGCGTATATACAATTTTCTTTTTGTCCTTAATTTTTTTCTTTTGCTAAAGACGGCATCATGAATTTTCAGAATTAAATCCCAATAAAATGCTTTATGGTTTTCAATTCTGAAAATTCTGGCAGCCTAAGAATTCTCATCACTACTTGTGGAGAACTGCCATTTAAGGAACGTCAGGTTTCTCACAGTTTTTGCCACCAAGGTGTTTCCCATGGGGCGAAAGAAGAAGAACGACTTTCAGGTCCCTTACACTTACCAATATCGGTGCATGTTCCTTTATTACTGCACTTTCCTATACTGCACGATCCTTTATTACTGCAGGTCCCATAATCATCACACTTAAAAAACTTGCATTCCCCACCCGGACAATTCTTATCCTTTCTGCAAGGTTTGCCCTTATTTTCTCCGCCACGACATCTCGCCTTGCAAGCCCTGTCGCTTGTACATTTCTTCCCTTTTTTCGGACCCTTGCTACAAGCAGTCGGGCAGTGATAATCGGCAAGACATGCATTCCCAGCATTAGAACCACCCGCACAAGCATCAGGGCAATCCCACTCGTTTTCACAATTATTCCCAGCTTTAAAACCACCCGCACAAGCATCAGGGCAATCCAAGTCCTCTCGACATTTCTCCCCATCCTGAGGACCACCCACACAAGCATTAGGGCAATTCCCGTTTCGACGACATTTTTTCCCTGGGCGGAGACCATTCTCACAAGCATTGGGACAGTCTTTTTTCTTTATACATGTGTTTCCATCTGAAAAACCACCATCACATTTTTTACCGGCCGCTATAAAAATGGAAGGGGAATCAACCAACTCCTTTTCAACGACTTCTTGCAGTGAAAGTTCGCCTGCCTGAATATCAGTTGCAATATCTGTCTGTGCATAAGCTGCTGACAGAGTAATCACCCACACAATAAAAATATTAATAATTTTTCTATTCATATCTATCACCTCAAACAAAAAGGAAAAATAGGCCAAGTTTGCTACTATAGTTTTTCAGATAAATAATTTCACACCGGGGCAACCACAAGGGATTGCCCCTACAATAAATACAATATTGCTATGTAGGGGCAATCCCTTGTGGTTGCCCTTTGCGAAATGATTTATCTGAATATCTATAGATTAAAACCAATTATTGAAACTGTATATCCCGACTAATTGGGACTTGTTCCGTCATTAATTATACAGCATAAATATCCATCGTTTAGACACCTATCAGAAAACTGACAGTTGTGTTGGATATTTTTCAGGCCGCACACTTCCCTAAGTTATAAAGTTTATACTTATACTACAAATCATTTTTGTTTGTCAAGAACTTTTTTAATTGGTTTTCATTTTGTGGTTTTGGTGTTTAATGCTAACTGTCAAAGCAAGCCATATCCACATCCGGCAAAAATGTTTAATATTTTATTAATGGACGAGACGTCCAAGATAAATCTTGGACTCCTAACGCTCAAGTCAAAAAACCACGTTTCGCCAATAAAGCCGAGCCATAAGCCGCTTCAATATGCCGAGCCTGTTGCATGAGGCACCCAAGCCGATTTTGCCGTATTTGGGTCCAAGCGGCATTTTTTGCGCCACCGCCTACAGTATAAACGGACTTTGGATAAGGTGCCCCTAAGCTTTGCAAACGCTGATAACCATAAACTTCAATCCCTGCCATGCTTTCTAAAAGTCCTTGGAAAAATATCACATCATTGAGCGGACGGGGTTCTAAACGGGGTTCCAATTTAGGATCGGCAATTGGAAAGCGTTCTCCGACAGTGATTAGCGGATAATAGTCCAAATGAGTGTTTTTTTCTGGGTGCAAGTGAGGTGTCATCGCCTCAAGCGCGTCCAGCGTGAAATATTTCAAGAGCACGGCGGAGCCGCTGTTAGAGGCGCCGCCTGCCAGCCATTTATCCCATAAGCGATGGCTATAAATGCCATATTCTGCTGAAAAGATGGGAGCAAGGGATACAATCTTGAGGGCCAATGTACTGCCAAGCGAAGTGACAGCATCACCCACTTGTTTGGCGCCTGTGGCGAGGAAGCCTGCAATGCTGTCGGTTGTGCCACTGACGATGACAGTTTCAGGACTGAGCCCAAGTTGCTTAGCCATTTCGGCTCGGATTGTGGAAATGGGCGTGCCAGGTGCTTGTACCCGTGGCAGAAGGCTCATATCAAAACCTAATGCCAATATCCAAGTTGGCCAATGGCGCTCAAGGGGATCATATCCCATTTTTAGGCAATTGTTTTCATCACTGAGATCAAATTGGCCAGTGAGCCTGCCAGTGAGCCAGTCTGCCTGATGCAGGGCATGAGCGACTTTTTTTTGTTTTGTG
The DNA here is from genome assembly GCA_000785145.2 of Candidatus Thiomargarita nelsonii. Lineage (GTDB taxonomy): Bacteria > Pseudomonadota > Gammaproteobacteria > Beggiatoales > Beggiatoaceae > Thiomargarita > Thiomargarita nelsonii_B. Next base: position 11,162 of record JSZA02000143.1, read on the forward strand.
TTTTTAAGTAGCCAAAGCAATTTGGCAAGGCTAGAACTGGCGCCATGGGCGCCGCTATTTTTAGGCGCAATCTGATAAATAGTTTCCGATTCTTCTGTCGCGCGTGCATCGTTGTACATCAAAGCGGGACCAAGCGGCGTTCCTTTTTTATCCGCCAATAGGACGGTTGAAGATGTGCCGTCGATTGAGAGGGCAGTGATGGGAAGCTTGTCGCGGAGTTGTGTTAAGACCTCTTTTAAGGCGTCCCACCAGAGAAAGGGGTCGATGCATGGGGCTGTCAGTTTGACATGAGTTTCTGCAATAATTTGACCTTTAATGTCAATGGCACAGCCACGACAGCCCGATGTGCCAATATCAATTCCAACAAAAATCGGTGGTTGTGAGATCATTGGTGTCACTCCGTCTGACAATTTGACTTCCAATTATCCAATTTTAAAGGATAGCCTAACTTTTGAATCCGTTGATAATGTCGCAAATTGCCTGTTACCAATACCAAATTGTTTTCCAAAGCAATCGCCGCAATCATTGGAGCAGCACGTCCAATAGGTTGGCCAATTCGTTCCAAATCCGCATAAATCCGGCCTGCTAATTCAGCACTTTTCAGATTAAACGTTAATATTTCCATATTTGAAATAGTCAATAAAAATCGTTCGATATGGCTTTCGCGTTGAACTTTATGGAAACCTTTAACTCTTAGAACTAAGTTTTTTGATCTTGACATCAAAAGCATTTGGAGTCCAAAGCTTTAGCTTTGGACTAGCCCGCTGCCAGTCCAAAGCTAAAGCTTTGGACTCCAACATGTCAAAAAAGCACTTGGAGTCCAAAGCTTTAGCTTTGGACTAGCCCACTGCCAGTCCAAAGCTAAAGCTTTGGACTCCAACATGTCAAAAAAGCACTTGGAGTCCAAAGCTTTAGCTTTGGACTAGCCCACTGCCAGTCCAAAGCTAAAGCTTTGGACTCCAACATGTCAAAAAAGCACTTGGAGTCCAAAGCTTTAGCTTTGGACTAGCCCGCTGCCAGTCCAAAGCTAAAGCTTTGGACTCCAACAAGTCAAAAAAACGTAGAACTAAGAGTTTAATGACTTCTAACACGGTTATCATAGAAAACGTATATTGACCAAATTCCTTATAATAATCGTTTGCTTTACGAATAACATCAGGATTTTTTTCTTTCAATATTTCAGACAAAATATCTGTATCTAATAGTGATTTATCCATCAGAATACCTCAACGGATCGTTTTCACGGGCTTGCATAGCAGATTCATTTATCTCATCAATTAATTCAGCTTCATTAGCAAATAAACCTAATAATGGATTATTACCAACAGATGATGAGATAGCTAATGGCACTCTTTCTTGCAAAAATAACTGACCCTTTTGATAAATTCCCTTGACAGCTAACATAATTTTTTTCTCCTTATGTTGCGATTTAAAAAATCCTATTTCTTTAAGAAATAGAATTTTTAGATTGCTACCGACCCACCAAAACCACCACGCCATCCTCCGAAACTTCACCCATCCAGCCTGACCAACCAAGCTGCGTATCTGCCGAAAGTCTCATCTTGGGCACTTCTGCCTTTTTTAAAATCAGTACCACATCAAAATCTAATGGATCAATTAACAAAAATTTCACCAAATCGCGTAGAGTTTTATAATATTTTCCCGTCGGCATAAAATCACAAAACCGATTAAAATTAAGTGGTCCCAAGCGTATATTAAATTTGCCGGCGCGATCCAATACCCGATCTCCCACAGAAAAATCTTGCCCTAATGAACAATTGCCCAATCCCATGCGGTTTTGTTGCCATTTTTCAATGGCCACCCAACGGGGGACACATTGTTCAATGGCAACCGGCAGATTAGAAAAATAATGAGAAATGACTTTTTCCAAAACAACCGCTGAGCGGCTACGCATACTTAATAATCCCACATAGTACAGTAGCCGATCCCACTGTATATTGCCCACCTGTCGCAATTGCGGATCGCCTAAGCCCATCAGAGAAAACATGCGTTGCGAAAAAGCATCAACCGCGCCCTTTTTATATTCAATATAATAGCGGTATTTTCTCCAAATCCGATAAAACAAGGAAAAGAGGCGATGATGAAAAATATCTAAAAAGTCACGGCGCTGGTTTTCATCTAAATCGGCGGCGATGATCGCTTCGGTATAAAAAGCCGGTAGGGGGGACGTTGTTCCATACAAGCCCATGAAATTTAAAGATAAAAGATACTGATTGTCGCTGCTTTCAAGCGAGGCAATGTCCGCTGCCGGAAAGGCTAAATGTGCGGCAGGGCGAAATCGGAGGATTTCACCTTCAACGGGACCTTGATAGCCAACCGGTACAGCGTTTGGATGATTGGATTCTAGCAAATAGACTAATTGAAAAAATGAATAAAAACGGCTATTTTCAATTAAATCAGATGTTGTTGTCCTTGTCTCGCTGGCCATAAATAGATTTCACCCCGTTCCGTTTTAACTTCAAGTTGATGAAAAGCATTAATACTGGCATAGAGAGCAAAAAATTCATTCAGCACGGAGGCAAATAGGTACATGTCCCCTTCTCCCGCAAATTTGCTTTCTTGCATATCAATATGCGTGCGTATGCCCCGAATCGGTGTCCCATGATGTAGCACATCAACGGGACTCGGCTGTATCGCGGCAATACCTTCACGGCGTAATTGACTTTCTCGCGCCGTTTGCACATTATGGTGTGCTCCAAAATCATAGGCCGATAATATCACCCGTAAAGCTTCCACATTAGCCAGCGAAATGTAATTCAGGGACATATTAGAAATCAGTTGCCAATGTAGTCCCGCTTCTAAGGGCGGGGGAAAAGAGGGTGTCACGATAGTGATATTTTTAAAGGTGGCAAATTCAGGTGAATTGCCGGTAGGAACACAAATTTCTCCCCGTTTCAATTCGCCGGCTAAGTGACGATGACTACAGGTTAATTCTATTGAAATCGTTTCAACGGGCGGTAGGCTGGCTTCTTCGCTTGCCGTGACAAAGGCAATATAAGTCTCTACGCCCTCATAAGATTCTCTGCCATGTTGCACCACGCTAGGGCGAAGTCGCGTCCTATAAAAAATGGAAGACTCTGTATGATCAAAAGATTCAAAGGCGTAGTAACGCTGGCGCTCAGCATTACCCGATTGCACGCCTTCTACTTTGTCAACGGTGTAAATTTCATAATGCTCAGGAGGATTGCCCTCTGGTCGTATTCGGTATTCCACGCGCCGATGATCTAAACGAATCGGAGAGGCATCCAGTGGAAATAGATTAATAATGGGGGTGCAGTAGAGGCGAACATGGTGTGTTTTTAAATTCTGATGAATTTGATCATCCAGGGGACGGGAAAAGTGAAAAATCAGTTCAAAGCCTTCGGCATTTTTGAATTGTGCCACTGGATTGAGTTCATTGATATCGAAAAATAAAAATTTTTCGGGCAGAGAAAAATATTCTTGTAATAATCTGTAACCCAGAAAAGCATTGGGTGGATAAGGCAGTAGGCCTTCTTCCTCAGATAATCCGATGGGACGAACAACTCGCTTGGGTAAGGTGAATTCACCCTTTGTGCTTCGCACGCTGACTTTATCCAAATAGCGAGAAAGCCAGAGATACAGGGAATAAGTGAGATTAGGTTCGCCCTGTAAAAACAAACGCAATTTGTCTAAACCGAGTTTACTGAGTTCAACGCCCGGTTCAAGCGTAAAACGCAGGCTTAATACTGATCCCTCAGCAATCCGTTCTAAGGTGAGATTTTCCAATCTCAGGGGATAAATATCAACATCATAGCAAGTCTTAAAGTGACATGGCGTGCCTTCGACTGGCACGGAGTCCACTTTACAGCCACGCTGAATGGTTTGTTTTTCCATTAAGGCGCTGGATATGGGCTCAAATTGGAGAATGGACATGGCGGGGATAGGCCGTAGATAGTGAGGCCATAATAGTGCAATGAGTGTATGTGTTAATTCAGGTAACTCATCATCCAATTTTTCTCGCAAACGCCCGCTGATAAAGGCAATGCCTTCTAATAATCTTTCGACATCGGGATCATCGCCCCGCTCGGCAAGAAGTGGTGCTAACTTAGGATTTTTTTGCGCGAATTCTTTGCCCAATTCTGTCAGAAAGGAGAGTTCATCTTGATAGTATTTATTAAAGGCCAAATCATTTATCCTCGTATTTTGATGCGCCCGGAGTCACCCATAATGGTGGTAAATGCCACTGAAGAGCGATTTCGACCCACTTTCAATTGTGCATGGATTTCAAATTGCAAGTCCAGCGGATTTTCCTCATTTGGTATGTGTCTCACCCGAATATTTTTGAGCCTGGGCTCATATTCCTTCAGATTGTTGAAGATAGCCTTGCGAATTTCCATGATGGCATCTGGAAATCTGGAGATCATATCATTAAAATCAGGAGAACCATAATCTGGTAAGATTAGAGCACTACCCTGACGTGTGTTAAACATGTTTTGCAGATTTTGTAAAACGGATTGCAACAATTTGTCTGTATCCGGGGTTAATTGGCGTATTGACTCTTCTTCAGAATGGTCAATGCGTTCTAGTAAGGTGCGTCCTATTGCCATATTCAGTTATCAGTTATCAGTTATCAAGAAAAAAGCTTAAATTCCCGTCCAAAATAAATTTTGGACTCCTATTATTTTAAGCCTTTTATTGATATTTTGATAACTGATAGTTGATAACTTATAACTTAATCTATGCGTATAAAAACAGGACTCGGACAAGATAGTCATCGTTTTGATTTAGAAAATCAAACAAAAAAATTGAAACTGGGTGGCGTAGTATTTGAAGGGGAGCCGCCTTTGCAAGGCAATAGTGATGCCGATGTGGTATTACATGCCCTGTGTAATGCCATTTCTGGTATCACCAGCGTTAATATCCTGGGTACTGTCAGCGATGATTTATGCCTCAAACAAGGTATCACCGACAGTCGCGTCTATGTGCAAGAGGCTGTTAAATTTTTAAAAGATTGGCGCATAACGCATCTGTCATGCAGCATTGAATGCAAAAGGCCGAAAATCACGCCCAAAATTGAGGAAATGAAAACCAGTCTCAGTGAACTATTAGGGCTGGGGGATAAGAAAGATGTGGGGATCACGGCAACAAGCGGGGAAGGTTTGACGGCGTTTGGGCGTGGGGAAGGGATACAAGTGTTGTGTATTGTTACTGCCGTTGAAGAATGATGAGCAAAAAACCCCCCCCCCTATCAAAGGGGGGGGAATGCGTTTAATTCTACATGTTATTGTCTGTGTGTGTGACTAGCCATCAATCAATATTCCCCGTCACCATGCTATCTGGCGATATTGAATGCAAATGAACCCAAGTACTGTTGTTCATCCGCACCCAAATACCATAAGGGGCACCAAAGTCGATAATCACATCATCTTGACCACTACCATCTATATCTCCAGTTACCATGCTTTCTGGTGAGAGGGGGTGCAATTTAACCAAAGCACTGTTGTTCATCCACTGCCAAATCCCATCGCTGCCAAAGTCGATAATGACATCGTCTTGACCGTTACCGTCTATATCGCCTGTCACCATGCTCTCTGGTGAGCGAGTGTCCAGTTGAACCAAACCACTGTTGTTCATCCGCAGCCAAATCCCATCGCTGCCAAAGTCGATAATGACATCGTCTAGACCATTACCGTCTATATCGCCTGTCACCATGC
>JSZA02000147.1 GCA_000785145.2 Candidatus Thiomargarita nelsonii
GCGGGCAATCTCACCGAAAAATGCCGGCTCGCCTATCAATGGATACTAGACAACGCGATCTATTCTCCCTACAATGACATTTTCTGGTTCTATCGCGCAGGCGTGGGATCAATGCCATTAAGTTAAGGGCAACCACTAGGGCATTGCCCCTACGAGAAATCACGGTTTGTAGGGGCAATCCTTTATGGTTGCCCTCTTAACTTAATGGCATTGAGGCGTGGGATACGATACCCTTGTCCACGCCAGCGCGATATAGCCGCAAACACGGAGAAAACAGCATGTCTGCACAAGCTCCACCTGCTTATATTACGCCTGAAGAATACTTAGCCCTTGAGCGCGAAGCCGAATACAAAAGCGAATATTTTGATGGTGAAATATTCGCCATGGCAGGTGCCAGCGAAGCGCATAACCTGATTTCAGGAAATTTTTTTGCTGAACGCGCAATTCAAGAAGCGTCCTTGCAAGGTGTACAACAATATGCGCGTCAAGGTGAACCTAACGGGCTTATACACATATCCAGATATTGTTGCAGTGTGCGATAAACCCCGCTTTGAGGATGAACCCAAAGACACCTTGCTCAATCCCACTGTGATTATTGAAGTGCTTTCCCCCTCCACCGCCAATTATGATCGAGGCGAGAAATTTGAACATTACCGCAGACTTAGTTCTCTGATGGAATATATCTTGATTGCACAAGACAAATGCTATATCGAACACTATGTACGGCAGACAAACCATCAATGGCTCTTGTCAGAAATAGATAATTTACAAGACACGATTGAACTGCCTTCCATTCAATGTTCTCTCGCACTATCCGATGTTTATGATAAAAGTTAAGGTATTTTGGAAACACACGTCCAAAGCTAAAGCTTTGGACTCCAAAATACATTAAAATATTTTCGTTCAAATTTGGAAATTGATGCGTATGGGCTAGTATAATATCGTAATCTTGTCCACGTTAAAGAACCATGCTAACAACATTACTTAAACAAACACCTTTTCAAGCCTATTCTTATGCCTATCCGCATAAAAGTGCCTATCGTCCCCTAAAACCTCCTCAAGCTTTACATGAGGTTTGGGCGACAGAAAATCGCAATGCCTTATTTCTATATATTCATATACCCTTTTGTGAAATGCGCTGTGGATTTTGCAATCTATTGACTTTGGCAAGACCGACAAACGATTTTTATCCGCGCTATCTTGATGCCTTAAAAAGACAATCTGAGCAAGTGAGTGAATTTTTAGGCGAATATTCCTTTGCCCGTTTAGCGATTGGCGGTGGCACGCCGACTTTTTTAGATGAATCCGCTTTGGCGACGGTATTGGATATTGCACAAAAAACCTTGGGGGCGGAGAATATTCCAAGCTCGGTAGAAGTTTCGCCAGAGACAGCCACAGTCTCCAAATTATCTCTTTTGGCAGAGCGAAGTATTGATAGAATCAGTATTGGTATTCAAAGCTTTATTGATGCGGAAAATCGGACAATACGCCGCCGTCAAAATATAAAAACCGTCACCCAAGCTTTGGAAAATATTCGTCATAACGGATTTCCCACCCTTAATATTGACTTAATTTATGGTATTGAGGGTCAAAGCCTAGACAGTTGGTTATATTCCTTGCGCGAAGTTTTGCGTTTTCAACCCGAAGAAATTTATCTCTATCCCTTGTATGTACGACCACTCACGGGGCTTGATGGGCAGCGTTTTTCCTCCGATATCCGTATGCAACTCTATCGACTGGGGCGAGAATTTTTACTTGAAAATAACTATCATCAGATTTCTATGCGTTTATTTCGAGCCGCCCACGCGCCGGCGAATGAGAAGGCACCAATCTATTGCTGTCAAGAAGATGGTATGCTAGGGCTCGGCAGCGGCGCCCGTTCTTATACCCGTGCTTTACACTATTCAAGTGAATACGCTGTTAGCCGTCGCAATGTCAAAGATATTATCATGGACTATTGCCAACGCACTTTTAAAATGGCATATTATGGCATCGAACTTGATGAGAATGAACAAAAACGTCGTTATTTCATTAAATCTATTTTGCAAATTGAAGGACTCAATTTAGAAGCCTATCGTTGCCAATTTGGGACAGAAGTGTTAGGGGATTTTCCAGAATTGGCTGAACTTTTACGTTTAGGCTTGTGTGAGTACTACCATGAGCAGAAATTGATACCAACAGTCGAAGGTTTAGCCTATTCTGATATTATTGGACCTTGGTTAATTTCCCAATCGGTCAAGCAACGGATGGAATCCTTTAATTTACAATGAAAAAGCAAAAGGTAAATACATGAATACGCTACCCACGTACCTTTACTCTAAACTGTTGTATGAAGAGAATGGTGAGAAGGCAAGTGAAGCCCTATGGTCAAGCAATATTGATGACCCTATTAGATACCATGATTGGAATGCGATTGATTGGGGCAAAGTAAAACGGTCAGTGTTCAATTTGCAAAAGCGAATTTATAAAGCTGCAAAAGCAGGCAAGTTGAGACGAGCAAGAAGTTTGATGTATCTGTTGCAATGCTCCACAATCGGGATTGTATTGGCAGTGAGAAACACTGCTAAAGCTGAAACCCCCGAAAAGAAAGTCAACCTGATAAATGAAGTCGCCAAGACGATTACAGAATGGAAGACCTACAAAGCATTGCCAGCAAAAAGGGTAATGATTCCTAAATCGGACGGCAATATGAGAACCATGGGAATACCGACGATACAAGACAGGGTCATGCAGGCAGTCATAAAGTTAGCACTTGAACCATACTATGAAGCCAAATTTGAATCCTGCAATTATGGATTCAGGCCGGCGATGGGATTTCGTGACGCGGTTGAAGACGTCACAAATCAACTGTTACAAAAACAGAAATGGATATTAAATGCTGGCATAGAAGGCAGCTTTGACAACATTGACCACAAGTATCTTTTGCAACAAATTGGTACACATTGGAGAAAAATCGTTAGGAGATGGTTAAAGGCTGGGTATATGTATGATGAAAGAATACACCAGACTGAGAAGGCCACTCAAGGGAGTATCTCGCCATTGTTTCTTAATATAGCCCTTGACAAAATGGAGACTGACTTGATTGAACACTTAGGGGATACTGTACACGTCATTAGATACGCCGACGATTTTGTTATAACCCATAAGGACAAAGAGGTTATTGAGGAATCCAGAAAGTTTATGGAGGGGTGGTTAAATATTAGAGGTTTGTCGCTATCCGAGGAAAAGACAAAGATAGTACACTCCACTGAAGGCTTCGATTTTCTAGGTCATCACTTTCGACATTATAAAAATCGCATTAAAGGTACCTACAAGTTACAATTATTAAATGGTACCAAAACCGAACAAAATAGAGCTAATGCGTCACATGTTTTCCGAGCTGAACCGATGAAGGAAAAGGTCATATCCCATTGGAAAGAAATCAGTGAGACCATTGGCAAAATGAAGAGTGTAACCCCCGACATATTGATTAAAAGGTTGCAGCCCATGATAACGGAATGGGCGAATAGGTACAGGTTCGTCCATGCTACTGAAGCATTTAGTAAACTAGACCATTTATTATGGAAAAGGCTTTACCAATGGGCAAACCGTAGACACCCACAGAAAGGTAAGAAATGGGTTGCCGATAAATATTTTGGCGAAGTTCGCGGTCGTCAATGGACATTTATGGATATGAAAACAGGAAAGTCCCTAAGAGCTTACTCGCTGCACAAGGTCAAGATGGGAAGTTATGTTAAAGTCTGTTATGACAGATCATATTATGATGGTGATAGTGCCTATTGGGCGGAAAGATTGTCCAATGGGTACGGAGACATCACACCATCAAAGGCCAATATGCTCAAGAAGCAAGAAAGTATTTGTCCACATTGCAACGGCAGGCTAACTCACGATGATTTGCTTGAGGGACATCACAATATCTATAAAGGTGGTGAATATTCAAACTTTGTATTAATGCACAGTCACTGTTACGATGAATTACATCGTGAAAGTCTGAAATGAAAACCAACGAGTTTGGTACTAGTACGCTGTCAATTTGTTTTTTTTGGGTTGGAGTACAAAGCTTTAGCTTTGTACTGTCTGACAAAGCTAAAGCTTTGTACTCCAAAAAAAACAAATTTTGGGTTGGAGTACAAAGCTTTAGCTTTGTACTGTCTGACAAAGCTAAAGCTTTGTACTCCAAAAAAAACAAATTTTGGGTTGGAGTACAAAGCTTTAGCTTTGTACTGTCTGACAAAGCTAAAGCTTTGTACTCCAAAAAAACCAATTTTGTTGTTTCGGGAATGAGGTCACGATTTCCCGAAACAAATGCTCTACCCCAATTTGAATGTTTTCTAAAACATTGATTATTTAATTTACAATGAAAATTCTCTATCGTGGACCATTATCCAGTTGCAACTACGCTTGTCACTATTGTCCTTTTGCAAAAGCGAAGGAAAGTCGAGAATCTCTCAAGCGTGATCAGCAAGCACTTTTACGATTTATCGACTGGGTGCGTGGACAAACGGTTGAGCCTATTGGCATTTTATTTACGCCTTGGGGAGAAGCCTTGATACGGCGCTGGTATCAAAAAGCTATTATTGACTTATCTCTGATGGCGCATGTCAAAAAGGTGGCTATTCAAACGAATCTGTCTTGTCGCCTAGATTGGTTAGAACGTTGTGATAAAAGCAAAGTTGCCCTTTGGACGACTTTTCATCCAAGCCAAGTGAATCGAGTCCGTTTTCTGGGGCAATGTCAGGCATTAGATCAACAAGGCATTGCTTATAGTGTCGGCATGGTCTGTTTGAAGGAACATTTCAATGACATTGCCTTATTGCGGCGCGAATTGCGGCCAGAAGTTTATCTCTGGATCAATGCCTATCAAACTGATTATTATACACAAACCGAACGAGACTATTTTAAATCTATCGATCCCTTATTTAATGCTATCCCACATCAGAGCAAAGGGCGCCGCTGCCAGACAGGTGAAACGGTGGTTACGATTGATGGCGATGGGGATGTACGCCGCTGTCACTTCGTCAAAGAACTTATTGGGAATATCTATAGTGGAGACATGACACTAAAGCCACGCCTTTGTCCAAATCAAATTTGTGATTGTCATATCGGTTATGTACATCTTAATGATTTGGGACTTGATGAGGTATTTGGAGAGGGAATTTTGGAACGTCAATTGAAAATGACGAATTGAGTGGCTGAACAAGGCCGCGTGGTTAAATCTATACGGAGTACAACGAATAAATTTTTCTTGACATCAATTATTTTTTAGAATAAGGTACCATACCGCCTAACTAAAAACGTTCTTTTGTAGGGTGGACAACGTCTTACCGCCGGTTAGAAGGTGATGCACGACATTTGGCATTTGCATCGTTTCACCAAATGGATTTTTTGCTGACTTGGAATTGCAACCATTTAGCGAATGCCAACAAACAGCAACATATCCGAATCATTAATGCCCGCTTAAAGCTGTCTACACCTGATATTGTCACCCCTTTGCAACTGTTTACGGAGAAAAGCTAATGATAACCAACCCATTATTAGAAGAGATTTACAATACACAGAAGCGGCTAGTTGAAGAATCCGGGTATGATATGAAAAAATACTCTGAGAATGTTCGCAAGACAGTACTCGAAGTTGAAAAAAAGTATGGACTCAAGTTCAAGTACAGTGATATTCCGGGTGGAGAGTTAGAACAGCTTGATCAACAAGCTAAAATTGCGTAGGGTGTGCCTAAAAAATTAATTACCGTCAATGCGGGCATCAGTAAGGCGAGCAAAAACCGAAAAGCTAGAAAGTTTATCTCTGGCTCAATGCCTATCAACCTTATACACAAACCGAACGAGACTATTTGAAATCTATCGATCCCTTATTTAATGCTATCCCACATCAGAGCAAAGGGCGCCGCTGCCACTTCGTCAAAGAACTGATTGGGAATATCTATAGTGGAGACATGACACTAAAGCCACGCCTTTGTCCAAATCAAATTTGTGATTGTCATATCGGTTATGTACATCTCAATGACTTGGGACTTGATGAGGTATTTGGAGAGGGAATTTTGGAACGTCGATTGAAAATGACGAATTGAGTGGCTGAACAAGGCCGCGTGGTTATTGGTGTTTGTTTTTCGCAACTCGATATAGGTTTAAATTTTGATTTTAATCCCAAAAAATGACTGTTGGGTTGCTACGAGATCAAACACCATAAACACAGATATCAACAAAAAAAATTGGAGATAAAGGAGATGTATCAGCAAATTTTAGGAACACTTAAAGCAGAGTTAAAAAAAGAGAGTTCAGAGTCTCAAGCTCATACCCCCCAAGAATTTCGACAAAAGGTAAGAGAATGGACTCAAAAAGTAAATTATCTTCCTCTATTTTTGGATAAAATAGCTCATGAAATACCATTACCACCAGTAGAAATCATACAGGAATTAGATAAAATTCTGGAACAGATATATGCACTCAGAGAGAGAGAATTTTCAGTATTTTTTGCAAGGGATTTACAAATATTAGAAAAACAAATATTGAGAAGAAACATTCAATACCGAAAATATTACCAAGAAAAAATATCTCAAAATGAGATGCTCAAATGGATTTTTCAGCATCCAGAATTGGAAAATAGCCGTTTTTCGGATTCAATTGGCAGTCTAAGGCGAAGAGCTTTTTATAAAAAACTGGAATATTTTGAAAGCGTTGCCAGTACATTTGAATATATCAAAGCAAATCCATACTTACTGCACGTAGAGGAGATAAATGCCTTTTTTGATTGGTACCAACAGAAAAAACCTTTTTCAAGGGAAGTACAAAATATGAGTGACTTGTTTTCTCCAGAAGAATACATGAACATTATTCTGGAAGGGGTGCATCATATGGATTTTGCAAAAGCTGGTAGTCGACTTAGGAGAACTAAAGATAATCCCACTCCTAATTGGCTCAGGATACCTCGAGCTATACAAATCCCTCAAGACTCCCCTCAATCTCCCAAAGATATGTTGTACCTTATGGAAAAAATACATGGTATTTCTCTCAAACGATTGGCTTTTCTTAACATACTTCGATTGCAAAACAAATTGGGACCATTTACAGACATAGAGATTCGTCAATTTTCAGAGTTTGCATTTGAGATATTGTTAAACAAAAGGCATATCACCGCAGATGAGTTTAAGGTAGGTAATGATCTCATACCTGATTTGTTTTTTGAGGCTTTACCGCCTGAAAGTAAACTAGGGAAAAAATTTAAAAATATAAAGGAAATACTCGCCAGTATGAGAGATCGCGAAAAAGTACTGCATACTGATCTCCATTCTGATAATATTCTTATTGATGAAGAAACGGAAACCTTGTATCTTATTGATTTTGGAATTTCTATCACGCCTTCCTCTCAATAATCAACTTCTTTTTATCCGCTATGAACAAAAATTTTTTGAATAAAAACTTATATCATTTTTATCTCCCCCCTCGTGAAAAAGGAGAAAAACCACTGATTGTAGATTTTTACCCCCCAGTGCTAAATAACGCAATAACTATGCCTTTATCTACGTTGGAGGAATTTGTCATATATTTAGAAAATCCAACCAGTCGAATTGTCTATAACTCTGTTAATAACAGAGATTTCGAAATTAATTTGGAACCCGGAGAAACACCTTTTATTCAGATAGATGAAGAGAGAAGTCTTTGTTATAACGGTACGGGTTTTTATCTGGAAAAATATTCCAGTAAAGAAGAAAGAGATAATGACGAGGCTGCTTATTATCGTTTGCTTTTAGGAAAAGATATCGTCACTCCGGTGTTGCAAATTCCGGAAATGAAGTCTGTTTTTGACTATAATGGAGCATTTTATATTGTTCTAAGAGTAAGAAGAAAGGCATTGGGCAAAACAGAAGGAGTACTTTGGAGGGGAATGGTTATCAAACCTCATGAATATGAAAATATTCAAAAATTATAGTACCGCCAAACAGGCTAACTTGATTGATAAACTCAAACCACATCTTGAAGCCCTGCAACAAGGTGGCATTTATATTCGCCAAGAACTGATTGATGCTGTACTCAGGGAGGTTGGAGAGATGACTTAAATGTAGCTGAACTGCGGGGTATATGGATGGTTTTGAGCTGTCTCAACAGGGAGCAAGAACAGATCAATGATTTTTCTCCAGAGCACATGGCTCGGATTAATCATCGCTAAGGTGGGCAATTTCTTATCACAACAAACTGACACAATTGATTTTAATGATTACCAAACTTGAAATTAACGGCTTCAAAACATTTGAGAATTTCAAAATAATGCTCTCCCCGTTTGTCGTCATCGCGGGTGCTAACGCTTCAGGAAAAAGTAATCTATTTGATGCGATACAACTCTTATCCCGTTTAGCTGAAATGGACCTTAAATCAGCCTTATCTGAACAACGGGGCGATATCAGAGAACTTTTTACCCAATATCCTGACGGTCATTACGCAAACTCGATGCGTTTCATGGTGGAAATGTTAGTCGATAGACAGGTTAAGGACAACTGGGGAGAACAAAAAACCTTGGACTACACCCGTTTGAGGTATCATTTAGAAATCGGTCGTGGAAACGATAAAAGAGGCTTAGAACGATTATATATTGCTCATGAAGAACTTTGCGCCCCTGATGAGCCAGAGAGAAAGATCGCATATCAATACCGCGCCCTCACCAGAAACTCATAAACCTTTTATTTATCTTCAGCCCGATGGTGAGAGCAGCCCGATCAGAAAGTACCGCGCTTTTGAGATAGAACAAACTGTACTCAGTGGCATCAACAATACGGCACTGCCCCATGCTTTTGCTGTGCGTGAAGAAATGAGGCATTGGAAATTTATGCAATTGAACCCGGTAGAACTCAGAAAACCGAGTGCCATCTTGGCTAAAGATTTCATTGGCAGCGACGGTGCCAATTTGCCCACCGCGCTGGCTAGAATGAAAGCGGATGATCCGTGGTTTATATGTTTTATTCTGAAAATTCTAAAATGTCGAAAATTATGATTCAGACAAGACAATAAAAAAAATGAAAATTTAGGAGCAAAATCACCTCAAATTTAACACCCCAGAATTACCCCCCACCACACCGTTTATCCGTTTATCCAAATGCTGATTATCGACCTCGTTCATATCCATCTGCACGAGGCGATAACTGTGCGTGGGACGCACCCTACACGGTTCGCCTTAAAATGACGTCAACTGCAATTCGGAGTCCAAAATTTATTTTGGACGATTAGAACGCCTTCTGAACACTTTCTGAATCGGTAGATGAATGTCCATTACTTCATCAATGATCTCGGTAGCATCAGTGCCAAAGGTTTTGTACCGCTTAGGATGTGAGAAAATGGTTATAGATTCAATGGCGGGTATAACCAACCAACATGACTTAACTGAGAGTGCAAAATAAGCCTTTAGCTTACCGATAAGCTCACTAACCGTTTGCGAAGGTGAAAGAATCTCAATCGCCATATCTGGCATTAGCGTTGTTTTTACAAGGTCATCCGGCTGATTGGTATAAACGCACACATCTGGCTTGAGTTCTTCTTTGACTTTAAGCCCAAATTGGCTCAACTCTATTTGGCTGGCATCCAGACTTAATTCAACAAGCGTTGTAAACCTTTCATCGTTATGTAAGAGGCTAGTTAAATTGCTTTGCGTCAGGCTATGGTTAAACGAACCCATTTCTTTCTCCTCATCAGACAAATCATTTTCAAGGTCAATTACTTCGCTCATATCTTCACTCCGGTGTTCCATTATTGTTGGAGTCCAAAGCTTTAGCTTTGGACTACATCCAAGATAAATCTTGGACTCCAAAAAATCAAGCATCTAAATTCACCACCGACAGCGCATTTTTCTCAATAAACGCACGGCGAGGTTCAACTTGATCTCCCATCAAAGTGGTAAAGATTTCATCGCAGCCGATGACATCTTCAATTTTGACTTGTAGCAAACTGCGCGTTTCGGCATTCATCGTGGTTTCCCACAATTGATCCGGATTCATTTCGCCAAGCCCTTTATAGCGTTGGATATGTAAACCGCGCCGCGCCTCTCCCATGAGCCATTCTACAACTTCCTTAAAGTGTTTGACAGGCTGCTTTTTTTCGCCGCGTTGCACGTAAGCCTTTGTTTCTAATAGGTCATTGAGTTTTTTGCTTAATTCTACAATGGCTTGATATTCGGGCGTGTTGAAAAAGCCTTTGGTCAAAGTATAGGTGCTATCAACGCCGTGTGCCGTCATGATGATGTTGGCGGTAAAAGGGTTTTCCTCAGAAGCGGGTTGCACATTTATCTGATAACGGTGCGGTGCTTTTTCGAGTCCCTTTGCTAGGGCATCAAACCAATCTTGTTCCTCCAAGTCGGCAGTGTTGAACGGTGCTAAGTCAATCATGGCTTCTAAGACTTCCGCCGGCAGTTGGCGCGATAAGCGTTTAATAATCGCCATGACTTGCGAATACTGTTTAAATAAATTTTCTAAGGCTTCTCCGCTTAGGGGCGGCGCGTCGGGATTGACAAACAGTTGGGCATTTTGCAAAGCCAGCGTCATTAAATGCTCATTGAGGGCAGGGTCATCTTTGACATAGCGCTCTTGTTTGCCCTTGCTGACTTTATACAGGGGCGGTTGAGCGATATAAATATGTCCCCGTTCGATGAGTTCGGGCATTTGCCGGTAAAAAAAGGTTAATAATAATGTCCTGATGTGTTGACCATCTACGTCTGCATCAGCGGCGAGAATGATGCGATGATAGCGCAATTTGTCGGGATTATATTCTTCTTTGCCGATGCCGCAGCCTAAGGCGGTAATTAAAGTGCCCACTTCAGCAGAAGAGATCATTTTGTCAAAACGGGCTTTTTCGACGTTTAATATTTTACCTTTTAAGGGTAGAATGGCTTGGTATTTTCTATCTCTGCCTTGTTTGGCCGAACCCCCGGCACTATCGCCTTCGACCAAAAACAACTCTGACAAAGCCGGATCCTTCTCCTGACAATCCGCCAATTTCCCCGGCAATCCAGCAATATCTAGCACACCTTTGCGCCGTGTCATTTCACGGGCTTTACGGGCGGCTTCTCTGGCACGGGCAGCATCAATGATTTTGCTAGCGATGCTTTTAGCCTCTTGGGGCATTTCTAGCAGAAATTCGTCTATTTTTTCGCCAGATATCGACTCCACCACACCTTTGACTTCACTCGATACCAATTTGTGTTTGGATTGTGAAGAAAATTTGGGATCGTGCATTTTTACCGATAATACCGCTATCAAACCTTCGCGGACATCGTCACCAGAGGTAGACACTTTTGCCTTTTTTAAAAAGCCTTCTCGCTCCAAATAATTATTAAAGGTGCGAGTGAGTGCGCCACGAAATCCCGCTAAATGGGTGCCACCGTCGCGTTGAGGGATGTTGTTGGTAAAACAAAAAATGTTTTCATGGTAGGAATCATTCCATTGCATGGCGACTTCTACTGCAATATCATCTTTTTCAGTGTTAAAATAGAAAATATTATTATGCAACAGCGTTTTGTTACGGTTAAGCAATTCGACAAAGGAGCGAATACCGCCTTGATCTTCAAAACAATTCTCTTTCTCAGTACGCTCGTCACTCAGGTGAATCCGTACTCCCGCATTTAAAAATGACAATTCACGTAGACGATTAGCGAGAATGTCATAATGAAATTCGATATTTGTGAAAGTTAGGGTACTGGGTTTAAAACGAATTTCGGTGCCCGTTTTGTCAGTTTCGCCAATGACGGCTAATGGTGCAAGAGGGGCACCTTCTTGGTAGCGTTGTAGATGGGTTTTGCCGTTCCGATGGATAGTGAGCAGGAGATCTTCTGATAAGGCGTTTACCACAGATACGCCGACACCATGCAAACCGCCAGACACTTTATAAGAATTATCATCAAATTTACCCCCCGCATGTAGAACAGTCATAATCACTTCAGCGGCGGAGCACCCTTCTTCTTTATGAATGTCAACGGGAATACCGCGCCCATCATCGGTGACAGTGACAGAGCCGTCACTGTGAATTATCACAGTAATTTCTGAACAATAGCCCGCTAAAGCTTCATCAATGGCATTGTCCACGACTTCAAACACGAGATGATGTAAACCAGTCCCATCGTCGGTATCGCCAATGTACATGCCAGGGCGTTTTTTGACCGCCTCTAAGCCTTTTAATACTTTGATATTATTTGAATCGTATGTTGTTTCAGTCATGCCCTTTTCCAACGAATTTTAAGGTGGTTATTTTAACATTTTTTGGGGGGCTTTTGTGAAATATTTTAACCGGAAAGGATAATATTTTATAGCTTAATGCCCGGTGTAATTCAAAACCAATAACTACACGGATAACATTTAAGAATGGATAAGTCAAAAGCAAAACAATGCAGGATTTTGACTTATCCCTTTTTAAATGTTATCCCTGCTTACATATCTTAGTTTAAATAATTGAGGACATAATGAAAAATAATCGGATTATCACACAAAACAGAGCCATGAAAAGCTTGATTGAAAATTTTGTTCCGCGCCGAACAACAACGACAGGCAATACGTTATTAGAAAGGATAAGTCAAAACTCAAAATAGCAAATGGCTGGGAGTAAAAAGATGAGAGGAAAGTTGCGGATTAATATTTCCGACACTAGTACTCTGTCAATTTGTTTTTTTTGGGTTGGAGTACAAAGCTTTAGCTTTGTCAGACAGTACAAAGCTAAAGCTTTGTACTCCAAAAAAACAAATTGACAGAGTACTAGGAGTCCAAGATTTATCTTGGACTCCAACAAAATATTTAAGGTTTTGGCAAAATCGCCGTGTTTTCTAGTGCCACAGGCAGCTCATGAGTCATCGACTGAGCCGCTGCCGGAGATGGCGGCTGTCCCCCATCTAGGTTTCCGCTCACCATGCTCTTAGCAGGATCATTATGCAACTTAGACCACCCGCTATTGTTCATCCAGGCCCAGATGCCGAATGTACCAAAGCTAAAGATAGCATCGTCTTGACCGTTACTGTCTAGATCGGCAGTTTGACAACTAGAATCTGCTGAACCGCTTAAGGGAACCCAATTGCTATTGTTCATCCACATCCATATACCGAATGGGAGGCCAAAGTCGATAATCAGCTCGTCTTGACCGTTACCATCTAGGTCTCCGGTTGCCATGCCCTGAGGTGATAAGGAGTGCAAATGAACCCATGTGTTGTTGTTCATCCTAATCCAAATACCAGAGGCGGGGCCAAAGTTGATAATCAGATCGTCCAAACCGTTACCATCTAGGTCTCCAGTTACCATGCTCTCAGGTGATAAGCTGTGCAACTTAACCCAATTGCTGTTGTTCATCCAACTCCAAATACCATTGGGGCCAAAGTCGATAATCAGCTCGTCTTGACCATTACCATCTAGGTCTCCTATTACCATGCTTTCAGGTGATAAGCTGTGCAAATGAACCCATTTGCTGTTGTTCATCCAAATCCAAATACCAGGGGCACCAAAGTCGATAATCAGATCGTCTTGACCGTTACCATCTAGGTCTCCTATTACCATGCTCTCAGGCGATAAGCCGTGCAAATGAACCCAATTGCTGTTGTTCATCAAAATCCAAATGCCGTATTGGGTACCAAAGTCGATAATCAGTTCGTCCTGACCGTTAGCATCTAGGTCTCCGGTTTCCATGCTATCGGCTGATAGTGAATGTATGGACTGCCAAGTGTTGTTGTTCAACCATGCCTGTATACCTGGCCCAAAGTCAATGATAAGATCACTGGTCGTTCCAGGCCCTATTGCTCGGACTCGGACTGGTTTAACGCGGTGTATGTGTCTGGGGGACTCATGTTTTATTTCTCTTATATAAATTCCGGCCGGATACTTCGCATTATGTACATCACCAACAGGTGGTGTATGTGACCAGATACCGTCACTGTTCAGAAGGAGCGGTGCTGTTGGATCAGGCATGTGAAAAAGCCAAGCGTCAGGATCGCTAAGTGAGCCACCTGCTCGTACAAATATTAAGCCTGAATTAACTTTCAATTCGGACTTGAATGTTCCTTGAATGGGCGCATTCTCCTGGTTTTCATGGCTAATCGTCATTGTTCCTGTAGAGGGCTCTAGTGCGTCTGGCACCGGAATGTTAGGAATATCCAGTGCATTAATCGTCACATAAAGATCGGCCATAGTCCCAGCAGGAAAAGGGGGCGAGAGCTCCAAAAATCCAACATCAAAGGGAGCGATGCTTTGCAAGGACAGGGCGACCAATTCAATCTCTACAGTACCCACATCACCTGGGTCAAAAGGATTAATCCCCTGTTGGCGCTTAACTATTGTGTCAGTCGGGCCAATATTTTCAGAGGCAAGTAGTGCCGGGTTGCCTGTCAGCGGGACTATTGGACCACCCACTTCGCGAAAATCAATTTTCGTTCCCGGCAGCGTTTCAAATAGGTCAAATCCAGGCCATATTGGTGGTGGTTCTAGTTTTGTTTGCTCTGGCATCTCTTCATAAACCTGAATAAATTCATTCACATCTGGACATCCGTAGCTAACGCCGTGACCCGCAAGTGTAATCCATCCTATGTGCCTATTGGTTCCTTTTTGGAAAACCGCAGGGGCAGTATCACTACCGCCGTGTATGTAAACCACTCTAGGCGGCAATTTCTCCAACTTACCGTTTTGAATGACAAGGGGGGTCGTGTTGAATACCGTCATGTCAATATTGCCAAACGGTGGAAAATCGAGGTCCACTTCCACGAAAATATCGAAAAAGCTTTCCGCTGGAAAATCATTAGACGGATCCAGCGATTCCACTTCACCGAGGCTACGGGGCAGGGGATCGTGCGCGGCACTTCCCGCACGGATCGCATTCTTAGAAAGAATCCCACCGCAGTCTCTACCCAAATCTATCATATTGAAAGAGTTTATCTGTGTATGTATCTCATCCGTACCAGCTGGCCCCTCCGTGAATACGCCAGTATTAGGCACCCAAGGAAAATCGCTATCTTTAACTGTCTGAGGGAAAAATGTTGTGCAAGGGGCACCCGTTTGACATACCAGGGCACCAGTGATTTCGTCTGTCGGGTCACCATCTGTGTGTGGATCACTTCGACCGATAGTTGTTTCACCGTCAAATAGCACAGGGCTCTCAATGAAACAAGCAGAATTACCAAATGGACAGTCAGGAATCCCCAACAACTGTTGTCCCATTGCCTGATTGAGTCTAATGCCGAATTTTCCTAAAGAAGTCGTGTTATCCACGCCCGCCATCGGAAAACTGGACACACCAGGGCTGCATAATAAGCCTATAATGGATAGTGCTATCGCTATCAAACGATATTTTGAGCTTTTATTTGACATGTTAAACATCCTCCTTTCAAAGTCCAAGATAAATCTTGGACTCCTATTTTCTGGATTGTGTTATGAAATCGAACAGTCTTGTTCGGCAAACATAGAATAGACTATAAATTTTTTTTTTGCAATAAAAAATATTGTTTATATAAAAAAACAATAAGTTATAAAGCCAAAAACCACACAGAAATTCGTACATCCGGCGGTTATTTATAATGTGATGGCTCGTACAAGCGACAGCGGTACATCCAATAATAAAGGCCAGCAAATACCATAAAAGTTGTCAGGCTACTCGTCATCACCGCCGTCGTCAACGGAATAAGCCAAAGAGAACTGATAAGCTCAACAAGAATTAAAGTCATCAAAATTCGTGCAATGGTGAGGCGGTTTAATAAAGTACAAAGAATCGCTCCAGCAGGCGCACCCACTACCACCACCGGAATCGCCGCCTGCCAGTAGGCTTGTACCTCCGAGTTAAAGCCACCAATGATAAACAGATGCAAAGCAAAACCCATTAGCGCATTGATCGCCATTAAAATCACTGAAGTGGGTGTGGCAATTTTTTCACTGAGGCGGAATAAGAGCACCATGAAAGAAAAAGTAATGATGTCGATGCCATTACCCACCAATCCACCCATCACGCCGCCACAAAAACCAGCCCCCAACAGTAAGGTTTTTTCATAGTGCCCAAAAAACGGTAGGCGGTTATGGCACTGCCGATCCGTTCGACGGTTGAGCACAAAAAGGGTGACTGCAAAACTGCTTATCATCGCCGTAAACGACATTTTGAGGACGGGTGCTGATAAGATGGGTGCCAGCAGGCATGAACTCAGTACGATGCCTAGCACTCCGCCTAAGCTCGCCCAACGAATAACTCGCCATTCTATAGGGATTCTCATGTATATAATCACGAGCGCGGCGGCACTCATGCCAACACTTTGAATGGCAAGGGAAAATATTTTCGCATCGCTTGGACTAATGTGCAGCCACTTGGTAAACACCGGAAAAGCCACCGCGCCGCCACCCTCACTCGTCGCACCGGCAATCAGGGCACCAAATACCATTGTCAAGGAGATTTCCCAATGCGTTTGAATGTAGGTAGGCTCAGCCAGATAATACCAGGCAATCCAGACGATAATGGCGAGAAAGGCACTGAATCCTAGCGTTTGCCATAAGGATTGTTTAGAAATCATAAATGACAACTTTGTTTAGTTTATAGCCTAGTACTTTGTCAAACTTGAAATTTTGGGTTGGAGTACAAAGCTTTAGCTTTGTCAGACAGTACAAAGCTAAAGCTTTGTACTCCAATAACCCATTAATATAAGCTTGACAAAGTACTAGTACTCTGTCAATTTGTTTTTTTTTGGGTTGGAGTACAAAGCTTTAGCTTTGTCAGACAGTACAAAGCTAAAGCTTTGTACTCCAAAAACGT
>JSZA02000146.1 GCA_000785145.2 Candidatus Thiomargarita nelsonii
AAATACGTTTTTTTTGTAGGGTGGGTAGGGCTTCGCTGCACCCACCAAATCGTTGAAACGAAGATCCGGGCGTAAATTTATAACAATGGTGGGTTGGGCGTCCCGCCACTTCGTTGCGCGGGCAACCACAAGGGATTGCCCCTACCCACCCTACAAGATTTCGGTACGATATGGCATTGAGCTCTTAGGAGGTGATGACTTTGCTCGTCGGTAGTTGTTCGTTTGGGGAGGGGAGGTAGTCGTCGCTTTCTGGTGCTTGTTGGCGATTAAATGCTTGGGCGGCTGGAATGCGTTTTTTCATGTTTTTTAGTTAAAGTCTCGATATTCTAAAATGTCAAAAAAATCCTATTTCTTTAAGAAATAGGATTTTTCACACCTTTTCGCTGGATGCCTATATATATTTATATCCAGTTTTGAGGAGATTGTGCAAGTACAGACTCAGCTTGTGGCAAAAAAAATACTCTGATTGTGGTAAAAAAAGCTGGGAGCGTTCCGTTTCGATTAACAGCAAGATTGTACTTAGCCATCTTATCCAATAAAGATTTGACTTGTTGATCTGATGGGTTTTCGCCTAAGTTTGCCAGTTCAAGTTCAAAGTCTTCTTCAAGTTTTTCCAAAACGGTTTTTCGGGCTAAACACAGACGATCACAATTAAGATTGAATGTTTCTATTGTTGCTTTCACTTTATTAGGATCAATACCGGCTTGAAGGCAAGCATTTTTATTCACTTTGAGGGCACCCAGTTTATCGCTTGGTTTAACGACACCTGAAGATGGTCGTCGTGTAATTGAAAACAAAGGCGGCGAAACAGGCAAGTCACTGGGCTTTATAATCTCATCATCCATCACATTATCATCTTTGGCTTCTCCACAACTACGGTTTTTCTTGATAGGGGATAAACAACGAGTCGGATCAGGGTAACGTGATTTTGTACCAAAAAGATTTGTCTGAGTGCCTCCTTTGCAAGCAGCAAATAGGTTAGTTATTTCAAACATCCAATCATTTTCATGGGGAATATCCGACTTAGGATGAAAATGTTCTATTTGGCGATCATTTTCGGTAAGATTAATCTCACAATAAGCGCATAATCCATGCTGGATTTTAATCAAGGCTTGGGTAAGTTCGCTGTAGATTTCATGTTCTTCATTCTTAAAAGCATCCCAATCCCGCTTGTCTCGTTTTTCAGGGGGATATTCTTTTAAAAAATGCTGCAAACCCGTAGGTATAGTCTCAAGTTGCTTAAGCTTTTTCATGAGGATTGAGCCCGCAGCCGACGGATTTCCATATCAGCTTTAATTAATATAGGATCATTAGGAGATTCTTTAGCAAGTTCACAACGCAAGCTTAAAGCCTCTTTGCTTTCTCCTTGATGGCTTTCAATCAAATCATAATATTTTCCTAGCAATTCGGTAAATTTGTTCTTTTCTGCCGGTGGACGCTCATTCACTCCCATGATTTCAACAAGCAACCGCCCACTTTCTGCACCATAAGAAGAAGTCGCCTGTTCAGCAATGACATCATCATTTTGCCGTGTTAGCAATACAATATGTTCTGGCTTGATAGTTGTTAGCACCTGTGCGCTATGAGTGGTAACGATAAATTGTGCATTAGGAAATGTCTCCATGAGATCAACCAAGAGCTGTTGCTGCCACATCGGATGCAAATGCAGATCAACTTCATCAATGAGCACGATGGCTTCTGATTTTTGAATGGCTTTTTCACCTAGATGGGGATTTGCCTGTGCCATGCGTCGTGCTAAATCCATCACGAAAGCGAGAGTAGTACGATATCCATCACTCAGTTGATTAAGTGATAAAATCTCCTGATGCCCTTTGAGGTACTCAAACGTCACTATCAAGCGTAACGGATTAATGAGTGTGTGCGGATTAGAACAACCGGGCATCATTTGACAGACTGCTTGACGAACAGATTCCAGTATGGGCAAACGATATTCAAAATCACGACGTTTTGTTTGTTCTCTACGCTCGATATCTTCTTGAAAAGCAAACCATTCTATCATTGTTTGAAAACGTTGTGTTGCCACCAACGCATTTTCCAAGGCTTTGAAACGATTTATTTTTTTATTAAAATCACGCTGTAGGGAAGAAGATAACACAGCACGATCAGTGCCATAGTAGGCTATAACCGGTAAATTGGTTGATTTTCCATCTTGAACGTCGTTAATAATATTTTCCAAAAAATGATAAAGCTCGCCTAGCTTTTTATCAGGCGGAATTTCCTGCTGAGTCCGTTTGTTCTGATCGCGTTTTTCAGTCCGATCCCAAATCACGCCATCTATACTTTCAAGCGTCACACGAGTATAGGGTGCTGATTGTTCGTTCTCGCTTGAGAAAATGTCACTTGGACGAAATTTTTTCCCACTCACGCTAGGCAAACGTGTCAATATGGCGCCTAAACCCACCGCAATGGCATCTAAAATAGTTGTTTTACCTGCGGCGTTGTTGCCGACTAAGACAGTTAATTGTGGTTCGAGTGGTAAATCTAATCTTTTAATGGCGCGAAAATTTTCAATTGTGATACGATTCAGTTTCATAATAATAAACTTGTACGATTTTTAGGAGTCCAAGATTTATCTTGGGCGCCAAGAACATAAAGGGCTTTTTAATGGACAACATTATTAAACGTCGCCCCCTATCTAGTTTTAATAATAATATTAGTCTGCCTGACACACTCCACCCAGTCATCAAAAGGGTGCTGGCTGCTCGTGACATTAATGATGTCAGCGAACTCGATTATGGACTACAAAATCTGCTCCCCTACAGTTTGCTGCTTGGCATAGATAAGGCTGTCAATTTATTATATGAAGCTTTAAGCAAACAAGCCCGTATTCTCATCGTAGCCGATTATGATGCCGATGGCGCAACCAGTTGTGCGCTTGCCATCAAAGCCTTACGGCAAATGGGCGCCAAAAATGTGGGATTTTTAGTCCCCAATCGAGAAAAACACGGTTATGGCTTAACCCCTGAAATTGTGAAACTCGCACTCACCGGTTTAGTCCCTGATCTTTTAATAACTGTTGATAATGGCATTTCAAGTATTAATGGTGTAGAAATTGCTAAACAACACGGTATGCGTGTGCTGATCACCGATCACCATTTACCCGGAGAAAATTTGCCCAAGGCTGATGCCATTGTCAATCCCAAGCAAAACGGCGATAATTTTCCGAGCAAAAATCTCTGTGGGGTTGGCGTGATTTTTTATGTCATGATGGCTTTACGGGCACGTTTGCGTGATAATGGGTGGTTTACCAACCAAAGTGAACCCAATCTCGCCAATTTTCTAGACTTAGTTGCTTTAGGCACAGTAGCAGATGTTGTCACACTGGATTACAACAACCGCATTTTAGTTGCTCAAGGATTGCGACGAATACGGGCAGATCGCTGTTGCCCCGGTATTCGTGCCTTAGTGCAAGTGTGTGAACGTGAGCAAAAGACTTTAGTTGCCAGTGACTTAGGCTTTTATTTAGGACCCCGTATCAATGCCGCCGGGCGCATGGATGATATGTCTCACGGCATCGCCTGCTTATTGAGTGAAAATGATTTCAATGGCAGAGAACATGCACAATTACTTCAAACTTTTAATCAAGAGCGTCGCTTAGAAGAGGCGAAGATGCAGGTAGATGCCCTAGAAATGCTTGACACGCTAGGCACAATAGAGAGTATGGGACTTTGTTTATTAGATGAAAAATGGCATCAAGGCTTGGTAGGCATACTCGCGGCGCGTATCAAAGACCGTTTACACCGCCCCGTGATTATTTTTACTTATGATAAAGAAAATAAAATTAGAGGCTCAGGGCGCTCCGTCCAAGGCGTACATATCCGCGATGTGATCGACACAATTGCCACTCAACACCCGGGGATGGTAACATATTTTGGTGGACATGCGATGGCGGCGGGATTGACGATACCGCGTTCCCAATTTGAAGCCTTTCAGCAAGCCTTTGATGAAGAAATTCGCAAATATCTATCTGCTGATGACTTACAAGGTGTTATTTTCAGCGATGGCACTTTGTCAGGCGCTGATTTTAATTTAGATTTGGCAAAACAGTTAAAAATGCTGACACCTTGGGGACACAATTTTCCAGAGCCTATTTTTGATGGAGAATTTGAGCTAGTGGCGCGTCGTGTCCTCAAAAATAAACACCTCAAAATGCAGGTGCGCCCCCTTGATGGGGGTCCACAACTTGATGTAATAGCATTTAATATAGTTGACACATCATGGCCACTTAATGTCAGTCGCCTCAAAATGGCTTATAAATTAGATATCAATGTGTTTCGTGGCTTGACCAATTTGCAATTGATGGCCAACTCTGTGGTTGTCAACTATGATTAATTTATAGGATAAAAGTCATGCCTGCCCAAGAAGATTATCAATCCCAGATTACTGGGTTCCCCCAGACATTAATCACTTTAGATTTGTTGAGCGAAACTGATGCAATAAAGGCGATTGAACAATCGCAAGCTGAAGGTATCTCCTTTGTGACTTACTTGGTGAATCATAAACTTGTCAATTACAGCACACTCGCCCGCACATTGAGCGAAGAGTTTGGCTTTCCCCTGATTGAACGTATCGAATTCAATCCAGATATCATTAAGTTGCTTAACAAAAAACTATTAGAACAGCACAAAGTCCTGCCTCTCTTCAAACGAGAACAACGCCTATTCGTTGCTATCTTCGATCCCACTAATTTGGACGCACTGGATGAAATTCAAATTCATACCAAGACACCAGTGGAGCCAATGATAGCTGAAGCGGATAAACTTGAGCCGTTCATTGAACGTGCCCTCAATTTGTTCGATGAGACTGAATTAGATGACGGGGAGCTTGAAGATGATGTGGACGAAAAAACAATTGCTTTACTACCCGAAGTCCCAGTTGTCAAACTCGTCAACAGTCTGCTCTTTAAGGCCATCAAAATGGGGGGTTCTGAGTTACACTTTGAACCTTATGATAAATTTTATCGGGTGCGGTTTCGTGTTGATGGCGTACTCAGAGTCGTTGCTAAACCGACATCCGCCAATTTTAGAAAAATGGTGGCACGTATTAAGCTGATGTCACATCTGGACGTTGATAAGCAGCACGTTCCCCAAAAAGGACGTATTAAAGTCAAGATTTCCACTAAAAAATATATCGACTTTCTGGTCATCACTTGCCCTAGCTTGTGGGGTGAAAATATCGTGATGCGAATTATCGACTCTTCCCCCGCTAATCTCAACATAGACATACTTGGCTTTGATGAAGAACAAAAGCAGCTTTATCTTCAAGCGCTTGCCAATCCGCATGGCATGATATTAGTGACGGGTCCCACAGGTAGTGGTAAAACTATCTCCCTCTATACCGGCATTAACATCCTTAATAAAGAGGATGTCAAGATTTCCACAGCCGAAGAGACCGTAGAAATTAACCTACCCGGTGTCAATCACCTACAAATTGATGAAAAAAACGGTATAACATTTGCAGAAGCCATTAGAACATTTATAGCACAAGGGACGGACATCATCGTTGTGAGTGAAATACGAGATATTGAAACCGCCCAACTTGCGATTAAGGCTGCCCAAAGCGGCCAGATGATCTTGTCCACCCGACACACAAATGACACGGCGCCGCAAACTCTAACTCGCTTGGTTCATATAGGCATCTCCCCTTTTGAAATGGCTGAAGCTGTCCGGCTTGTCATAGCACAACGACTTTGCCGCCGGCTCTGTCGTTGCAAAATAGAACAAGAGATACCTGAAATGCGGTTACAATCCCTTGGTTTTGATAAAGATGAAATTTCAGAACTCAAGTTGTATGGTCCAGGCGGTTGTGAAGAATGTGGTGGTTCTGGTTACAAGGGACGAGTTGGCATCTATCAAGTGATGCCCATATCGGAGGCCATGAAACACTTGCTCCTGATCATGGAAGGTCGCAATGCCATTGCTTTGGCCGACCAAGCACGCAATGAAGGTATTGCTGATTTACGTGAATCTGGTTTGAAAAAAGTTAAAGAGGGGCTGACTTCTTTGGAAGAACTGGATCGTGTTATTAAAAATTAGATAAAACTTCGCCAAGTCAGAAAATGACATCATTTTCGTTGTTCTTCGTTTCGGGAAATCGTGACCTCATTCCCGAAACAACCTCAAGTTTGTTGTTTCGGGAATGAGGTCACGATTTCCCGAAACTCAGTCGCCACAACGGTTTAGCTTCGCTGACCAGATCCCTCATTCCCGAAACAACAATAAATAATTGATAACTTATAACTGATAACTTATAACTGATAACTGAAATGACTCCTCAAAAATTAACCCCCCCCCTCACAGGTTTTCCATTTAAAATAGTCTCTTTAGGGCTGTTAAGCGAACATGATGCCAGAATGGCGATTGATGAATCGCGTTGTGAGCACATTTCTTTTGTAACATACTTACTGAATAAAAATCTAGTTGAACAGCACTCAATAGCGTGGGCGTTGAGCCAAGAATTTGGCATTCCCATGATTGACATTGAGAGCATCGAATTCAATCCAGAGCTCATCAACTTACTTAACGAAAAGCTGTTAGTCAAGCACCAAAGCCTCCCGCTCTTCAAGCGAGGAAAATGTCTGTTCGTCGCAGTCTCCAATCCAACTGATGTGGAGGCACTGAAAGAGATTCAATTCCATACCAAGACACAGATAGAACCTATTATAGCCGAAGCGGACAAGCTTGCTAAAATGATTGAAGATGCCCTCGTATTTATTAGCAGCGATGAAGTATTAGAAAAAATAGAGATTGTTGACAACGACGAGCAGGTTGTTGACAACGACGAACAAAAGCCGGCAGGAGAAACCAAAATCGTAAGCGAAGTAGAAGCACCATTTGTAAAATTTGTTAATTCCATGCTTTTTAAGGCTATTATCATGGGGGCTTCTGACTTACATTTTGAGCCTTATGAAAAATTTTACCAAGTGCGCCTTCGCATCGATGGCGTACTCAGAGTGATTGCTAAACCGCCCCTTGCCATTTCTCAAAAATTGGCAGCACATATTAAGCTTATGTCACGTTTGGAGGTGAGCAAGTTGCACGCTCCCCAACAAGGACGTATTAAACTTAAAATTTCTGCCACAAAAGCGATTGATTTTCGGGTCATCACTTGCCCCACTTTGTGGGGTGAAAAAATAGTCATGCGAATTATCGACTCATCCATCACTAAGCTCAATATAAACAAACTTGGCTTTGATGAAGAACAAAAGTCTCTCTATCTTGAAGCACTTGCCAAGCAGCACGGTATGATATTAGTGACTGGACCCACCGGTAGTGGTAAAACCGTTAGTCTTTACACAGGGCTTAATATCTTTAACAAGGAAAGTGTTAATATGGCTACTATTGAAAATCAGGTAGAAATTCCGCTGCCTGGTATCAATCAAGTACAAGTTGATGAAAAAAATGGTACGACATTTGCAGAAGCCATTAGAACATTCAT
This sequence comes from Candidatus Thiomargarita nelsonii, assembly GCA_000785145.2. Classification (GTDB taxonomy): domain Bacteria; phylum Pseudomonadota; class Gammaproteobacteria; order Beggiatoales; family Beggiatoaceae; genus Thiomargarita; species Thiomargarita nelsonii_B. The sequence continues at coordinate 7,459 of JSZA02000146.1, forward strand.
AGCGCAAGAAACTGACATTTTTCTTGTGGGCGAGATACCAGATATTGAAACTTGCAAACTTGCAATAAATGCCGCTTTAAAAGGTCACCTTGTTTTGTCCTCCCTATATACTAATGATGCGCCGCAAACTTTGAGCTATTTGACTGGAATGGGTATTCCACCCTTTACGCTGGCGAGTGCCATCAACCTCATCATCGCACAACGGCTCTGTCGTCGCCTCTGTAGTTGCAAAATAGAACAAAATCTATCTGAGCAAAGCTTACTATCTGCTGGCTTTAAAAAAGCAGAAATGCCAAAAATGAAGTTATATGGTCCTAAATTGGGCGGATGTGACAAATGCGGTGGCTCGGGTTACAGGGGGCGTGTTGGCATATATCAAGTCATGCCTGTCTCGGAGGAAATGAAATGTTTACTAATGGATGGCTGTAATGGCATGGCATTTGCAGGGCAAGCCAGCCGTGAAGGCATTGCTGATTTACGCGAGTCTGGATTGAAAAAATTAAAAGAGGGTTTGATATCTTTAGAAGAGCTTAACCGTGTTATCAGTAGCTAGGATTTATCTTGGACGTGCCGAGGAAAGGACTTGAACCTTCACGGGGATACCCCCACTAGCACCTGAAGCTAGCGCGTCTACCATTTCCGCCACCTCGGCATCGAATGCGCGTATTTTACATAGAGAGAAATAAGAAGTCAATGGCTCGAGCAAAAAAAAGTTTAAAAAAATTGTCTGATCCCTTTGCACAACGGGAGGCACAAAACTACAAAAATCCTATTGCAAGTAGGGAATTTATTCTGCAACATCTGACTAAAGTCGGCAAGCCCATGACTTTACGACAGATTGCAACTTTACTCAATTTAAGTAAGCCGGAGGAGATAGAGGGTTTACGCCGTCGTTTAAATGCAATGGAGCGCGATGGACAATTAATCCGCAATCGTCGTAAGGCTTATGGATTGCCTAAAAAAATGGACTTAGTGCGGGGGCGCGTGATTGGGCATCAGGATGGATATGGTTTTTTGGTCGCTGATGATGGTGGTAGCGATTTATTTTTGTCCCAAAGAGAAATGCGGACTTTAATGCACGGTGATCGCGTTTTAGTTAATATTATTGGTATCGATCATAAAGGGCGGCGCGAAGGGGCATTAGTTGAAGTCTTAGAGCGTAACACACAAGAAGTCGTCGGTCGTTTTTTTCATAAACGGGGACAAAATGTTGCCTTTGTTGAGCCAGATAATCGGCGCATTCCTCATAACATTTTGATTGAGGATAGGAAAAAACAGGGCAAGGCTAAACATGGTCAAATTGTTGTGGTGCGACTCGTATCGCCACCGACTAAATATAATCCACCTTTTGGTGAAGTCATCGAAGTGATCGGTAATGAACGCGCCCCAGGCATGGAAATTGACATTGCCATTCGGGCTCATGAGTTGCCCCATCAGTGGCCTGATGAGGTATTAAAGGATGCCTCTAAATTTCCTAAGAAAATAGATCAAGCGGCACTTGAGGGGCGTGAGGATATGCGCGATATTCCCTTTGTCACCATTGATGGGGAGGATGCACAGGATTTTGATGATGCGGTGCATTGTCAGCCGCGTGGTAAAGGTTGGCTCCTGCGAGTGGCGATTGCCGATGTATCGGCTTATGTCAAAATTGGCACCCCAATAGATTTAGAGGCTAAAAATCGGGCTACTTCTGTCTATTTTCCTAATCGGGTCGTCCCGATGTTGCCTGAAATTTTGTCTAATCAATTGTGTTCACTTAAACCACAAGTTGATCGTTTATGTATTGTTTGTGAATTAGCGATTGATTTTTATGGGCGTACAAGACGCATTCGTTATTTTGAGGCAGTGATACGCTCGGCGGCGCGTTTAACTTATACTCAAGTGGGCAAAGTGCTTGAAGGAAATGAAGAAAATTTCCAATATCCGCATTTGTTGCCACACATTGGTCATTTATATAGTTTATATCAATTGCTACTCAAACGCCGTAAAAAACGTGGCGCGATTGATTTTGATACGGTTGAAACCCGCATCGTTTTTGATGAGCAACAAAAAATCGAAGAAATTGTGCCAGTCGTTCGTAACGATGCTCACAAATTGATTGAAGAAATGATGTTAGCGGCGAATGTGGCAACGGCGGAATGGTTGACGGCGCAAGATATGCCGATGTTATACCGCATCCATGATATTCCCAGTAAGGAAAGGTTGACGGATTTACGCACTTTTTTGAAGGAGCTTGGCTTAACACTATGGGGTAAAAATAAGCCACAGGCGCATCACTATGGCAAATTATTGGAAAAGGCGCAAGAGCGTCCAGATTACCGTTTGATTCAAACGGTTTTGCTCCGCAGCCTACAGTTAGCCGTTTATACGCCTCAAAATAAAGGCCATTTTGGTTTAGCCTATCCCGCCTATGCCCATTTTACGTCACCGATACGTCGCTATCCTGATTTATTGGTACATCGCGCCATTCGTCATTGTTTACAAGGCAAACAGACATTTTCTTATACAAACAATGATATGGAAATCTTAGGAGAACATTGCGCGATGGCAGAGCGTCGGGCTGATGAAGCCACCCGTGATGCGATGAGTTGGCTCAAGTGTGAATATATGCAAGATAAAATCGGGGTTGAGTATGATGGGATTGTCACTGGGGTAACTGCTTTTGGGTTGTTTGTGGAATTGGATGGCATTTTTGTAGATGGACTGGTTCATGTCACTGCTTTAACAGAGGATTATTATCATTTTGATCCGATTGGACATCGTTTATATGGTGAATCTGGTGGCAAAGTGTATCGCCTTTCAGATCGTTTGCGTGTGAAAGTGGTGCGGGTTGATGTGGATGAGAAGAAGATTGATTTTGAATTGGCTTAATATTTTTGGAGTCCAAGATTTATCTTGGACGTGACTTCCAAGATAAATCTTGGACTCCTTTCATAATAGACAGGAGATATTAAATGGCTTTTTTCGGCGTAACAAAAGAAGTGATTGCATCCACTTTTGCTATTGAAAATGCAGATGCTATTGAAGGCGCGACTTTAGAAAGATCTACTTTTGAATTGATTGGACATCGTTTATATGGTGAATCTGGTGGCAAAGTGTATCGCCTTTCAGATCGTTTGCGTGTGAAAGTGGTGCGGATTTTTGGAGTCCAAGATTTATCTTGGAAGTCACGTCCAAGATAAATCTTGGACTCCTTTCATAATAGACAGGAGATATTAAATGGCTTTTTTCGGCGTAACAAAAGAAGTGATTGCATCCACTTTTGCTATTGAAAATGCAGATGCTATTGAAGGTGCGACTTTAGAACGTTCTACTTTTGAATTTGTTATCAAAAAGGGACAATTCAATAAAGGCGATTCTGTCTTATATTTTCCTATCGATTCTCTTATACCTGAATGGGTACTGGAAAAGCTTGGTTTAGTCGGTAGATTAAGCGGCAAAGATAAAAATAGAGTGAAAACGGTGAGGTTGAGAGGACAAATTTCTCAAGGGTTGGTGGCTGAACTTGATTTGTTGGAGGGGATGCCAAATGGCGCGACGGATTCCGATAAAATCACTGAATTTCTCGGCGTTGAAAAATATGAGCCGCCCGTAATTCCCTGTCAAACAGCTAATCTGGTTGGTTTGCCGATTGGACTTTCAAGCTACGATATTGAGGGGGCAGATAGGTATATGGAAGTGGTTCAAGTCCTTATGTCGAAACGGGTAGAAATTACTGAAAAACTTGAAGGGCAGAATTTTTCGGTGACTTATTCTGCCTTGGACGATAAAATTTATGTTAATCAACGCAATTTTTCCATTCAGCCTATTTCCGGTTATGTCCATGATTTTTGGAAAGTGGCGGATGAAAAAGGTATCATAAAATTTGTGGAAAGTTTGAAGGTGTCTTATCCGGGCCAAAATATCACGGTTTATGGTGAATTTATTGGTCCGCGCATTCAGTCCAATATTTATAAATTGAAGGATTTTGAGCTTAGGTTGTTTGATATTAAAGTCAACGAAAAGTGGTTTACGCCTAATATTCGACAGTCTATTATCGAAAAACATTTTGGTAATCTGGATATTCAGGTGCCGATTTTAGCCACGAATGTCATTTTAGTACAATGGTTGGATGGGAAAAGTTTGGTAAAGGCTTCGCACGGGATTTCTCAGTTATGTGAAACAAACAGAGAGGGTATCGTGATCAAGCCGATGATAGAGGCGCGGCATGAAAAGATTGGGCGGCTTCTTATTAAGCAGCGTGATCCTATTTATTTGTCGAAAACTAATAATTGATGTTTATTGCAGGACGCGGAGCGTCCTGGCAGGCATTCCCACGCAGAGCGTGGGAACGAGAATACGACATTTTTTTGTTTCGGGAATGGAGCGGAGCGGATTTCCCGAAACGGTTGTTTCGGGAATGGAGCTACGCGGATTTCCCGAAACGGTTGTTTCGGGAATGGAGCTACGCGGATTTCCCGAAACTCAGTCGATGTAGAGGGTTTAGCTTCGCTGACTTCAAGTTCCCTACGGGAGGAAATCCGCGTAGCTCCAGAAACAACGACATTTTGGAATCCATCGCGTTAAGAGGTTTAGCTACGCTGACTTCGTTGCGGGAAATCCGCGTAGCTCCAGAAACAACGACATTTTGGAATCCATCGCGTTAGGAGGTTTAGCGTAGCGATCTTCGTTTCGGGAAATCCGCGTAGCTCCATTCCCGAAACAACGACAACAACGACATTTTGGACTCCATCGCGTTAAGAGGTTTAGCTACGCTGACTTCGTTGCGGGAAATCCGCGTAATGAACGAAACAACGACATTTTGGAATCCATCGCGTTAAGAGGTTTAGCTACGCTGACTTCGTTGCGGGAAATCCGCGTAGCTCCATTCCCGAAACAACGACATTTTGAGCGCAGAGCGTGGTAACGAGAAAAAATCCTATTTTTTATAGCTACTCCATTGGAACAAGTTCCAACCATCCCGCACGATTTCTAATAAACTGTGTCACCGTCACGTTCGCCTCATTTGCTGAGAGATGATAGTGTTTGTCTGGATAGCGTGGAAATAGGTTGGCAATTAAGTTGAGTTTTTCGCCGGCATAGACGAGTAAAAAGGCTTGTTTGGATTTTACTTCGATGAGGTATTCTAAACGGTTTTGAGGCCAGGTGTTGACCAAATCTTGTAAGATCAATATGTCTTGCGTTTTTATGTATTCTTTGAGACGGGCACGAAATGTCTTGGAAATAGTCCCCCCTGTGGAACGGGTGCGAATATATCCATAAAGATCGATTGGCTCATTCACGCTAGCTATGTTGAGCGCTTTGAATTGGGATTGTTGAAGTTTGTTCTCTGTTTGTTGACGATAATATTTCCGAGTCGTGGGTGACAGCCAGACGATGGCAAATTCTTTATTTCGCGTGGCAGAGAGATATAAGCTTTGTGGTAAACTACCGACTTCATAGCCGACTGTTTGGGCTTGTCCATGAACAAATTCGATAGATAAGCCTTCTGCTTGAAGTGAGGCAAATAAGCCTTTGCCTAGCTGGCTTAATTCCGCTTGAGTAGATATTCCTTTGTCAAAGGCGAGCAAGACATCGGACATTGGGATTGTTCCCTCTTCACTGTGAGCAAAAGCACGGCTTTGAATCGCTAGCATGGGCTTATTACCCGCTTCTCGCAATATGACTTGATTAACCAAGCTAAAAAGACTTTTATAATTTTTATATTTGATTAAGTCTGAGCTACCATCGAGATTGGCGGCAGGGTGTGTTCCTCCGATTAATAATACCTTGGCTTGCAATCGCGCAAATAAGGCGACTGCGTATTCAAAAGTGTTGATTTCGGACAGGGGATGAGGTATTTGAATCATATAATTTTGAGCATCGCCCAAGCGAAATACATAAGTTCCCCAATATCGACGCTGTACCTGTTCTTCTAGGATCAAAAAATTGTCTTTGGTACCCTGCACGAGAGTATAACCAAGAACCGCAGCAGCACCCCTTAATATCCGCAGTTGTTCTGTTCCTCTTTGAGTCCATTCCCCATTTTGATATTCGGTGCGAATTATTTTTAATAAAGGTGTGAGTATTTCTTTATCAAAAAATAAGAGTTCTTCTGTACGAGCGGGCTGATACAAATCACTCGCTTTGGGTGCCTGTGCTTTGTCGCTTAATAACCAGCCTTGTAAATAACCATCAAGGCGTTCTTCATGCACTGAGTCACTTATTTGCTCAAATAAAAGTTCGATAATATCATCTCGGTTGAGAAATAATTCGGAAAACCCTGTATAGGTTAGGCTCCTTTGTACATTGGGAAAAGGGGTGCTTGTCCATTCGATCTGATATTGGCCAATTAATTGTTCAAGCTGTGACAAAAGTAAGGGCGTTGGTAAGGCTTTTTTGACCCATAAAGTGCTGCTGATTGTAGGTGTTTGTTTGTTTTCATTCAAAACTTGTAAACTATTTGGCGTATAAGCACGTATTTGTAAGACGTTGTGGCGTGCTAAGACGCGGTGAAAAGTTTGAAAAAAACTTTGATAGTTTGTTAGCATGTCGGATCGACGATTTTTATTGGCGCCTCTACCTGAACCAGCTATCGCCAATGCTTTCGCTTGCATCTGGATAAATAGAAAAGCACCCGCTTCCATGGTGCCCCACTCATCTAATGGGGCGGGTATTTCAAGCAGTAAAGACTCGTCAGTCTCTAAGTCCACCACATAAATTCCCCATCCACGTTGCATTTTAGTTTCTCTCAGATAAATATAGCGTTGCTGCACTAATAAGGTTTCATAATTCACTTGTGCGAAATAAGCGGAGGCGCGTTCTAATAATGCTGGCTCACGCCGTTGTCGATACGACAATAAGTCTTCCAGCCCATATTGAAATGAGTCAATTTCTTGAGGTAGTGGATCGACAAAACTATTGTGGAGACTACCTTGGGATAAAAAAACTTTATCTAGGTAAATCAATTCTATTAGCTGGGATTGATCGTGCCGCTGGAGATAGGTATTGCTACCTGTGCTAGGGAGCCGTACCCCCAGATTGGGCAAAAGGGTCATGCTAAAGCCTAAAACACTGGCGAATAGTATGCCCAAAAAGGAAATCTGTAAAGTGGCGCGAGTCATTCTGAGCACAATTTTTTTGTCGTGCATTTTGACAGCCATTAAGGTGGCTAATAAGTATCCAAAGGCATAGTAGTCAACGGTGTTTTCTTCGGGCATAAACCATAGCATGACATAGCCTAAGACCATTTTGTAGAGAAAGCTTATATTAAAAAACAGGAGTAGTTTACGTGCCCCTTCTATGGTCATTGATTTAAATAAGGGCGTTGCCAATACGCCTTGGGCGATGATAAGAATAACAAAGGCTTCTACAAAGGAGAGGAGGATTTTTTCAGGTTGATACCATTGTAGTGCTAAAAGGGCGGGTATGAGAATTCCGTTGAAATCCCAGCTATAGTGAAGATTCATGCGAGAGGCGATAAATGCCGTTATTATTAATATGATATAGGCTTTGGGTGCCGATAGTATCGAGACGGCTAAATCGTCGTACAAATAGCCGAATTGACTAATACTGAAGTTAGTTAATTCCATCAATCCAAAACGCACAATGAGATAAGTTATCAATAATGAGCTGAATAGAGGTATTAATCCGCGTATTAATCCGGTTTTCCAAACCTGATTAGCCATTAGGGCGACAATAATCAGTCCAAAGCTGTGTAGTTGATTACGGTAATCAAATTGTAGTTGATAATGATTGACGAGGAATTCACCGATTATAGGTAGTAGCCAACCGTCAAAAAAGAGTCGTACCAAAACGCTGACTAAGACTAAGGCAAAAAAACGGTCACGTCCAAAAAAATTACACCAAGGTGCCCAGCGTGATAGATATTCTGAGAATATCCAGACTATCAAATAGGTGATCATGGCTTCAAAAATAATGACACCTGCTGACCAAGGGTTGAGTATGAACAATGGTACGACATAGCCGGGCACGACAAGTCCAGATAGTACCCAGCCCAGCCGTAGATTAAAAAAAGCAATGACAAAAACACCAACCCATACAGTTGTAACAATAGAACTTGAGAGGGCGCCTTGGGGGAATATAGGTAGTGGGAAAATATCCATATTGTTTTTAACGTTTTAAAATTCGACGCGGAGCGTCAATGCCATTAAGTTAAGGAAAACTGATTTATTTAATAAAAAATTGATAAAAAAAACTGTGCGTTTATGCAGAGTAAACATTTTTTCGTTGTTTCGGGAATTTCGCTGCGCGGATTTCCCGCAACGAAGTAAGCGAAGCTAAACTTAGTCGAGGGCGTAGCGATCTTCGTTTAGCTTCGCTGACTTCAAGATCCCTACGGGAGGAAATCCGCTCCATTCCCGCTCCTCTGATCAGCGAAGCTAAACAACTGATCTCGCTTGATAAATTCTTTTTTCCCCCAAAAGCGTTATAATCAGAAAAAAACGGTGCATGACGGGATGGCGCTTTAAATCCAATGCCATTTCTGTTGTATATATTACCAAAATTAAGCCGATTTGAAAATCGCCTTAAAAACGCCGATACCATTTCTAAGTCAATGCCATTAAGTTAAGCTTTTTTTGTAGGGTGGGTAGAGCTTCGCTGCACCCACCATTGTTATAAATTTCAAATGTTTGGTGGGTTGCGCGGGCAACCACAAGGGATTGCCCCTACCCACCCTACAATATCTCTTAACTTAATGGCATTGACTTAATAGATAGATATATATATAACTCTTAGTTCTACGTTTTTTTTTTGACTCTTCCATTGTTGTTGGAGTCCAAAGCTTTAGCTTTGGACTCCAAGTGCCAGCAGAATGTCAAGATCAAAAAACTTAGTTCTAAGAGTATCAGTAAACTACGCCACCAGCGACGACACCCAAACATCAGACACATTGAACTGGGCAGATGGCGATGACACTGACAAGCCTATTACAGTAAACATCATTGACGACAGCCAACAAGAAAATGATGAAAAACTCATCGTCGCATTAGGCAATCCCACGGGCTCCGCCCAATTAGGTGAGCCAGATACGGTGGTGGTGACGATCAGAGATAATGAAGCTTTTAGCTGCAATAAAGTCACAGGCATTTCAAAAAAGGAATGTAAAGCCCTTGTCGCACTCTATGACACCACAGAGGGTGATAACTGGCAGGATAACAGCGGGTGGAAAATGACAAATACGCCTTGTAATTGGCACGGAGTCACTTGTAAGACGGGTTCTGTAGGGGAACTAGAATTGTCGAACAACAATCTCAAGGGCGCTATCTCGATAAAGTTTTTCAAATTGAA
>JSZA02000154.1 GCA_000785145.2 Candidatus Thiomargarita nelsonii
ATTTTATGGTACATGAGGGAGATAAATCGGGTATCAGTGGTATTTCAAAAAAGGGTTGCTGGCAGCGCAATTGGAGGATGGCTGATTATGTGCCGATATTAAAAAAATATTTTCCTCAGGTTGTTTGCAAAGGGAAATTGATTGTTTGTCAGTCGTGAACGTCGAGGCAGTAGGGTGCGTCCTACGCACCGCTTGAAATGTGCGCGGGGCGAACCCTACGCTTGCTGGTAACGCCAGTAAATGACAAAAGCACTTGTGTGACGGTATAGCACATGGGTATAATTTATTTGACAAGCCGCATTGCTTTATTGAAATCCGCCTCATACAAGTGGGCAGCAGTAATCGTAATCGTCAATCCGCCCTGTTTAACTTTTAAGCCATTATCCTTTAAGCTGGAGAGCATCAAACCTTGTAGTTCATACAATCCTTTGAAATTGCCATGAGAATGCCACGCATTTTGGGAGCGAAACTGGGCAAAAAAATGCAGTTGTCCACCACGTATCAAGGCTTGAATCTGAGTTAAGCAAGCCATACGTGTTAGACTGGGTTGCATTTTCCGTTCCCAATCCAGTGGGTGTAACAAGTTAATGATAACGGATTTGGACTCGGGGCGTTTAATAAGCCGTTCAACCGCAGCTTTAAATTGATTACCATAAGGATTAACAAAAATGCGATAACCGTAACTGCCGCCCAATTCTTGATCAATTTCGGTGGACAGCACTTTTTTCACATACTGTGCCTGCCGCGCCATATCCATAGCAGGGTGTACAGCCTTAAAGTCTGCATCAGCGGTAAAAGAAATAGTTACGCCAAATTGTTCTCGAATTTGTTGATCATCATCAATACCCATTGTACCGTTATAAACATACGACACATAATGAGTCCAAACGTCAACTAAAGAATTGCCGATAATCATCACAGCCTCCGATGTCAAAAAGATTGTGATTGATATATTTATCTGGGAATGACATATCTTCGACATTTGAACGACAAATTCACGCCATTTTCATCGAGAGGTAATATGAGTTTTGCAACATTATTAGATAAGGCCATGAAGATAGCGAGTAAGGACAGTGAGACACTTGCTGGTCAAATTATCAAAAAAAGTAATACAGCCATAAGTCAAAGAACGGTTGAACGTTGGCGGTATGGAGAATCTACACCAAGAAAGCGTGAATATGTACTACAAATGATAAAGCCATTGCGCCTTGCCCTGAAAGAATGCAATGCGCTTTTAGAAACAGCCGAATTCGGGGTATTAGATGAGGAAGAACAACAAGAATATTTTCCGCGCTTGAAATTTAAGCCACCGCATAAACCACCGCATTTTTCTTGTTTTGCTTATGACAACTATTGGGTTGGACGGGAAAATTTGCTTGCTGATTTGAGTGCTAAGGTGCAGGGAGATTATCGTCTATTAATGCTTGTGGGTCTCACCGGCATCGGTAAAACCGCGTTGGGTGAAAAATTAGCGGTGGATTTGCAGGAAAGTTTTGCCCACTTTGATAGAGTCAATTTTGATGATGAGGCTAAATTAACCGATTTTGCCAGTGTGGCAAGTGATTTATTGACAAGTTGGGGAGAGCCAGTTACACCAGATAATCGTAAAGATACACAGCAATTGTTGTCTCGCTTAGTAAAACGGCTGCGTGAGAATCAGCATTTATTGCTCATTGATTCCCTAGAAAATATCTTAAAGGGAAATGAACAAGAGGGATGGAGTGAGTTTAAGGACGAATGGTGGGCTAAATTTTTTCAAAGCGTGTTAGCTGGTGAAGAATGCCAAAGTTCAATTATCTTGACTTCACAAGATTTGCCCGCACAAATTACACAAACGGCATCACGTTATCAAAATTTCTTTTATTCACAACCATTAAGGGGATTGGAAAGCGCGGAACAGTTAGCATTATTTATAAAAATAGGACTGGATGTTGGCACGGACGGTAGCGCATATTTAAACAGAATTGCAAAGGCTTATGAAGGGCATCCCTTAGCATTGCGAACGATTGCTGGAGAAATAAGCAGCCATCCATTTAATGGCAATATATTAGCATATTGGGAAAAATATGCTGATGAAATAAAAGAAGTAGAGAGAGCGATTGAGGAGGCTAAGGCAGGGATAAGGGACGGAGCGGATGATCAATTTAAGCTACATAGATTGACTCAAGCACTGCGAATACAAGTACGCACGCGGCTAGAAAAAACATTTGAACGTTTAGAACGCGAGGATCGCAATGCTTACTTATTGCTTTGTTTGGCTTCTATCTATCGTTGTGCTGTTCCGGAAAATTTTTGGCTGAGTCACTTGGAAGATGAGGGGTGTGATGAAGAGCAACAAAAATTGGCATTGGGTGCTTTGCGAAATCGCTACTTAGTTGAGGAAGAAATCGATCCTCATCATCAGATTCTTCTGAGACAACACAATTTAATTCGTAGTGTCGCATTAGAATGTTTAAAAAAATTGGATGAAGAAGATGACTGGTGAATCGGTACTGGCAAAACTTGGCATTAACCCAAGCACGCTAAAATCTATCAAGCCCCGTGGGAAACGCATCCAATATCGAGCAATCATCAATTGGTTGACGAACTATAAAGCACAGCCAGAAGCCAGTGCCCTAGAAAAAATTCGCGGATATTTGGAAACTTTACATCATTTATCTCAAGTTCAAGCGTGGAAAGGTACAAAAATTATTTTGAACTTACCTATCCGTATCAATCCACCAAGACTAAGCTTATCAATCCCCCTGTATGAGTATCTTCTTTTCAAAGAACTCCCAAAAATTTTACTAGAAGTTAGTGAAAATTTAATCTCTTCCACAGAGAATGATTTTTTCTATTACCTGTTGAAAGCAAGGGCATTAACGGGTACTAATGATAAAGCAGAAGAAGCGAGTGAGTTATTTCAACAAATTATTTTCAAATTACCTGAAGATTCAGAATTTTATATAGAGGCAAAGGCTCGTCTCGCTATCCATCAAGTCAAATTAGGACTTTATCAAGAAGGCATGACTAACCTTCAACAGTCTTTGACAACTGTTAATAATTTACATCCGAAATTTCAAGACGTGAGAGCTGATTTGCTTGACAGTTTAGCTTTGTTTGAAATGAACTCAAGTCGATTTAAAAAAGCAATGAAGTTGCATATAGAAGTCATAGAAACAAGGAAAAAACATGGCATGACTCATAAGCTTATTGTGCCACTCGTTCATCAAGGCATTCTGATGAGAAAAATGGGAAATTATAATCAAGCGATTGAATATTTTAGAGAGGCTAGACTAAAATCAATAGAAATTAACAATAAAATCCACTCAATCTGGATTGATCACCATTTAGCTTGGGTACTTATCCATCAAGGCAAGAATATTCCAGTCGCCGAAAAATTGTCATTGAGTGCCTTTGAGGGATACAAAAAACTTGACGATCCAAAAGGCATTTCCGATTGCTACCAGCAACAAGGATTTATTCATCTTGCAAAAGATGAACTTGATGATGCTGAAAAAAACTTTGAATTGGGATTGAATCTCAGAAAGTCTATTGGCAACCTTCATGGCACTGCCAGTTCTGTCATGGATTTAGCACTTGTTTTATGGCATAAAAAGCAGTATTTAAAATCTATTAAGTCTGGTTTTCAAGCTTTTTACTTATATTATAAACTTGGGATTTTAAATCCCATCAGATTTTATAGATTGCTTAAATTAGCTTATGTTTGGATTTTTGGTAAACGAAATTGGAGCATGTAAGAAAATGATGAATCTTGATGCAGTAGAACAAGCTGGAGAACAAATCTGGCAAACGCGAAAAAAAATGAATTATACCACACTCGGATTAACGGTGGCTTATACGGTGCAAATGTTACGTGATGGGGAAATTTATATTCCTGAATATCAAGGGCATATCGTTTGGAGCGATAAAAAGCGTATGAGGTTAATTGAAAGCGTCTTACTGGGTTTACCCATTTCCGAATTTTTTGCTGTTAAGATTGATGAAGAAAAATGGGAACTGCTCGACGGAGTTCAACGACTCACCACTTTGGATGCTTTTTTGAATAATGACATTCAGTTAAAAAATCTTGAAAGACTCTCAAAGTGTAATGGCTTTCGTTTTTCAGATTTCTCCGCTTTGGAGCAGGGAAAATTTGAAAGCCGTGGTACTCGGGTTGTTTTATTATTGGAAAACCTTCGACTTGAAACTCGGTTAGATCTATTTATGGGGATAAATGGACTGGATAAACAAGCTACTCTTTGAGATATTGATATGCAAAAAGTCATTGAGGATTTTGAGAAACGAGTACTGGAAGTTGATAAATATTTCATGTACTTAAAACATCTCAGTACGCCAGGTGCTTTGTTGACTTTACCACAATCCATTTCAGTCAAACTAGATGCTGATTTTTTGGAGATGATAAAAGCCAACAGCCTTCTCATCCTGTATAATTTAATTGAATTTGCCATTCGTCAAGGCATTTTAGAAATCTATCATCAGATAAAACAGGAGGGCTTTTGTTATGAAAAATTAAGGCCTGAAATACGGGAAATTTGGATTAAATCTCATTATAGAAAAGTATTTAATCCAGAATCCAATTGGAATACGGCGCAAAAAGAAGCGTCCATCATGGTAGATGATGTTGCAAATAAGACTATTATTCAATTGGGTGAAAAAGCCATTCCCCTATCTGGTAATTTAGATGCGAAAGAAATCCGTAGAATTTGTGAATTACACAAAATTTCTTATGCGGTTGCTCCTGGTGCCAAAGGTGGCTCTCAACTTTTGGCAGTTAAGACTAAAAGAAATGAGTTATCGCATGGGAATATCTCATTTTTAGAATGTGGACATGAATTGACACTTGATGATTTAGAAGAGATTAAAAATGAGGTAATTATCTTTATTCGTTGTATTCTTAACAACATGAAGGATTATGTTGATAATAAGCAATATGCGTTATCCCCTCCCTCTTCTTAAAGCCCCTCAATTTTGGCGAGGGGCATGTGTTGTAGTGGGTTATTTGGTGGGTTTCGCTTTACCCACCTTATGCTTGCTATATTTTACTTCATGTATAATATCTGCACTTGCCCTGAGTGATTTGTCGAATCTAAATTTCTCCACAAGCTGATGATCCGTTCCAATGAGTTATTCCATTAGAAAATGAAAAATTGACCGTATCATCAGAATCCCAGCCCCAACACCAAATATTGGCATCTTTTTTCAAGTACTTTCCGCTCGTTGACGAAACGCTTTTGACTGGAAAGCTTGAGTCACAATAGCCAGTTGGCCAAGATAAAATATATCGGCCATTTCCATCAGTAGTGTCATTTTTAGAGCGCCCCCCCATTGTGGCACTTACCGTAGCTCCTGAAAGTTGTTTCCACATAGTAAGAGGGTCCCACCACCATCTATCGGGATTATCGACACATTCCCATACGGTACCCCTAACTACGACTTCAACATTTCGATCACGGGATGAACGTTGATAAACAGGAGTATCGCTCAATTCTTCCCCTGAAGAAAGTACGATTTTGAATACCCCTTCTTTTAAGTGGTTACTCAATTCCTCAGATTTAAATCTAAGAAAAGTTTCTCCATCATCATTCAAAGAAAAAACGGCTTCGCCTTTCTGTAATAGCGAATTGATATCACTAAGAACAGAGTTGTTATTCCACTTGATGTCTACCACAGCTGAAATATTTATGCCGGTTGTAATGAGCATTAATTGGCTACTAACCATAGCACGACTTAAAGACCGTTCTTCTTGGACATTATGGCTAGTTTCAGCCACTGCGTTGCCTCCAATGAGGACTATCATCAAAACCCATGGTCGGGTTATGTTTAAATACTTATTCATACTTTCTCCTATACCAAGTTAAAAACCATATCCAAATATACGCGACATGTAAAAAAACAGAATCAATATATAAATGTTAGCTAATACATAAAAAGCTCATATATAATATATGAACAAGACAATTGCTTTTGATGACAATTTTGTATTAGAATTAAAAATTTGCTAACACATGACGAATGAGTAAAACGTAATTGTTCGCCAAACTCTCAAAAATTGATCATGTCTCAGTGACTCATTTTGAGGGTTGCCCATGATAAAATGTTTCAATGAAATTTGCATCTGATTTATGTTCGCCAAATTCTCAAAAAATTATCATGTCGAAATCAGTCTGTCTCTACAGTGAACTTGAAGCCTATAGTGGCTCTATTAGTCATAATCCATCAGACTTACACCGTCTGATTTGGGATTTAAAATTTGCTTGTTTATTTTATGATGTGGTTATCGTCCACCGTAAAAATATATTAGAACATTCTCTAACATTGCCCGCATTTGAAATACTTGCACCATTTGTTTTAAGTGGTAAATTATGGACAAGTACAGGTGATTCTAGTAAATCTCCTCAAGATTATTTTGAAGAAAAAGTGCAACAATTAGACGATTTTTTTTTGCAGGGGCTATGTTAAAAAAATAAATGCGGTGGCTGATCTTAAAGAAAGATGGCTGCCTATAATCCCAACAGAATGGCCACTTTGTAGAGATGCTAAGGAACAAGCGGCTAGCGTGTTAGAAAAAATTGATGATTATCTGTCTCAATTTAAAGAGAAAAAATTTAGACCGTTATATCCTCTACTTGACTCAGTTCAGGATATGCGGGCTGACAATGATTTTAATAAAGAGGAGACATTAGCAAGGTTGTGGATATTACGTGGCAGACTTCATCCTACTCTCTTATCTAAAATAGCGACATTGATTCAAACAGAATTTGTCAGAGCTGGTGCAGACTTTAATAATAATGCCGTTATTTATCCTGGTAAATCAGCTCTGTGTCTTAACAATCCTCACTTTGAGCCACTACCATTTGATAAGTCAACATTGGCGAATGTTAAAAAACACACTAAAAGTGTCGGTTTTGACTTGGATGACTTAATCAATTTGCCCGAGCCGCGCGATTTGCTGGAGATTGCACAAACTCCGCAATGGTTAAAAATTAGAAAAGCTTTATTGAGCGACACTATTAATGTTGAAATTCAACAAGAAATACGCTCTATTTTTACCAGTTACCTGACTTTTCCAAACAAAATGGAGAAACTCTTAAATATATCTGATCACATTTTTATGCCATCGCCTTGGGCATTAGTGAGTCAGTCTTTACTAGGAAATTTCAGTGTTGCCGCTAAAAATGAGGAAAAAATAGCTGGTACAACATTTATTTTATATTTAGATACTTATGTACTTTCTGATAAAAATTCACAAGTTAAATTCACTCAACAAGAGACAAAGTTACTTTCCATTTTAGTGATAGCGGGAAAATTAGGTTTAACAATTGAGCTTATGAAACAATGGCTCATTGAATTAGATACTCTTAAAGAGGAGGAGATGAAATGGGAATCTCAAGCTGAACTCAATCCGGAACGTGACGATATTTTTTTTACATTAAGAAATCGGATTGATAAGTTAAAAGGGAACATCAATAAAAAACTTAAACCGCTTGGTTTAGGAATAGGTGGTGAAAAAGGTAAAGAAAGATGGTACTTGGAAAGTGACAATATCAAATTGTCTAGCACAGCTTGGGGAGAAATATTTGAGAAAAAAGAGAAAAAATACACTCCTAAAGGTTTATCACCACAATCTAAAAAGATTTGGGATTGCTTATGGGAATATTCTCCTACATTCGTCCATGCAGACATACTTGCTGACATCCTTGAAACGGAAAAAACTCCAAAGGAAATTTCTAAGATCATTTACAAGTTAAATGAACAGATAAAGGATGAACCGTGGATGATTAAGCCTAGCTACTCGGGTGAATACGCGCTGGTGCGAAAACAGATAGATTAATAGCAGTCTTCAGAAAACTGGAATGGCAGCCACATAAATCTCTAAACGTCATCATTGGCAAAAATGACACAGGTAAGACACATCTTTTAAAGACGCGGAACAAAATCGCCCGTCGTATTGAAGAATACAATAAACGACAATTCCACTCAGAATCTTGGGAAGATAAAATTGCCAACAAATTACTGACTGTGGACATTTCAACCCGCTCTTTGGGAACTCAACACACGCCAAGGACAATCTAAGCTCAAAGTAGAAGTCAATTTTTACAATGAAAGCCTCTATTTCAGACTTGGAGAAAAAAACACCACGACAATTTCAGCGAATTAAACGGCCAATTTCCAGAATTCAATGCCTTATTTATTCCCGCAAAAGAAGTTTTAACAACTTATGATGCGATTGCCGAGAAAACAATTAGAAATTGCTGGCTTTGATGATACCTATTATGACAACCGAATTTGCAAGCACTCACAATCGCAGAAACAGCGGGTGTCAAAAGGATCTAACCATGAATGTTTACACTTTTTCAGAAGCCAGACAACAATTAGCAAGCTTATTAGATCGCGCTTGTTTTGATGGAGAAGTTCACATCAAACGCAGGGAAGGTCAACTATTTGTTCTGAAACCACTGCAAGCTGCCCATTCACCCTTAGATGTACCAGGCGTTGATCTTAATTTAGCCTCCAAGGACATTGTGAATATTGTTCGTGAAATGCGTGAAAAGCCTTAATATTATGAATATTGATGCAGTAAAACTCGATGTTCAAGTTTTTAAGATTTTAGCCCCAAAGGGGCGATATTAATACAGCCTGGGGCAACGCCCCAGGATGGGAAACGATAAGTATTGTCAAAAAATGTTTAGTCAAATTATCTTAGAAAACGTGGGAACTCAATACACTCATTAGGCAAGGACAATCTAAGCTCAAAGTAGAAGTCAATTTTTACAATGAAAGTCTCTATTTCACACTTGGAGCTTTGATGATACCTATTATGATCTCATCAAGGCTCTACGTTTACATAAGACAAAGGGGCAAATTTTGCGTTAGTTGATAGGCTATTTTTGATGGCATCAATGGGTATTTCAATTTATCTGGCTACTCATAGTTATTTTGTACTCAGACGCTTTGAATGGTTAGCTCGCTCGAAAACATGTGCTATTGGATTTTAAATGACAGATTGCGTGGCAGAGTCGCTTTATTTAAAAGACATGTCCCTTTTTATAAGTTACCATCATGTAGCGTATCCCCCTTAATTTCTATATTAATCAGATGGATACGCTATCGCTTAATCCACCCTACATCTATTTAAATTATTTAGGGACAAGTCTAATATTATGCCTGTTTCCTTAGTCGAGCGGCTCACAAGCTAACGTCGCGCTTCAGCTCCGCGTCCGACTGAAAGCGCCTTGTTATGCATTTATTGCCTTCATGAGTGCACCAAAATACTCAGCACGACCCGTCTTGAATAAACCATACTAAGCTTCTAAAACCGGTGGAGTATAGATATCAAGGATTGCTGCTACAGGTATGTCAGAGGCAAGAAATCTGCGGGCAACTTCGACGGCTTCAACATTTTTGCCTTCATCCCGTGCCACCTGGCATTATGAACATTGCACTACCTGATGGGGAAAGTTCTTCGAGTGCCAGTGAGGGCTGAATACGGAGCCCACCAATGGTCACAACAGGTGCTTTCCTTAACGCCACGCTACGAACTCGGTAACTACCTGGATTCTTTTGAAACTGTGGATTATTTATCCCAGCTACTGCGTAGCCTGCTTCCCAATCTGACAAACTATCAAATACAAAAAGATGTATGTCTTTCTGCTTCATCTGCTATCTCCTTTATTGCTGTTATTTATTTATCGTGCATAACTATATCAGGCAAACTTGCCAGCATATTCCCAGATATTATCCGACAAATTTGCCCTCATATTAATATCCTGTATTTTCATATTGCAAACAAACAAATCAATCGAGTCTGACACCATTGATTCTGAAAGGATCGACTACAATCAGACGAGTTTCTGGAAATTTTTCAAGATATTTATCCAACTCAATTTCAAATCCCTGACTTAAACGAGGTACCGTCACTCCTGTGATTAAATAAGCATTTGACGGAGCATGTTCAAAGCCATCAAGGATCAACTATGCGCGTGTTCATACGCCGCCCATTCAACGCGAGCCTGCTTTTGCTTGGCACAAAACATTGATACACCAGCCGGCAAGATATCCTGTATAATCCATTGCACAGGATAAAATTTCATTGCCGCAACCTCAGCAAATGTCATTGGCTACAAAAATCTTTTTGTGCCCATGATTTAAAACCAGCAAGCGTAGGCTCGGTAAAAAAAATCAATTAAGAATTGGGTATTGATTTATAAAATGTGGCCTGAAAGGAGATTTAATAATGGGTACCATAACGCTCAAAGTACCTCAAGACATCCATCTGGAATACCAAATTGACAATTTAAAAAGGATGCATTCTATACCTAGTAGCACCAAGGCTGTCCATCAATGGGAGTTTAAGGCACAGGAAAATTTAACTCAACTCGCTATGAGAAAACAGGTATGTTACCAGAAAGCCTGTTCGATTTCGATTAATGTTCTCTGTAAAGGTATCTAAAGACTTTAAATGAGGCTCCTTCAAGATGGGCAAAAATCGTCGATATTTTTAGGCGTACTAACCACAAGGACAACCCCGATAAAGACTTTGCCTTGGTTTATTGTTACAACGATCTAACAGACACCTATTACCTGTTAACGATAATAGGTCCTGATGCTCATAATTATAATCGTTGGATGGGGTGCGAAAAATCAGGCAAAGTTCACAAAACGTACTAAAAATCAGGCTCCGCAAAAAAAAGAAAGAGCCCCCGCTGGAATAAAACGCCCAACAATCATATTTTAAGGTTTATCAAAAAAATGTTTAGTCAAATTACCTTAGAAAACTTGGCAGTCTTCAGAAAACTGGAATGGCAGCCACATAAATCTCTTAACCTCATCATTGGCAAAAATGACACAGGTAAGACACATCTTTTAAAGACGCGGAACAAAATCGCCCGTCGTATTGAAGAATACAATAAACGACAATTCCACTCAGAATCTTGGGAAGATAAAATTGCCAACAAATTACTGTGGACATTTCAACCCGCTCTTTGGGAACTCAACACACGCCAAGGACAATCTAAGCTCAAAGTAGAAGTCAATTTTTACAATGAAAGCCTCTATTTCAGACTTGGAGAAAAAAACACCACGACAATTTCAGCGAATTAAACGGCCAATTTCCAGAATTCAATGCCTTATTTATTCCCGCAAAAGAAGTTTTAACAACTTATGATGCGATTGCCGCAACTCGTGAACAATTAGAAATTGCTGGCTTTGATGATACCTATTATGATCTCATCAAGGCGCTACGTTTACCCATGACAAAGGGGCAAATTCAACCGGATTTGCAGGCACTCACCTTTGAACTAGATAAGATGATAGAAGGTGAAATTCAATTTGATAAACAAAGCTTCATTTTTAAGCGAGCGCATGAGCAGTATTCTATGTCTCAAACCGCCGAAGGTATTAAAAAAATAGGTATCTTGAGTACGCTGATTCGTAACCGTCTTCTTAAAAAAAATACGATTTTATTTATTGATGAGCCAGAAACCAATCTGCATCCAAAATTAATCATTGCCTTAGTTGATACGCTCTTTTTGATGGCATCAATGGGTATTTCAATTTTTCTTGCGACTCATAGTTATTTTGTACTCAGACGCTTTGAATGGTTAGCTCGAAAACACAATGAATCAATCGGTTTATGCTCTCTTTACCGTGACGGGATAACGCCTAGATTTTACAATCTACAGGATGGTATGCCATCTAATCCAATTATAGATGTTTCCCTCGAACTTTATGAACAAAATGTGCTATTGGATTTTAAATGACAGATTGCGTGGCAGAGTCGCTTTATTTAATATTAGGCATCTCACGGCTTACAACAATAACCTGCTACCTCTTCAGGCGATTGGATAAATTAGAGTTGTCCTGTTTGTTGGGGGGGGCTTAGCAAGCGTAGGCTCAATGCCATTAAGTTAAGGGCAACCACTAGGGTGTTGCCCCTACGAAAAACGGCATATCATGTAGGGGCAATCCTTTATGGTTGCCCTTAACTTAATGGCAGTGAAGCGTAGGCTCGGTAAAAAAAATCAATTAAGAATTGGGTATTGATTTATAAAATGTGGCCTCTATTAATAATTATAATCTGGTAGGTCACACCGGCTAGATATTAAAACCGCAACGGTATCGCGGAATGAGAGAGATTTTTCCGGTACTCGCTGGTATTGACGTTTAATCTGTGCAGATCGCGTAGCTACATCCATTGCTTTGCAGAGATTACCCAGTTTTGAGGTTTTTGTTCTAACGCACAATGCGATTAACTTGATTTTTATCTTGGAATTGAATATGCAATTTACAGTCAAAAATTTTGGAAAAATTGAAGAGGCAAAAATTCAGATTAAAAATCTGACAGTACTTGCTGGACCGAATAATTCTGGAAAAACATTTGTTTCTAAAGCTTTATATTCCATTTTAGCCACTCAACCTGTTATAGATTCCCAATTGAAAAATGGATTAAAAGGAAATTTTCAAGTTGCTAAATTAAAAGAATTATCTTCAAATCAGGCTATTTTAAATCTGAGTAGTTTTTTTGAAGTAAAAATTTCAGATGAAGCCGTTTCTGTTTCGTCTGTCAAACCAAATAGTCTTATGGAGAAGATTTCTCGGGTTATTTATCTTGAATCACCCATTTATTTAAAGCTTAAATCAGCATTGGGTGTCAACTTATCACTTGCACAACAAAATAGACATAAATACATAACTGGTGTACCAGACTATTTTTACGCGCTGACTGATTTGCTCACTCTTCAATCAATGGATGAGCCTGAATTTATTGATGTACTTCAGAAAATAGAAAAATCTATCGGTGGCAAACTCAAATTATCCAATGATGGCAATTTTGTCTTTCAAGATGATTTTGGCACTTATTCTGTTTCAACGACAGCATTGGGTATTGCCAATTTGGGATTATTAGCCTTATTATTGGAAAAAAATCTGCTTGATTCTGATTCTTTTCTGTTTATTGATGAACCAGAAGCGCATTTACATCCGCAGTGGCAAGTTGTTCTAATAGAGGCGTTGTATGAGTTGGCTAAAGCCGGTGTCAATCTGATGATAGCGACGCATAGTATTGATATGATTAAATATATTGAGGTTATTTGGAAAAAAGATGAGCAGGCAGAGTCATTAATTGCTTTAAACTGTTTAACTACAGAAGGCAAAACTATCCAGGAAGAGGCGAATTTTGAGACTAAGTTAAGTGCCATCAAGCAGGCGTTATCTGAACCTTTTTACAATCTTTATTTGGAGGCGTTATGAAACGGCTGTTACGTTCTTTGGAATCTATTGATTTTTCCTACCCAATTTAATTTGTTGTCAGTCATGAAAAAATACATCTGGGTAAAATACGAGTTATTCTCGTACTGTGCAGTGATGATATATCAGATGTTGTTGCATTTGATTACTTGCAGGCTGATTTGAAAACGGCTCTTTCTCCATTAATAACAGATGTTATTGTTATGAATATATCCATGTTTAAAAATTTTAAAATATAGCCTGCTATAACTTTTTATAGCTCGTAGGTTGGGTGACGACAGTTCGCGGCGCCTGGATTATTATTATCCACTGCCTACGCACAAACACCTTCAGAGGCAAAAGTTTGTCATCACCAAGTAGATATGCAAAATGAGTTATCACGGTGCGATATGCTATTTATTGATGAGCCAGAAACCAATCTGCATCCAAAATTAATCATTGCGTTAGTTGATAGGCTATTTTTGATGGCATCAATGGGTATTCATAGTTATTTTGTACTCAGACGCTCGCTTTGAATGGTTAGCTCGAAAACACAATGAATCAATCGGTTTATGCTCTCTTTACCGTGACGGGATAACGCCTAAATTTGACAATCTACAGGATGGTATGCCATCTAATCCAATTATAGATGTTTCCCTCGAACTTTATGAACAAAATGTGCTATTGGATTTTAAATGACAGATTGCGTGGCAGAGTCGCTTTATTTAATATTAGGCATCTCACGGCTCACAACAATAACCTGCTACCTCTTCAAGCGATTGGATAAATTAGAGTTGTCCTGTTTGTTGGGGGGGGTTAGCAAGCCAATGCCATTAAGTATCGCGACAAAACCATACATGTAGGGTGGCTATTGCTCCGCGTATCCACCTGATTAATATATAAGTTTTTGTGGATACGCTACATGGTCTTAACTTAATGGCATTGGCTTAGCAAGCGTAGGCTCGGTAAAAAAAATCAATTAAGAATTGGGTATTGATTTATAAAATGTGGCCTATAGATAGTTGGTCACGCAGGTTGGATATTCAAACCGCAACGACGTGAGACTAGACAAACGTCTTTTTTTTCGATTAAAGGAGCAAGTGTAGGGTGCGTCCTACGCACCTTATGCGGTAAACTTGAATTGAGCAAGTGTAGGGTGCGTCCTACGCACCTTATGCGGTAAACTTGAATTGAGCAAGTGTAGGGTGCGTCCTACGCACCTTATGCGGTAAACTTGAATTGAGAATAAAAGCAAGTGTAGGGTGCGTCCTACGCACCTTATGCGGTAAACTTGAATTGAGAATAAAAGGTGCGTAGGACGCACCCTACCTCAATGCCATTAAGTTAAGAGATATTGTAGCAAGCCAAGTAGGGTGGGCAACGTATTTTTTACCGGACTGACTTTATTGCCCTTCGATTCGATTGAAACCAAGATTTTTGAATACATCTTTAGCGGTGCTGAGCCGATTGGATCGTATCAAATTGGTGGCAGGCTCCTGCACCCGTTCAGTGGCGATGCTATTAGTACAGATGTTGAAATTTTAACGTTTAGTCAGTAAGCAAATCGGGCGAAAAATATTTTTCGCCCATTACTGGTTATTATTAAATAAATAAATAAGGAGAATATAAATTTGTTCAAAGGAACGCATGGCACCTGTTCTTCCAATGCCGATTCGAGCAGAACTAGCGGATTTAGATATTCTAATGTGGGTATTAGAGGTGGAGGTATATACTTTTGGGGCTATCTTTTAGATGATCTTGAAACTGACGCAAAGGATCTCGCTATAGCTTGGTGGCGATTCGCAAAGAAAAGAGGAGATTATGCCAAAGCCGCTTCGTCCCGTTGTTCCGTTATTTTTGCCGATTTGAAGGTTGAGAATCAGGATATTTTAGATTTTGAAGTGAGGCAAGTGAGAGAACAGTTTATCGTGTACTCGCAAAAGGTTTACGAGAGAATTCAATGAATAAATTCAAATGAAAAAATCTCAACGATATACGACATGTTTATAAGTGATGTGGAAGAATCTATCGGAAAAACATTTAAAATGATTCATGTAAAAGTTCCCTCCCCCAAAACCTATAAAAATGTATTACCAATCGACTTAACGTCTATTGAGTCTTATCTTCGTCAAACCATTGATACTCATGGTCAAATTATTGAACAGTTCAAAAAAGTTCCAGTTATTAACGATGACGTATATATGTTAGCAGTGTAACGATAATTATGAGTGAAGAAAACAAAAAGGAATATGAAAACCATCCCATTCAGTTAAGAGCTTTAAAAGTTCTGGAACTTTCTATAAAAGTTATCCCTGAACATAGTCAATTGGAACCGAATGTAGAAAAGTTCTCACTGTTTCATGGACATAGTGAATATGACAAAAAAAACAAGACGATTGCAGTCAGAATTGGGGTAGAAATGGGCCAAGAAGTAAAAGAGGTCCCTTTTGAACTTAGAATAGAGATTTTGGGCGTTTTTGAGGTAGATGAGGACCAATTTCCCCTCAAGTTCGTTCACAACTGGGCGGAAAAGAATGCCCCACTTATTCTCTACCCTTATCTGCGAGAGCAGGTCGATAACGCTCCCCGCTCTCGCGCTGGATTTGGAGGTACACTTTTACCCTTGTTTCAAGTGCCTACTTTTAGCCATCATAAACTTATTTAAATACCTCATCAACACATTTTTCAAAAGAAAATACCGATTTAGAAGCACTCGAAAAATATATCACCCAACAAGATAATGGGCTCGTGCGAGAGATTGATTTCGCCGTTCATAAATACGCCGTTGAAAAATACATCGTTAACTCCGTCGTCGAAAAACGGTTGGCAGATAGGAAGAAAAAAGCAGAGGATGTGATTCAAGAAAGCACCCAAGAGATTAATAACTGTTTTTCAGACATCAAACTATTTACCAAATTAGTCGATATTACTGCCAAAGAGGCTATTTTTGAAAGTTTCAATCGCAAAAAAGTCGGAATGAATGACTTGTCTCATGGAGAAAAGCAATTATTTTATCAAGCCGTTTATTTAAACAACCTCAAATTACAAAACAGCATAATCATGGTAGATGAGCCAGAAACCTCATTGCATCCCAGTTGGCAACAAGCTATTTTAAAACGGTACCAAAAATTGGGTAAAAATAATCAAATCATAGTAGCAACCCATTCACCGTTTCTGATTGCCTCAGTTAAACCAGAAAATCTGTTTTTGTTTGCTCTCAATAACTCGACGCAAACTTGTGAAATTATCAATGCGGCTAAAGCGAATAAACACACCAAGGGGCTTGAACCCAACCTAAGTTTAAAACCGAAAAAAGAGTTTTGTGAACAGGGTAATGAATACGATGAGGACAAATTTTTAAATCCGGTGGAACGCAATATGATCTTGTCGGATTATTAACCTAAGTGAAAACGCAGAAGCATTGGCTTGTCATCCAGATGCGACAATAATGTATTGAATGTGATTGATGATGGACAAGCGATGCGAAATTTGATTGCTTTATGTGTATCCTACCAAGT
>JSZA02000158.1 GCA_000785145.2 Candidatus Thiomargarita nelsonii
ACGCGATTTATTATCTTCAATATCTTGAATAAATTCAGGGCGTGCGACAGGTATCAAGCTTAATAAGGCGGCTTCACGTTGATCATAAGTGAGAGGGGCATTTTTTACTTTAAGATTTAGCATTAACGCGAGATGGGCAGCATAGCGTAGCCATTCTTCTTCGTCTGCGTCAAAATCGGCTAGTGTGTCATACAGCGTCACTAATTGAAGCGAACTCTTTGGAAAACGGGGTTTGAGTCCGATCTCATCTAATAATGCATCCAGTGGATGAATAACTTGGGCTTTGTATTTGGATTGTATTTTGAGCAATTTGCTGATTTTTTGCGCTGGCATTTTGCTTTTATTTAACATTAAATCTTGTAATTCAGTATGAGTCGGCTGCCCATTTAATAATGCGGGTACGCCAACATTAGAAATATCGACTTCTAATCCAAAGGGCAGTTTATCAGCGAGTTTATTGAGTGCTTTGTCCACAATCTCATCAAACTGAACTTTGGGCAACAACATCGTTAAACGCCCGTCGTGATGCCCTTCTAATAAAGGGGGAACGCCCGTGATAGCTCCACTGATTTGAGATAAAAAAAATTGTAATTTATCCAATAAAAAAGGGTGATGAGGATCAAAAAGATCAATCGCTTGCCAATGCGGTAATAATGGACTATCTAAACAACTTTTATCGGTTTCCAGCCGCTTGATAACTCCGGTAATACCGCCCTCTAACCAAATGCCATCTAATTTATCTGCCATACGGACATAAAGTGGCATCCTGTCATCAATAAAGCGTGGTAAAGGTGTGGAAAGATGCCGATAAGCTTGTGAAGTTTCGACTTGTTCAATGAGATGTAACAAATGTTCAGGGGTTAAGGTGACATCTGCCTTTTTCAAAAAAGCGTCAATACCATACTGTTCCACTTTATCTGCCACTTGAGCAGGATTGAGTGAGGCGACAGTACGCGCCAGTTCTAAATCTTTATCCAAATCATGCAAAAAGGCGGTGACGGCAATCACAGCCAGCTTTTTCTTGAGTAAATTTTCCGGAATGTCAGGGTTTTGACTGAGCCAGTTCATTGTCGCTAAGAGTAAACTGCCTCGCGTCACGGAAAGCAAATGATCTAATAAAGTGACATTCGTATTTTTATCGTATTTGCCCTCTTTATGAAACCCGCCTTTGCCACTGATAGACATTAATCTAATAGTACGATTATCAGCATCGCCTTTATCTAGCTTTTTGATTTGTTTTTCAGATAATTGTCCGATTCTGTCTTTTTTAAGAACATGCTCAATCACGACTTGCTTTAAAAAATCGTCATAAACGTGTTCCGCCGTTTTTCTGGCAATTGCCATCCAATCACTCATCTGCCCACCCCCTGCTCAGCTAATCCAATACAACCAAAGCCATTCCGATTTTTTTCGCCTAAGCCGGCATACCAAGCAAACCGTAAATCGTGCTCGCTACCGGCTAAAACTAAGGGCGCACTCATGCCAATCACAAACACTTTTTTAGAATTTCGCATTAATTTGGTTGGCACTAAGACGGAGTGTTCAGGATTACAGCGTAAATATAAGCTATCAACTTGCACAACCAATTTGATGTCGCGCCCGGCGAAACGAGAAAGACGATGATTAATCGCGGCACTTAAATCCACTTTGCTTAAATCTTTATGCCAGCGTTTACCTTTAGTGACGGTTTTGTCGCTAATCGCCAACGGTGAGAGCATTAATACGCCGAGCGCGTTTTGGTTAGGCATGATGGGATCATCTTCAATGCTTATCTGTGCATCAGCAAAGTTGACGTTTTCAATAGTACTGGCGCGGGCATAACGGATTTCTTCAGGATTTAGATGCCGTAAAATTTTCGCCAAACTCGCATCAGGCGTAGAAATGACTAAGGTATGTACCTTCTTATTGCCTTGTTTGTTATGCCCACCGAGAGCGGCGAAATTCCAAGGTAAGGCACTCATATCAAGGATTTGCTCTTTTTGGGCACCTGCGGCAATCCACGCATTGACTATGGCATCGTGTAGTATGTCTAAATATTTGTAATGTATATCCGCTTTTTTGGGTAAGATTATTCTTATTCGTCGCATGGATTTCTCCTTATTGGTTGTAAATTTTGCATACAACATTATCCATAATTTTATTATTATAGCAAGGTATAATATGTAAAGAAATTTTACAGTATTTTCATTATTTGTATTGACAGTTATGCGTCATTCAAAAAACATATGATTGAACTTTAAAAGTCAGTACGATACTATAAGCACAAAAAATCCCCTGGAGGGGTTATGAGTGGAGAGGTTTATGTGGAGAGGTTATGAGATAGATTTTTTCTTATTCTTATATGTTACGCATCCCCATGAGGGATATGGAAAAATGTTACAAATCCCCACGAGGGTTTTATTGAAAAGGAGAAATTTTGCAATGTCGAATGGTGATTTATTTCATGTTTACTGTGATGAGAGCCGCCAAACTAAGCACAGATATATGATGTTTGGCGGGATAATTGTTCTTCGCACTAATCTATTACGAGTGCAAACAGCACTTCAAAATTGGCGAGATGAGAATAAAATACATGCAGAATTGAAATGGACTAAAGTCTCCAAGGGGAAGTTGGAAGAGTATAAAAGGTTGGTGGATGTGTTTTTTTCGGTGGCAGATGAAAAAATTATTGCATTTAAATCAGTGGTTTTTGACACCTCACAAATAGATTATAAAAAACATTTTGGTGGTGATAAGGAACTCGGATTTTATACATTTATGTACGAATTTTTACAGCAAAAATTTGGGAAATATGCGGTATCTGACGAGCATAAATTATTGGTATTTTTAGATGAAAGGAGCAGTAGTTATAGCCTTTCCGAGTTAAAAAGTACCTTGAACGAAGGAATTCGTAAACACTATGGAAGGAAAGTTGATGTAGTCAGAAATATTGAGCCTATAAGCTCTCACAAAAGCGACATTTTACAACTAGCGGATGTTTTGATGGGTGCGGTTGGTTATCATTACAACGATTGTCATCAACAATCAAACGCAAGTGCAGCTAAAAAAGAATTGGCTGACTATATAGCGGGGAAATTGTCTCTTGGAGAATTAGCACAAGAAACCTTACAGGGGAAAGAAGATTTTGAAATTTGGCAATATCATAAATGACGCAAAAAAAAGCGCCCTGAAAACCTAGGCCCTTTTTTGGGCTACCCTCTGAGGAGTTCTGCGTAACCTAGTTACGATTTTCGGTAGTCAGTGGCGCGATGGATTATTATACAGCCATTTCTTTAAATGTAAAGGGGGTATATCATGAAGTTTGACACCTTAATTCGATTTGCCTACTTAGAAACCCAATTATACTGGGGAGATGGCTTAGCAGCGAATAATTTAGCAAAGACGTTTGACTTAACACGCCAAACCGCTCAAGCCGTCATTAATGCTTACCGCAAGCTCCATCCCGGACAAATGAAATATGATCCTTCACTCAAACGCCATCTTGCTTCAGAAGATTTCGAGCCACATTATATTCGAGCAGATACGACAGCGTTTTTGGAATATCTGCGGGGACAAAACTTGCGGGCACACTATTTAGATGAGCCAGATTGGAGTGAAGTTGAAATCACAGATGTTGATCGCTTGTTACGTCCAAAATTGCCTCGTCAATTGATTCAACCTATTTTGGCTGCGTTACGTCACAAAAAAACACTTGTTATTGAATATAAACCCGTTATGCCAGATGACATTAGAGTGCGGATCATTTCTCCTAATCATTTGGTTTTTGCGGACAATCGTTATCATATACATGCTTATTGTCATACTATACAAAAATACCGAGATTTTGTTTTATCTAGAATTCTGTCGGTGGAACCCGCTCAAGAAGAATGGGTATCGTCCGCCGGTAGTCAAGAATGGCATGATCATGTCACGCTACGCTTTCGCCCGAATCGAGAATTGCCTACAGAGGTGCAAGAAACACTATTGCGTGGGTTTCAGGAGAATCTATTGGAAATACGTTGTCGAAAAAATGAGGCTTTTTATGTGAGACAAAAATTGTTGAAGGCGGTTGATAGGGATAGGGATATGCCGTTGTGGATTGAAATAGAAGGGTCGTTTTAAGCCTCGATGTTCAAAATTTTTTTTTATCGCTATTGTGAGTACATCAAATGTAGGACAACGAATAAAAACCTTCAATCTTCAAGTGAGTCAGTGTTATCAAATATTGTTTGACTCAATATAACGAATCAAAATCACGCCTTGCGCTATTTGGCTGATTATTCGTATTTTTAGGTTTTTAATCCGTAAAATCCGCGATTCAAGGGTTTTTACGGGTATGAATAGCTCTCCAAATGCTCAAACCCCGTTTTTATTAACTTCTGTTTCAAATATTTTGTTTTGACTTATCCCTTCTAAAAACTAATCCCTGTAGTTATTGTTTTTTTTGTTTTGACTTATCCCTGCTTACCTACGAGCCTTGTAGTTATCAATTATTAAGTTATAATAAAAAATTTGAAATGAGTCAAAATAAATATAATGCAACCAAAACAAGTCAAAAAACTAATATAAACCGCCCTAGCCGGCGCACAAGCGGAAGTCAAAAGCGATGATAATACCCATTTTGAGGCCATCGTTATTTATGAAGACTTTGCCAACAAAAGCACTGTCAAACAACATCAAATGGTCTATGGGGCACTGGGCGATAACATACACCCTTTGTCAAGTGTAAAAAACTTGATCATCGAGTATTAATATTTAATTATATTCAACTCAAAAAATTTTTTTTTATTGTTGTTATTATTTCATAACAATTTGTTATATAAGTATAATAGCAATAACATATAAAATAATTTATAAAAATATCTGAAAAATTAGAAAAACTGGACTAGACTAAAATTATAGAGCATAAACCAAGACTAATTTGCTTGGATTGGGTATCGGAGCCAATGGCAAGGCGTTGAGGATGCCGCGTTGGTCAGTATTTGGAATATGCCTATAATTAAAATGGGTATTGCTAGAATCAGCAACTTCACTCATTGATTATTTTTTTTAACGAGGAGACAATGATTATGAGTTCATATCTCAAAAAACAGACGCTGGTAAAACCAGCAAATTTCCTCAGTTTCGTAGGGTTCGTACTGTACTTACTAACATCTGGTCAACCTGCAATTGCTAATTTACAGGATGGCAAGGTCGTTTGGAAGTCAGATCGGGTTAACCCACCACAACTATTTGTGCAAAATGTTTCACAACCTTATAATAGACGACAGGTTACCTCTGATATTGGTACAGGCGATTGGCTTGAAGTACGTCATCCTGACTGGTCACCAAATGGGCAGTATATTGTCTATGTGGGTCAGGATATTATTGTTGGTGACAATCCAAATGATAATATTGTCGATGTCCTGAAAGTGATTGATGATCAGGGTACGCTTCAGCCGTGTGCTTCCTACTATGCTCTTGATCTGATGGGAGTACAATCCATAAGCTATCCTTACTGGTCAAATGATGGGAAGCGTATCGCGTTTACTTACTACCAAAACTGGGGAGAGCGGGGTATTGGCGTTATTGAGTTTGATACTCCTTATGATTTTTGTGGAAATCATACGACATACACGGTAGTGCCTCTTGGAGTTGCGCCTGGTGACTTGGATGCCACCGATCCTGTCTTCTCTCCTTACGATACTCACATTTACTTTCATGCCGATTCAGACTTTATGAGAGGTGGAATTTACCGCGTTCCTGCTACTGGTGGCACACCCACTCCCATTTCTGACAACAACGGCGCACCAATTGAACTGGGTTTTCAGATTTCAATCTCGCCAGACGGCGAACGGCTGATATACAACTCTGAGCAATGGAGAAATGACCCTGTTTCATACCTAGACGAAGAATTGATGCAAGTCGATTTGCTGACAAACATCATCACTCAGATCACCCAAGAACCTGGTAATCAGTATGGTAATTTCGCTAAAGGAGGCAGTGGTGAATTTATCATGCAATCCAATACACAACCGGGTTTAAACAATGAGTTATACCTACAGGAAAATGCTACTCAAAATGCTACTCGCATTCACCTTGATATAGGTGATCCTGGTAATGCTTATGATGATGATTCGGCAGGCTGGTGGATAAGTGCCGCCCATGCCAGCTCTTGTTTATATGGCATAGATTCTGGCATAAATAACAACTTCACAACCACACTTTATGATATTGATCCAATAACAGGGCTGGCATTCAACCCTCGAAATACGGGTATAGGTAATGCTATTGGACTGGAATGGGGACCAGGAGGCAATTTTCTCTATACAGTGACAACCGCTTTTGGAACTTCTAGCAATCCAGACTCGCTATATAGGATAAATCCTACCACTGGAGTCTCACAGTTTGTTGGCTTTTTAAATATTGGTACAATATTTGAAGGTGACTTGGCAGTTCATCCCAGTACTGGTGTGCTATATGGTATTGGAGGAGTTGGAAGTTTTGGAGAAACATTATATACCATTGACTGGAATGGTCAGGCAAATATTAAGGGACATCCAGCAGGACCAAACTCAGATTACTCATATTTATCGTTCCACGATAATGGAACACTTTATGCGATTGATAATACTATGACACCGGGTCAGCTTCCCACCCAGTTAGTAACACTTAATCCAGCTACAGGTCAGATATTGACTTCCCAAACCCTAACGCCAGCTTTAGGTGGTAGTGGAGGAATGGATTTTGATCCTGCTACAGGATTATTTTCTGTCGTAGATGGTCAGGAGGCTGGCTCAGTATATGCCGGAGCCCGTGCGCTATATACGCTAAATACCACTCTCCCTGCGCTAGCTTTGAGAGGGCCAACTGGGTTAACGGATCATTTTTCTGGAGTCGTTGGTTGTGCTCCAACATCCTGCACCACACCGCCCCCTAACATGGTAGCTTGGTGGCCGCTTGATGAAACGTCGGGTACAACCGCCGCTGAACTTGTCAACTCTAATGATGGAACACATCACAATGGCCCTGTGCCAGTGCCCGGAATGGTTGACGGTGGTTTGCAGTTTGATGGTGTGGACGATTATGTACAAGTCCCGGATAATCATTTTCTAGACTTAGGAGCGGGTCAATTCACAATCGATTTCTGGATTTATCCTAAACTGGGTGAAACAATGGGGACAGTGATTCGTAAAGGTGTGCCAACTGGCCCGCTCATATTAGCCTCAGCAGGCTATCATCTGTTCTACAATAATGGTCACTTTTTAGCATTTTTTTCAAATGGTTCATCGGGTTTCCAAATGGATTTAAGTCCAAATTTTACTCATCATGCAGACCCTGGAGAATGGACGTTTGTTGCTGTCACTATTGATTTACCGGCTCAGCAGGTCAAGTTGTATATTGATGGTGTATTCGCAAAGGCGACATCAATACCCAGTTTTAGTAATATCTCAAATAGTGAACCACTTATCATAGGTGGCTATGAGCTGGGGCCCTCCACGGACCGCAATTTCAATGGGATACTTGATGAAATTGAATTTTTCAACCGTGTTATTACACAATCAGAAATTCAGGATATTTATAATGCTGGCAGTTATGGCAAATGCCAAGAATTGGTCCATGTGCCATGGGATAGACGGCCTTGCATAGGGGAAAGCAGTGTGACAATTAATGCGACAGTCTGCAATAATTCTATCGTTCCCCAAACGTATCAATTGTCTTCCATCTCCCCCTCAAGTTTTGATAGCCAGTGTAATTTTATTCCGACACCTCCGGTCATCAATTACACGGTTTTAAGTCCGACACCACTTATAGTGAATCCGGGGCAATGCGATGCTTTCCTAGTCAGAATAGACATGCCTGCCGGCATGACCGGTAGTGATACCGCTTGTTATATGGCAATAGGCAATAACGTTAATACGGGGCTGAACCTGAGTAATGAAGGCTCAATACTGGGTCCAACTCAATGGTGTTTGACTTCTGATCAAGCTGTATTGAACGCATTAGATTTATCACAACCAACAGGAGTGATAATCAATGTCACCAACACCGGCGATACAGCAGAACTGCTTGATTATACACTGGTTCCAGTGCGTTCAGACATGGACGAATCGCGTGAAGTGTCATTAAGTCTGAATGGTCAAGAACCGGGGAACGGTATTTCTGGTGAATTGTTCTTAGATGCCGGAGAGTCGGGTGAGATTAGCTTTATAGCTGCCTTGACACAAGCCGATCCATTTAGTGTGATCGAGGCGATTCTTATGACTGACTTGGATGGTGACGGGATTCAAGACCCCCTGTATTCAACGGCTTTTCTATATAGAGTAATAGGTGGTGATGATAATGAAGGAAATGATGATGTGATTATTGACTTCGGGCCTGGTATTGGTCTCTCTGCCTTTGTGAGCAACAGCGATTGGGTTATGTTACATAACATGTCACCTGAAAGTATGGTCACAGGCGATATCGATGGTAACGGTCAAGACGATGTGATTGTCGACTTTGGCTCACAAGGGATTTTGGTGTGGATGAATAACAGCACCTGGGTTCCATTGCATACTTTATCACCCGAGAGTATGGTCACAGGCGATATCGACGGTAACGGTCTGGATGATGTGATTATTGATTTTGGTTCACCATACGGTATTTGGCTCTGGATGAATAATAGTAG
Organism: Candidatus Thiomargarita nelsonii; assembly: GCA_000785145.2. Taxonomy (GTDB): domain Bacteria; phylum Pseudomonadota; class Gammaproteobacteria; order Beggiatoales; family Beggiatoaceae; genus Thiomargarita; species Thiomargarita nelsonii_B. The sequence goes on from JSZA02000158.1 coordinate 8,630, forward strand.
TTGGGTTAAATTGCACCCTCTGTCACCCGAGAGCATGACCACAGGAGATATGGATGGAAATGGACTGGATGATGTTATTATTGACTTTGGCGAGCCTTATGGCATTTGGATCAGGATGAATAACAGCAGTTGGACTCAATTGCATTCATTATCATCCCAAAGCATGACCACGGGCGACATGGATGGAAATGGACTGGATGAAGTCATTATTGACTTTGGCTCACCTTATGGAATTTGGGTCAGGATGAATAACAGCAGTTGGACTCAATTGCATTCTTTATCAGCCAATAGCATGATCACGGGAGATATGGATGGAAATGGACTGGATGAAGTCATTATTGACTTTGGCTCACCTTATGGCATTTGGGTCAGGATGAATAACAGCACCTGGGTTAAATTGCATTCTTTGTCACCCCAAAGCATGACCACGGGAGATATGGATAGTAATGGACTGGATGATGTCATTATTGACTTTGGCTCACCAAACGGAATTTGGGTCAGGATGAATAATAGTAATTGGGTTCAATTGCATACAATCTCAGGCGAGGGTATGGTGACAGGGAACATAGATGGGCTGGCATCTGTTAGTAGTAACACTAACACCACGACTCAGGAAATACCAGCCGCCGAGCTAGACAATGCAGAGCCCTTACCAGAAGCAGAGCCTATGCCTTTGCCAACAGAGTGAAGTGAAATATAGACGCTAGTACTTTGTCAAGCTTATATTAATGGGTTATTGGAGTACAAAGCTTTAGCTTTGTGCGTTGCTTGACAAAGCTAAAGCTTTGTACTCCAACCCAAAATTTAAAGTTTGACAAAGTACTAGCTAGATTTAGTACAACTAATGGATGACAACGAATATTTTGGTTTGAAGGTTTTATTCGTTGTCCTACATTAGCTGTACTCACCACACAGACAAAAAAACAAAAACGCCGTCCGAAGAGTTTAAAGTAATGATAAATCCTATTTTTTAAAAAAATAGGATTTCTTTAACTCTTCGAGCGGCGTTTTTTTTTCGCTGAGTAGTTAACGTCTTATTAAGAACATTTTATCAATTATTAAGGATTCCTTTTCCCAATAATTGCTCGGTTGGTTTTCCTATAAAAAATTGCGAAAACAAATACAGTGGGGCTGTAAAAAAACTAAACGATTGATAATTAAAGCTTTAACCACTAAACCATCATTAACGATTTCTTGTTCATCACTACCAACCCGTTATTGATTTCTGATACGATGCCAGATAACAATTCTATTGACAACTATTGACATGCCCACGTTGCCGCAGACATTTCAACAGAGTGAATATGGGAGCTATCAGCCCTTTATCCCCTCGCTTACGCGACGGGTTACTTTTATTTAGCACTGACGTAGGGGCAATCCCTTGTGGTTGCCCTCTAGTTACATAGAACGAAAGGGCAACCATAAAGGATTGCCCCTACCCCCGTTTTTTTAATGTGGAGGCTGTAGGGGCAATCCCTTGTGGTTGCCCTCTGATTAAACAAAATTATAAAAATAATGTCAAGTTTTTTTGACATGTTTTTATGACATCAAACATATGTTATAATATAAAAAAAATATAAGTAGTATTCATAAGTCAATAGTTGTCAATACTTTTGCGTACTATATTTTCTTTTTGTGCTTTTTTATTTTTATTTTTATTTTTAATTTTAATTTTAATTGTTATCTGTTACCTATTAACTTACAATGACGTGAATTTTTTTAATTATATCATTTTTGTTTTAGGGTGGGAAATGTGAGGCATTAAACAAGAAGGTTTAATAGTATAACTCAAAATAGTCTTGCATTTTTTAATCATAGTGGTCTAATATAGATGACAGAGCCTCATCGCTTTGGCGTTCTCTTGGGGTTTAAACATTATTGACAAATAATCCATAGATGTTCGCAAATGAAAAGGCTGTTAATAACTTTCGAGTTTTAACATTTTTTTGTTTCCTATCGATTTCCGATTTTATTTTATTAATTTGAAATTAACAAAAGACTGTAATATACTCAATTTTTTTGTTCAATTAAGGAGATTATCAATGTTGAAAAAACCTTATTTTGGCTTGTTAGTATTGTTTTTAATATCACCTTTGGCGCAAGCTGCAACTGACTGCGCTGCTGTTAGTGAAATTCCATCGACGGAGTGTCAAGCTCTTGTCGCTCTTTATAATAGTACGGATGGTGATAACTGGAGAACTAATACCGGGTGGAATGTGACGAATACGCCTTGTAGTTGGTATGGAGTAACATGTAACGGTGGACATGTATCGAGGCTAGAGATGAATTCCAACCAACTCAGCGGTCCTATCCCACCGGAACTGGGTCAGTTAAGCCGTTTACAAACTATCCGTCTGTATTCCAACCAACTTAGCGGTCCTATCCCACCGGAACTGGGTCAGTTGAGCAGTTTACAATGGATATGGCTGCCTTCCAACCAACTCAGCGGACCTATCCCACCGGAATTGGGTCTATTGAGCAGTTTACAAGAGATCCGGCTGTTTTCCAACCAACTCAGCGGTCCTATCCCAGCGGAACTGGGTCAGTTGAGCAATTTGAAGGTGCTCATGCTGTCTTCCAACCAACTGTGCGGAAAAATCCCATCCGAGTTGATGAATTTGGTGAATCTGTATTCAGCGCAATGGGGGGGGCTACAATTACAAAACAACAACTTAATTAATTCTGACACGGCTTATGACGCTAACTTTATTGCTTGGCTTGGGCAAAAGAACCCGGATTGGACTAATCAAGTATCACCTTCATACTGTAGTTTGTTGCAATTTTCAGCGGCAGATTATAATGTCAATGAAGGAGACGGCTCCACAACTATTACTGTAACTCGTTCAGAAATGAGTCAAGGTGCAGTGTCGGTAAAGTATGCCACCAGCGACGGCACGGCGGCCAGCAGCGATTATGCAGCCACATCAGGCACCCTAAACTGGGCAAACGGCGATACCACTGACAAAACTTTTACAGTAAACCTCACTGATGATAGCGAAGTGGAAAACGATGAAACTTTCATCGTCAGCTTAAGCAATCCCAGTGCTGGCGCCCAATTAGGAGAGCCAAATACAGCGGTGGTGACGATCACAGATAATGACTTTAGTATGTTGCAATTTTCAGCGGCAGATTATAATGTCAATGAAGGAGACGGCTCCGCAACTATTACTGTAACTCGTTCAGAAATGAGTCAAGGTGCAGTGTCGGTAAACTATGCCACCAGCGACGGCACGGCGGCCAGCAGCGATTATACCGCCACATCAAGCACCCTAAACTGGGCAAACGGCGATACCACTGACAAAACTTTTACAGTAAACCTCACTGATGATAGCGAACAGGAAAACGATGAAACTTTCATCGTCAGCTTAAGCAATCCCAGTGCTGGCGCCCAATTAGGAGAGCCAAATACAGCGGTGGTGACGATCACAGATAATGACTCAGCTAAGAAGACGCTTACTGTCACAAAATCAGGTTCCGGCACTGTTACCAGTTCAGCTAGTGGGATTGACTGTGGCACTGACTGTTCCGAAGACTATAATTTTGGAACTCAAGTCACCTTGACGGCTACCCCTGAATCCGGTTCGACATTTATTGCTTGGAGTGGTAGCTGTAGTGGCACCAGTTGTTCCGTTACCATGGACACTAACCATACCGTCAACGCTCATTTTGAGACTCAGACTAACTCTATCTGCGATACCGTTACTCAAATCCCCAAACCGGAGTGTGAAGCTCTTGTCACTCTTTATAATAGTACGGATGGTGATAATTGGAAAAATAAGAGGGGGTGGAATGTGACCAATACGCCTTGTAGTTGGTATCAAGTGACATGTAACGGTGGACATGTCTCGTGGATAAGCTTGGATTCCAACCAACTCAGCGGTACTCTCCCACCGGAATTGGGTAATTTGAGCAATTTGACACTTCTCCTTCTGGATTCCAACGAACTCAGCGGAGAAATCCCACAGGAACTGGGTCAGTTGAGCCGTTTAACGACTCTCTATCTGAATTCCAACGAACTCAGCGGTACTATCCCACCGGAACTGGGTCAGTTGAGCAGTTTACAAGATCTATTGCTGAATTCCAACCAACTGTGCGGAAAAATCCCATCTGAGTTGATGAATTTGACGAATCTGGGAACACCACCAGGGGCACTACAATTACAAAACAACAACTTAATTAATTCTAATACTGCTTATGATGCCAACTTTATTGCTTGGCTTGATCAAAATAACTTGCCTTGGCGTAATCAAGTATCACCTTCCTATTGTATTAGCCTAAATGATCTTGTTATTGACTTGGGCCCACAATATGGTATTTGGGCATGGATGAATAACAGCTATTGGCATGATATTCATTCCCTATCACCCATAAGCATGGTCATTGGCGACATTGATGGTAGTGGTCAGGACGATATCATTATTGACTTTGGCGAGACTTCTGGTATTCATCTCTGGATGAATAACGAGAGTTGGACTCCGTTGCATTCCTTATCACCCGAGAGCATGACCACAGGAGATATGGATGATAATGGTTTGGCCGATGTCATTATTGATTTTGGCTCACAATACGGTATTTGGTTCTGGATGAATAACAAGGATTGGGTTAAATTGCATTCTGTCTCACCCAATAGCATGACCACAGGAGATATGGATGGTAATGGTCAGGCCGATGTCATTATTGATTTTGGCTCACCAGACGGTATTTGGCTCTGGATGAATAACAAGGATTGGGTTAAATTGCACCCTCTGTCAGCCGACAGCATGACCACAGGAGATATGGATGGTAATGGTCAGGCCGATGTCATTATTGATTTTGGCGAAGATTATGGAATTTGGGGCTTCCTGAATAACAACAGTAACAGTTGGACTCAGTTGCATTCTTTGTCATCCGAGAACATGACCACAGGAGATATGGATGGTAATGGTCAGGCTGATGTCATCATCGACTTTGGCTTATCAGACGGAATTTTGGTATGGATGAATAATAGTACCTGGGTTCAATTGCATTCTTTGTCATCCAAGAGCATGACCACGGGATACTTGGATAATAATACGAAGGCGGATGTTATTATTGACTTTGGCGAAGGGATTGGAATTTTGCTCAAAATGAATAACGACAACTGGGTTAAATTGCTTTCAGGCTCAAGCGAGGGCTTGGTGACAGGGAACATAGATGGCCTGCCATCTCCGTAGTCACACTGAGAGCACGACTCAGGAAGTCGCAGCCGAGCTAGATAATGCAGAGTCCTTACCAACAGACTGAAGTATAGACGCTCCAAAATAAATTTTGGACTCCAAAAAACATCAGGGAGTCCAAGATTTATCTGCTAATGCTTACCGAAAAGCGTTTTTAGCGAAAGTAGCTTGTTTATAGTTGTTGTATCCACAAAAACCTTTCAGTGCATTTCCTAGTGCGCTGTTCACATGCCGTACTTCACAGTTCAACGTTACCTTCGGTCAAGCTAATATTGCCAAAGCTTTTCGTTCGACATTCTTTGAACTTCTCAGTATTCTACTCTAACCCATCTGGCTTCCGAAGGAATGAAAAAGATAATTATTGAAGGCGGTTGATAGGGATAGGGGTATGCCGTTGTGGATTGAAATAGAAGAATCGTTTTAAACTTGTGCTTTTGACAGTATTCAAGAAATCCTATTTTTTAAAAAAATAGGATTTCTCTCGATGGGGACTCCGACAAGTATAGTATTCGTTGTACTCACGACTGCGACAAATAAACCTATTATAAATAATGTTGCATTTTTTATTTAATGAGGGTGGTAATAATTAAATCAAAGGGTGTCATCGCTTTGGCGTTCCCTTGGGATTTAAAGCTTGATGCTCAATTTATATTCCACCAGAACTGGGTCAGTTGAGCAGTTTAGAAGTTCTCAACATGGCTTCCAACCAACTCAGCGGCTCAATCCCACCAGAACTGGGTGGCTTGCTCGTTTCGTGGGATATCGATCTGTCTGGCAACCAACTCAGCGGTTCTATCCCACCAAGACTGGTTTGTTTTTTTCTGATTATAACGCTTTTGGGGGACAAAATAATTTCTCAAGCGAGATCAGTTGTTTCGGGAATTTCGCTCCGCGGATTTCCCGAAACGAAGTCAGCTAAACGAAGTCAGCTACGCTAAACGAAGATCGCTACGCTAAACGAAGATCGCTACGCTAAACGAAGTCAGCTACGCTAAACGAAGATCGCTACGCTAAACGAAGTCAGCTACGCTAAACGAAGATCGCTACGCTAAACGAAGATCGCTACGCTAAACGAAGATCGCTACGCTAAACGAAGATCGCTACGCTAAACGAAGTCAGCTACGCTAAACGAAGATCGCTACGCTAAACGAAGTCAGCTACGCTAAACGAAGATCGCTACGCTAAACGAAGATCGCTACGCTAAACGAAGATCGCTACGCTAAACGAAGATCGCTACGCTAAACGAAGTCAGCTACGCTAAACGAAGATCGCTACGCTAAACGAAGTCAGCTACGCTAAACGAAGATCGCTACGCTAAACGAAGATCGCTACGCTAAACGAAGATCGCTACGCTAAACGAAGATCGCTACGCTAAACGAAGTCAGCTACGCTAAACGAAGATCGCTACGCTATCGACGGCGTTTAGCATAGCTGACTTCGTTTCGGGAAACGAAGTCAGCGAAGCTAAATCCGCTCCGCTCCATTCCCGAAACAACGAAAAGGACGTTAATTTTTAACCCGTTGATATTATTAACTCCCCCAAAAGAGTTATAATCAGGTTTTTTTGATGCTTAGCGTTTTACAAGGTATCAATCTGTCTGACAACCAACTGTGCGGAAAGATCCCATCTGAGTTTATGTTCGTTCCAAATTTGCGGGCTGGGATAAATTTACAAAACAACAACTTAATTAATGATGACACAGCTTATGACGCTGACTTTATTGCCTGGCTCTCACAAAAAAACCCGGTTTGGCGTACTCAAGTATCACCTTCCTACTGTAGCAACAGTCTATTACAATTTTCAGCGGCAGATTATAATGTCAATGAAGAAGACGGCTCCGCAACTTTTACCGTCACTCGTTCAGGAGCTAGTAGTCAAGGTGCGGTGTCGGTAGACTACGCCACCACCGACGGCACTGCGACAGCCGGCAGCGACTATACCCAAACCACAGGGACATTCTATTGGGCAGATGGTGACTTAGCTGACAAAACCTTCACAATAGCTATTACCGATGACAGCGATTCTGAAGGTACTGAAACTTTCACAATCACCCTAACCTCACCGATTAGTGGAGAAAATTTAGACCATGCCACCGTCACTATTACCGATGATGACACCACTCTCGTCACCCTAGCCGAATTCACAGCGACAACTAATGAAACTGGGATACTCTTAGAATGGCAAACCACTACTGAGCTTGACAATGCCGGATTTCATCTATGGCGAGCCACTGGCGAAGGCTGGAAATATGGATCTTATTCAACAGTCATAAGACTAACAGAACAACTCATCGCAGCCCAAGGCGACTTTAGCGTCTATTCAGATGCCGATGTCGAAACGGGAGTCACCTATTATTATGGCTTAGAAGATATTGACTTAAATGGTCAAAGTACTTTCCATTGGGATTTGATAGATTCTGCGACGGCAGAGTGATGCCTCGATGCTAGATTTAGTACAACTAATGGATGACAACGAATATTTTGGTTTCAAGGTTTTATTCGTTGTCCTGATGTACTCACCACACCGACAAAAAAAACAAAAACGCCGTCCGAAGAGTTTAAAGTGGATTTTTTAAAAAAATCGGATTTCTTTAACTCTTCGAGCGGCGTTTTTTTTGTGGCAGCAAGTTTTTTCTGTTATACTGTATTTTTTCCACATTGTTGCAGTCGCATTAAGGAGTCCAATTGGCGTGATAATATGATCAAAAGTCGAGGATACCAGATTGAATTAGGAAAACTTGATATAATTTTCTTGGAGCAGGAATACATCAATTCAAAATAGAAGGTAAAAAACCATGCAATTTGAGGATTACTTTTATTTTTTTGAGGATGAAATTCGTCTCAAAGGAC
>JSZA02000145.1 GCA_000785145.2 Candidatus Thiomargarita nelsonii
TGATAATGACAGCTTGTGCCACATCCTCAATCAGCCGCCCTGTTATTTTTTCAGAGCAGCATAAAATTGGCGATAAGCATCAGGAAATACGATTACGAGGAACGATAGAATTAGCCAATCATAAAATCAATGGCTTAAAATTGACAGAACTATCCGGCTTAGCCTGGGATGAAGATGAAGCGGTATTATATGCCATATCAGATAAAGGCTACCTATTTCATTTGCGCCCCAGCATTAAGCAGAATACGCTTATTGCGCTGACACCATTGTCTGCCTATCGGCTACAAACTAAACTAACAAAAGATTCAGAAGGTTTAGCCATTTTAAACGGAGACAATGGCGTGGCGGGGGATAGTGAATTAGTGATTTCCTTTGAAGGCAAACCTCAAATTGCGCGATTTACGCCAAAAGGAAAGCGGTTAAGTGATTATACTTTGCCAAGCGTCTTACAAAACATCAAAAACTATTATAAACCCAACAAGGCACTGGAAGCGGTTACAGTGCATCCACACTTAGGGATTATCACCGCCCCAGAATGGCCATTGAAAGGTGCTGTTGATGGACAACATAAACATAAGCTTTACGCGCTTGATGGTAAGCACTGGACTTTTCCAGCCTACCCCGCACCAAATAGTGCAATAGTCGCCTTAGAAGCCTTAGAAGATGGCTCGGTGTTGATATTAGAACGAGCCTTTTCGTCTATTTTTCAACCCGTGATTATTAGTTTGCGACAACTGTGGTTATCAGGCAATCACCGCTTGATTGCCGTTTTTGATAGTAGTCAAGGGTGGGAAGTGGACAATTTTGAAGGATTGACACATCATCGGGGAAAGTATTTTTTTATGGTGAGCGACGACAACGAGAATAGTTTGCAACGGACATTGTTGAGTTATTGGGAATTGATTACTTGAATAGTCAGCCTTATTACGGTAATATAATATTCCCATCAGGAGTGTACCTACCCACAATAGACATTATATAAGTAGCGAACCATGATACGAAGATCCTGCGTAAACGAAGTATGCGAAGCTAATTTTAATGTATTTTGGAGTCCAAAGCTTTAGCTTTGGCTCAGTACATCTGCGAAAAAATTATGTCAAAAGCACGCAAAACCAAACCAAAAACAAAAACCACGAAAAAAGTGGTATCGGAACACGATAAAAGTTATCGACGGCTTTTTTCTCATGCCCGGATGATTGAAGATTTACTTCGGGGATTTGTCAAAGAAAAATGGGTGGAAGACTTAGATTTTAGCACTTTAGAAAAAGTGAACGCCAGCTATGTGACCGAGGATTTTCGCTCGCGCGCTGATGATGTGATTTGGAAAGTTCGGCGCCATAATGGCGAGAGCTTGTTTATCTACCTGTTGCTGGAATTTCAATCGACGGTTGATCCTTTTATGGCCGTGCGAATGATGGTTTATTTGGGCTTACTCTATCAGGATTTGATTGATTCTAAGCAACTGACAGCCGATAGAAAATTGCCACCCGTGTTGCCAGTGGTACTTTACAATGGCAAAAAAAGTCGATGGTATGGGGCGCAAGAAATCAATGAGTTGATTGCTGATGGTCCCCAAGAATTGGAAAAATATCGCCCTCACCTGTCTTATTTGTTATTAGATGAAGGCAGTTATAAGGATTCACAATTGACCCCTCTGGTGAAAAATATGGTTGCGGCTATTTTCAGATTGGAAAATAGTCGGACTGAGACGGACTTTTTGCAAGTGATAGAGGCGTTATCCGAATGGTTAAAAGACCCCGCACAAGAGAGGATCAAGGTAGAAATTGAGCGATGGTTAAATCATCTGGTATTGCCAAAACGTTTGCCGGGGGTGAAACTGACAGAATTAATTAGCTTACAGGAGATGAGAACTATGTTATCTGAATCTGTAGATGATTGGGCGGCTCAATGGAAGGCGCAAGGGCTTCAACAAGGGCTTGAACAAGGGCTTGCCCAAGGGCTCAATAAAGGCCGCGTTGAAGGTCAAGCACAATTGTTAATAGGTTTATTGGAAGAAAAATTTGGGCCATTGGATCCTGATATACACGCAACAATCTATCGTTTGGATGATGAGAGCTTGATTCAATGTGCTAAACGAACATTGAAGGCTCAGAGTTTGCGAGAGGTGATTGGGCATTAGTCGGTTTTGAGCCCATTCGACGCTGGCTCAGTACATCTGCGAAAAAATTATGTCAAAAGCACGCAAAACCAAACCAAAAACAAAAACCACTAAAAAAGTGGTATCAGAACACGATAAAAGTTATCGACGGCTTTTTTCTCATGCCCGGATGATTGAAGATTTACTTCGGGGATTTGTCAAAGAAAAATGGGTGGAAGACTTAGATTTTAGCACATTAGAAAAGGTGAACGCCAGCTATGTGACCGAGGATTTTCGCTCACGCGCAGATGACGTGATTTGGAAAGTTCGGCGCCATAATGGCGAGAGCTTGTTTATCTACCTGTTGCTGGAATTTCAATCGACGGTTGATCCTTTTATGGCCGTGCGAATGATGGTTTATTTGGGCTTACTCTATCAGGATTTGATTGATTCTAAGCAACTGACAGCCGATAGAAAATTGCCACCCGTGTTGCCAGTGGTACTTTACAATGGCAAAAAAAGTCGATGGTATGGGGCGCAAGAAATTAATGATTTGATTGCTGATGGTCCCCAAGAATTGGAAAAATACCGCCCTCACCTGTCTTATTTGTTATTAGATGAAGGCAGTTATAAGGATTCACAATTGACCCCTCTGGTGAAAAATATGGTTGCGGCTATTTTCAGATTGGAAAATAGTCGGACTGAGACGGACTTTTTGCGAGTGATAGAGGCGTTATCCGAATGGTTAAAAGACCCCGCACAAGAGAGGATAAAGGTAGAAATTGAGCGATGGTTAAATCATCTGGTATTGCCAAAACGTTTGCCAGGGGTAAAACTGACAGAATTAATTAGCTTACAGGAGATGAGAACTATGTTATCTGAATCTGTAGATGATTGGGCGGCTCAATGGAAGGCGCAAGGGGTTCAACAAGGGGTTCAACAAGGACTTCAACAAGGACTTCAACAAGGACTTGAACAAGGGGTTCAACAAGGGGTTCAACAAGGACTTCAACAAGGGCTTGAACAAGGGCTTGCCAAAGGACTCAATAAAGGCCGCGTTGAAGGTCAAGCACAATTGTTAATAGGTTTATTGGAAGAGAAATTTGGGCCATTGGATCCTGATATACACGCAACAATCTATCGTTTGGATGATGAGAACTTGATTCAATGTGCTAAACGAACATTGAAGGCTCAGAGTTTGCGAGAGGTGATTGGGCATTAGTAATATTCGTATTTCAGTAGGAGTCGGCCAGATTGATCTTGGACGAGCACTTGTCTGAATTAAATCAAGGACTGCAAATACTACACCGGTGCGTCGGACGCACCCGACTCTTGCTCGCTAATGCCATATCGTGCCGACAAACCGGAGCAGGTTGCCAAAACCTGATCCGGTTAATGTAAATTGCACATTTTGAAAATTTGTTCTAAAATGTGCAGATCGAAAATTCGTGAATAAGGAGATAAAAAGTGTGGCTTTCAGAAAGCCCAGAGCAAAAAAGATTTTGGGAATTGAATGAATTATTGGCTGCTGAAAAAGATCACTTTAGCACTGGCGTGTTTGACATCCTTAATGAACACATTAAGTTTGATAAAGGGGAAGTATCCTGTAACCTTTTGAAAAAGAAAGATGATTTTTCTTATACCCGTTTGCTTGTTAATTCTTTTGATTATAAGGAAAATAACCCCAAAAGCTTGCATCAAGATTACGCACAAATACAAATTTGTGGATTTTACCCATTCCAACCACGGTTTTTAAATGGTGAGAATAGAAAAGCATTAGATCGTGATTCCTTATATGGTGAAATTGATATTACACTATATAAAAATGTTTTTGACTATCTAAAAACATATCGCCATTGTAGGACATTAGCCATCGCAGCCCCGATTTCATCTACTGATCTTTATATTGCTCTTTATTTATACCGTTCAGATTGGAACGCAAGGTTCACGGAACGAGAGGCGCGTGAATTGGAAAAAATATTTCCCCATGTTTTTGGACTGTTTGTAGGAAAATGGTTGCCGACAGAGCCAAAACGTTTTCTCACAGCATGGGACAAATTTCAGGAAATAAAGAGTGATGGCTGTAGAATATTTCTATGCCATATCTTGCAACTGGCACAAAAGGAGCAATATCCCTCTAATCAGAGCTTAGTTAACGAATATAAGAATTATAACTCTTCAAAAACGCTGGATACCTGGGTTGCGCATATAGCAGACAATATATTGGAACTGGGTAGCAAGAAGAACAAAAAAATACACATTTTGAAATACTTCGAGCCTCTTACAAACACGATCGTTTTAGATGAACAACTAAAGCCGCGAAATGTAAAAACAGCAATCGATATCCGCTAAATTTAGAGTGTGGGAGGGGAAAGAGGATATTGATTGGGTGGGAGAGTGTGCCATTTTGTTCCGTTCAAAGCGAACTCATGGGTTGAGATGGCAGAGAACGGAACAGCTAACATTTTAAAACACGTTTTCAACAACCGCCCGGTGCTTGACAGGAACAACCAAACACGCCCACCATTTTCAGCAAATCTTTCTCTTTATACATATCGATTTTAGGCCGCATATAATCCGTGGTTTTGTTCTCGCTTGCCTGCTCTTGGGGCTCAGTCATTTGGGGTTTGTTAAGGTCTTGCATGATGATTTACTCACTCCTATTTTTGTCGATTTTTGTCGGAGTCGGCCAGATTTATCTGGCCGACTATTTTCATTATAGCAGTTATTTTGCCGTAGCGGAGTCTATGTTGTCCCAATGGAAAGTGCTATGACCAGATAAGTCGATATCTTCTAAGCCATAATAATAAGTGGCTCCGCTTTCGACATCGGCATCTATATAAGAATATAAAGACCAATTTCCTTGTGCAGGCAAAAGTTGTTCTGTTAATCTGATGACGCTTGAATAATCACCATTTTTCCAGCCTTCGCCTGTGGCTCTCCATATATGGAAACCGGCATTGTCAAGCTCAAAAGCGGTTTGCCATTCTAAGAGTATCTCATTTTTTAAGGCGGTTGCGCTGAAATCGACTAGGGTAACGACAGTGGGATTATTTTTATCAATGGTGACGGTGGCACTATCTAAGTCTGTCCCACTCGGATCGGACAAAGTAACAATGAAAGTTTCATCGTTTTCAGATAGGCTATCATTGATAATAGCTACTGTGAAGCTTTTGTTACTACTGTCGCCATCTGCCCAAGTCAGCGAGCCAGTGGCTCCGACATAATCACTACCATCAGTGGCTGTGTCATCTGTTGTGGCATAGTTGACCGTTAATTCTCCATTAGCCCCGCCGACACGACTGACTGTGAGGGTGACGGCGCCAACATTTTCAGCAACTTTGGGGTGAAAATCAGTGAATTGCGGGGTGCCTGGTTGTCCATTATCATTATCTGTAATGGTGACAGTGGCACTGTCTAAACTCTCCCCACTGACCGCATCAGATAGGCTGACTGTGAAAGTTTCATTACCTTCAGACAGGCTGTCATCGGTAATAGTCACCGTCAAAGTTTTGTCGCTACTATCGCCATCAGCCCAAGTCAGCGAGCCAGTGGTGCCGACATAATCACTCCCATCCTTCGCCGTGCCATCCGTTGTGGCATAGTTGACCGTTAACTCTCCTTGACTCCCGCCAACACGACGGACAGTGAGGGTGAGGGTGCCAGCATTTTCAGCAACAGCAATACTAGGGGAGCTGAATTGTGGGCTGCCTGCATCGTCTTTTGAAACGGGCACCACGAGGATACGGCGGACATTACTAACACCATTGTTTGTGGCCACGATCTCAGCCTCGCCCAATGCTTGTGCCAGCACTTCCCCTTCAGGACTAACAGATATTACTGGGGAATCACCAGATGTTACGTTTAAGCCACTAACTATATTTTCTCCATAAGTTGTCCCGGTGACACTTTGGGTAATGTTCCTATTATGGCCATCTTTGAAGCGGCCAATCACCCTTAATTGTTTCTTCATACCGGGCGACATCAACAACTGTTCGCCTGGCTCAAAGATAATTTGACTTAAGAGAGAAGTATCAGCTAAAACTGTCACTGTGACAACATTTGAAGCTTGAATTTTGCCATCAACAATGGCATGAACTTCAAAGTTTTTAGAACCAGAGGCTTTTTTCGAGAGAGTCATTGTCCACTGATAAGGTGGCGTGTTATCTTCAAGTCGAATGTAACCACTATCAGTAAGATAGAATGGAGAAGTGACTACTCCAGATGGAGTAGCCTCAAAAACGATTGTATCACCGGGGCTAACATTAGCTTTATCTACCGATAATGTAATTGCATTTTGATCAGCAACAGCATCACTTATACCTATAATCGCACTTACCACTATGTAAAGTGATTTTGTGAATTTTATCCACATAGTCTTACCCCCCATTTTTGTTGCTTTCCTGTTTACGAGGAACATCCATTTGTAAATTAGCAAATAACGTCTTATTCTGTAAAAAAGACGCGAATTGTGCAAACTCATTTAAATTTCCATTGAGTAAGGTTATTACTCTGGTTGCCACATCATCCCGTGCTCCCATTCCCACATGTAGCACATTACCCAAGCTTGCATTTTGGGTGACTCTCCCTTGAGCACTAGGTATTGGTACAATACCATCACTGTTTTCATTACCAAATATATCTTGGTAAGTACATCCTGCTTCTTCTATTTGTTTTTCAACCAAGTAATCCCCTGTAGAATTTAAATCAATTTGTTGGCCTACATCTCCAAATAACGCATATGTGTAAACTTCTTGATTTTGGCTATTGAGTTGTGTAAGTAATGTCCCACCTACTGCCAAATCTGCTATAGCACCACCATCAACTCTTTTTCCGCCAAAATCTAGCCATTCTATGGCTTCATTAAGATCGTCGTTCTGAATACCTTGGGTATTTGTATCATCATCTCTAATACAATTATTAACGTTTGCATTGTCCAGTAATAAAAGATTAGCTAATTGACTTCCCTGATGAGGTGTAGCCAGCGTAATCAAACGCCGTATTGAACCTTGAACATAGTTGTAATGTGATCTATATCGCGCATTATCAAAGATGAACTTACGCGCCACTAGTCCACCCATACTATGGACAACAAGATCCGCACGGGTACAAGCAAAACCTTTTAAGACTAACCGGTTGCAAACACCAATACCGGGATTATTTGGATCACTTAAACTACCACTTTTTATAGTGTCTGATAATTTTCTTGCATTTTCTCCCATAACTTGGGTTGGTCCTTGATTCTGATTGTAGTTAAAGAAGCCAACTTCAAAATGATGCCTTATCAACATTGGTTCAACACCTTCGTCGTCAGTCATCCATGGCTCGTGTACCCATGAACTTTTATCTGCCCAAAGCCCATGAATTAGCACAACAGGGGCGCGTCTTTCCTGAAGCGTGGCAGACGAAAAGAATTTATTACCGCACTCATCACCATCAAGAAGACAGGCGGTCATCTCAATATCCACTTCAGGTACATTTTCAGCACCACGGAAACGCTCTCCTGCTCTTAGGATGGCAGTTGCTTGACCGAAACCATCTGGATCAGTGGCGATTTCAACATCAACCCATGTTTGCCCCACAGTGGAATCATAATTACCATCTGGACCATAAGTCAATGCCATTAAGTTAAGGAAAATGTGTTAGACTTAGCGGCTTTCAAACCAGAGGTAAAATAAAATTATGGAAAAATACATACCGACTGTCGAAAATGACAAAGCATGCCTCTCAATTTCAATTATTCGTAAGTTGTTGCATAATGACTTATTTAAGAATCAACACCGCACGGCTTCTAATTTTTTTAGTCGCAAATTCAAGTTAGACTTTGTAACAGTTATTTTATTAATTTTACAAAAAAGCATCAAGCCACTACAACTTGTTTTAAATGAATTTTTTAAAAAGCTGGACAAAGATGTTTTAGTAACAAAGAGCGCGTTTACCCAAGCACGTCGTCATTTAAAACCAACGGCGTTTGTCACGTTAAACAAAAAATCTGTGCTTGATGTTATTTATAGCGATGATAGTTATGAGAAAGCTTGGGGCTTTCGTTTATTAGTGTTTGATGGCTCCAAAATTCACCTTCAGAGGAAAATGTTTTTGCGCGCAAAAACATTTTCCTCTGAACTAATATACCAGAAATTGTAAACGAGTTTGGTACCATCAAATTCGAAACGACTGTTGATAACAAAAAAATAACAGGCGAGCATGGCTATGCGCTCGCATCAGTGATGTACGATCCCCTTAACAAGGTTATTGTTGATGCCTGTCTTGCACCTGCTAAAGCATATGAGGTTGATTTGGCTTTGGAACAGCTTAAACACACACAAGCGAACTCACTTCTTTTGTTTGATCGAAATTACAGCTCTTACATTTTTTTAGCCTCTTTAGTTAAACTTGGTAGACAATTTACTGGGCGCTGCTCTAAAAGTTCATTTAAACCGGCACAAGAACTGTTTAAACAGTCTGTCACCTAAATTGATAAAACGCTACTTTAACGGCTAAAGGGGCTGTTAAAAATAAGTGTAAAGCTTTAGGATTACCAGAGACAATAACAGTACGATTTGTAAAAATTAAATTAAGTACTGGAGAAACAGAAGTGCTTGTTACATCACTGCTTGATAGTGAAAAATATACCACACAAATGTTAAAAGAATTGTATAATTGATCTCCGCGGAGCGAAGTTACTTCGTTTGCGTTGGGGTATCGAATGCATTTATGGCGTTATAAAAGAGCGATTAAAAATAGATAATTTTACTGGAAAAACGGTTATCTCCGTTAAACAAGACTTTTATGCAACTATATTCTTAATAGGTTTAGAGTCGATACTGACTCAACAGGCTGAAATGCAATTGTTTGATAAATCCCGTCAGAATCAACATCGACAGATTGTCAACAACATGGTGTCTTTTAATGCCATCAAAAATTTTTTGATAGAGTTATTCTACCATTGTTCGCCAATTCAAAAAGTTATGGCAACATTGACTGACTGGTTTATCAAAGATCCAACCTATCTCAAACGAGAGCGTGAGGTACTGCGAAAAAAGAGTTCAGCTAGGGTTTCTTTAAATTACTATAAACGTGTTTATAAGCCTTGTTTTTAGTAAAAGGCAGCTTTTTTAACAAAATACGGTTTGATTGATTTCCTATTCAATGATTTTGAATGGGTTGGGGGAGTTTTTGCTAAAAAATTGCTAAAAACGAGTTTAATAACTATTTTTATCAAAAAATACAATATTTCGGTTATCATCAAAAAAAAAAATTCGTCAAACCATGTTGCTCCTAGTTTTTTAGTTATAAATTTATACTTATATATATTTTATAATATTGATATTAAAGTACTATTAATAATAAAAATTGAACAAAACTAGCTATTTTTTAAATTTAGTATAACCTACTTTTTTTTCTAAAAAAAACAGCGTAACGAGTGTCATTTTCGACTCACAACTTAGTGCCATCGTAGCTAGCCGTACAAACCCCTTATGGTATAAGGCGGCTTAACTTAATGGCATTGGACCATAAGTGGGTGCCTTATCCAGCTTGTAAAGAAGCGCTTCAGTTTGAGCGGGTGGTATAATCATAAATCTGATTTTACCCGAAGTTTCGTTTGTTTTAACGGTGAGGAACAACCGTGCATTGCCATCAGCAACAACGCCTAAGCGTCTCAAACTGCTCTTTTGTAGGGCCGATCTAACATCGTTGATTTCTCCAATGGGTGTCCCCGATTTATTCAATGGCTTTCCATCATCATCAATTTTATCAATTGTCGGTGACGCATCAATAACACTAAGACAACCTGCTACATTAGGATTGTATTTAGCCACTAATAAAGTACTAAATTCTGCGCTAACACCATTTTCATCCTCCCCTGTGACTGTCAATGCCGCATCATAGCTTCCGTCTGCCGGTGTTTGGTTTGGTGACAATTTAACCTCTATTGTCGTGGTATATCGTGGGGGAAGCGTAAAAGGAAACGTCAGAGTTTCAGCGGGTACCCCTGCAACACTCACCAATTCAAACTGATCAGCATCAACGCCACTAATTGAAACATTCGTGATTTTTGCCGGTTGGTCACTATGATTCAACAGACCAATGGTTTCTGTATATTCACAAATGTCAACAGCCCCTGCTAGCCCAAAAACACCAAAATCAACCGGATCAGGCGTTAATTCCAAATTGAGGGCACTGCTCACAACCCCCAGGCAGGTATTGACCACCACGGTTGCAAATTCATTGAAATCAGTAGGATTCGGAACGGGTGGATTTGAGGCAATGCTGTCTAGAAACGTTTTGCCCGTTGAATTCAAACCAATACCCACGGGCGTTAAGGTAATGCCATTTGCCTTGGCATTATCGGCGGCGGTTGTGGTGTTAGACTCGTTACTGGGTTCTCCGTCCGTTGCTAGGCAAATAACCTTTGTGGGTGCTGATGAGCCTGATAAGACATTGGCTGTCGTATCAATAGCATCACTCATATTTGTGCCACCACCTGATTTCGGGTTATTTGCAAGTGCATCGCGGATGGCCTCAAAGTTTTCTGCTGTCAAAATGGTTCTGTCTTTGACTATTGCAACGCCACTGGCAAAGCCCACAATAGAAAGTTCGACGCTACCGTCAGCAGGCAGGGCGTTCAGGGCCTTCATAAACCCATCTGTTTCTAATTGAAAGTTGTTTGAAGTGATACTCCCCGATTCATCCAGTACAAACGACACTGAGATATTGGGGGTGGCAAGTGCTTCGTTTACGAATAACGCCAGCAAAGCTGTTAGCATATAACGTATTAATTTCACAATGGTTCTCCTTTGTTATTGCTTTTTCATTCTTGGGAACGTGCGGCTTCTTCAAGCCATTTTTGGCCCAAAGAGTTATCCACATTAAAACCATACGCCCCATTATTATAGGCGTTCCCCAATTCATTCATCGCGTCTACAACACCACGGTCTGCGGCGATTTGCAGCCATGTGACTGCTTCATTCTCGTCAGTTACTATCTCAAACAGGGCATAAGCGGCTTGACCACTCCCACGTTTGGCTGCTGCCCTTAACCATTTTATGGCTTGTTCAGCATCTTGGGTAACCACTTCATTCCCATGGCGATAAAGCGTAGCGACTTCATATTGTGCAAATGCGTTTCCTTGTTTTGCGGCTTCCAAAAACCATTTGAAACTGTTTTCAGCATCGCCATAAACATCACGATACAAGCGCCCTAAAACAAACTTAGCATCGCTTAATCCAGATTGCGCTGAGAGTTCATATTTATGAACTGCCAGACCATAATCCCCAGAAAACTCTGCACGAAGCCCTTCAGCATACAGATTTGGCTGGTATGCATGAGAAATACAAGGCGCGAGTGCGAGTTGTGTTATCAAGCCAACAATTATTAATTGTAGTTGTCTTTGCTTTTTCATATAAAGAAAGTTCTCCTTTGTAATGAGTGTTAATTTGGTCCTTATTCCTGTGCTTAAGCGGCGTCATAAGAACCTTAAACAGAAATCAAGCAGCTTTGCTCCTTCAAATCACTATCCCGTATAAGGGTGATTTTAGGAAATTGAGCAGGCGGCTAACAACTGAACATGCTGTCACAATGGCGATCATGAATGGGTACACAAAAAGGGAGACTCAGTAAAAACGCGGCACTACTGGCTACTTCACTAAGCTCAAAATGTCTTACCTCGAATGCTCTCCCGGTAACCCAAATAAATGTATCTTGTATCGCCAATTTATAAAACAATCTATTGGTGTCAAATCCTCCCTTGGTTAATGGCATAATCAATGACCAGATTGAAATAATAATTGCCTCTTTGTTTGAAAAGGGCGCAGGACGCGGAGCGTCCGGGCATGCATGATCTCCACTTCGTTCCGTTACTGCGTTTCCCACGCAGAGCGTGGGAACGAGAAAAAACGTTTGCATAATATACTCAATATTTGAAACCGATTAACTTTTAAATATTACCTATAAATATCAATTATTTCGCTACCCTTATCAGCTGCGAGAGCCCGTTACATCAAATGCTTAACAAATGGTGACGTTGTGATCTCAAATTGCAAAGTGTCGCGCCCTAAATTCCTCCCTTGCTGTTTGAAAAGGGTGTATGCTAGCAAAATTTAATAAATTAATAAAAGGGAAATTCCCTTTATTTATGCCTATGCTACCATTTAGCGAGCCGATCACAACCATAAGATTTCTCCCGCTGGTCGAAATGACAACAACAATTGCGCTTTGTCGAGTTGTCTTAAGCCACCCTACGTTTGATCTCGCTAATCAGAATGGGCGTGCGTATTTTAACAGCCTATATTTTAATCTGTAAACAATAATTATGTTAAATAACAATATGTTAAATTTAACGCGGGTATTTAACAAGCGAGTGAGAGATGGGTAAAACTTTTATTGCACCCATCATTTCAATTTTAAATAACAATATGTTAAATTTTACATTCAACATAATTTAACAAGTGATACCAATGAATGAATTTGCACAACTGATTAATGACTACTTAAAACGCTCAAGTATCAAACTTGAGGCTATAGCATGTGATATTGGAATCAAGCGCGAATCTCTTTGGGGTTGGAAAAAGGGTAACACTAAGCATCCCAGATGTAAAAATGTACAACAATTTGCTCAGGTACTGGGTTTAGACGATACACAAACCAAAGAATTATTAAATGCTGCTGGATGTGACGACAGCAGGGATAATGCGTTGGCGCGACAAGATTTAAGCGAAATGCCCAATATCCCCGTTTTATACGGACGCACCGAGGAATCGGATACACTAACCCAATGGATCATCACATGCCGCCTCGTTGCCATTTTGGGGATAGGCGGTATTGGCAAAACCGCGTTGGCTGCAAAATTGGTAAAAGACATTCAGAATGAATTTCAATATGTTATCTGGAAAAGTCTCCGCGAGGCGCCACCCCTCAAAAATATTTTGGCATCAGCGATCAAATTTCTGTCTAATAATCAGGAAATTGATTTACCAGACACCCTTGGCGAGAGCATCACGCGATTGATTTATTATTTAAACCGCTCACGCTGTCTTTTGATACTGGATAATTTCGAGTCTATTTTCCAAACCGGTACTCACGTCGGTGAGTATCTAAAGGGATATGAAGGCTATGATGATTTGATTAAGCGTGTCAGCGAATCCAATCATCAAAGTTGCTTGCTACTCACCAGTCGGGAAAAGCCAGTCGAAGTGGCACTGCTTGAGAGTAAAGTGTCGCCAGTGCGTTTGTTAGCATTAGACGGTTTACAGTCAGGCGTTCAGGACATTTTTCAAGATAAGGAATTGTCTCCTTCAGAGTCTGATCTATTCAGACTGACTGAATGGTATCAGGGTAATCCTTTGATATTAAATATTCTTGCGGCTCGGATTAAAGAAATTTATCAAGGTGACTTTTCTCAGTTTTTTCGGCAAGAGAAACCAGCGTTTGGTGGTATCAACAAAGTATTAAAAATACAATATGAACGCTTGTCACCTTTAGAAATGCAAATCATCTACTGGCTGGCGATTAATCGAGAACCGGTTTCGATAGCCACATTGCGTGAAGATATTTTTTCTCCAGCTTTAAGACAAGAAGTGCCAGATGCGTTGGAATCTTTAGTACGGCGTTCATTGATTCAGAAAACGGGCGGGGGCAATTTCATGCTCCAAAATGTGGTGATGGAATACACCACTGAGCGATTCATTGCTGAAGTAGTTACCGAAATTGAACGGGAAAACCTTTTATCGTTTAATAGCCATGCCCTTATCAAAGCCACCGCTAAGGATTATGTAAGAGAAACTCAAATCCGCCTTATTCTGGAGCCCGTTAAGGACAGGCTCATTGCGAATATGGGGCAAGCGCGTCTTGAAAAGCGGCTCAAAAAAATCCTCTCAACTTGGCGAACGGAATCACCGCAATTACCCGGCTATGTAGCGGGCAAAATTTTCAATCTATTACGCCAAATGGACATTGATTTAAGCGGCTTTTATTTTTCCCAGTTAGCGATTTGGCAAGCCTATCTCCAAGGATTAGATTTACATCGCATCAATTTTGCTCACGCTCACTTTAAAAAATCGGTTTTTACTCAAAGCTTCAGCAGTGTTTTATCGGTGGCATTGAGCCCCGATGGGCAATTTTTTGCGACTGGGGATGCCAATCACGAAGTACGTTTATGGCATGTAGAAAGCAGTGAAATTCATAGAGTTTTTCAGGATCATGATAATTGGGTTTTTTCATTAGCTTTTAGCCACGATAGTCAGTTGTTAGCCACTGGTAGCCAAGATTACACAATAAAAGTTTGGAAGGTGGATCAAGGACAATGTATACAAACGCTATCACATGGTAGTCGGGTACGCGGGGTGGCTTTTAGTGGGGATGGGCTACTTGCCAGTGTTGGTGATAATAACTTAGTAAAAATATGGGATATTTCAGAAGGCAAATGTATCAAAACGCTGTCAGGACATAGCAATAGCGTACAAGCAGTGGCTTTTAGCCTTGATGGTCAAACGTTGGTCAGTGGTAGTAAAGATTGCACAATAAGAGTCTGGAATATTAATCAGGAAGAACCGCTACTTTATACTTTATCAGGGCATAATGCTTGGATACGCACGATTGCCATTAGTGATCAAACCATCGCGAGTGGTAGTTATGATAATACGATAAAAATCTGGGCGTTGCAGACCGGTGAATATCTTAGGACTTTAGAAGGGCATACTGATAAAGTGCGTTCGGTGGCTTTTAGTCATGATGGACAAACGCTTGCCAGTGGTAGTTATGATTCAACCATACGATTATGGAATGTGCAGACAGCTCAATGTCAGAACGTGTTACAAGAGCATACTGATTGTGTATGGTCAGTTGCCCTGAATGATCAAATCCTAGTGAGTGGTAGTCATGATCAAACCTTAAAGATATGGGATATCAAAACGAAACACTGTCTTAAAACCTTACAGGGTTATGTGAATGAAACCTACTCAGTGGCTTTCAGTCCTGATGGGCAACTGCTGGCCACTGGCAGTGGTGATCAGAGGATAAGAATTTGGGATATAGAGAATCAGAAATGCATTAAAACCTTTAAAGGACATAAAGGTTGGGTGCGTTGGGTGAATTTCAGTGCTGACGGGCAAACCTTAGTCAGTGCTAGTGAAGATAAAACGGTGAAAATCTGGGATGTCAGCACGGGGCAATGCCAAAAGACTTTGAAAGGACATACGAATTGGATACATTCAGCGGTTTTTAATCCCGATAATACAAAAATAGTCAGTGGTGGTGGGGATAACACAGTAAAGATATGGCGTGTTTCTGATGGTGAATGTCTTAAAACTTTGCCACATCCTGACAAAGTGCGTACTGTCACCTGTAATGGTTATCAGTTAGCAACTGCCAGTGATGATAAAATAATCAGACTTTGGGATATTAACAACGGTAAATGTATCAAGGAGTTAGAAGAACATACTGATCGTGTCTGGTCTATCTCTTTCAGTTCTGATGGTCAAAAATTAGCCAGTGCGGGCGAAGATAAAACCATTAAAATATGGGATGTTGTTAAAGGTCAATGTGTTAGCACCCTGCCTGCCGGTGGAAAAGTGTATGACATGACTTTCAGTCCCAAAGATCATCAAATCTTAATAAGTAGTTGTGATGATAATACTGTAAAAATATGGGATATTTATCAAGAAAAGTGTCTCTACACCTTAACAGGACATGCGAGTACTGTCTTATCAGTGGCTATCAGTCTTGATGGTCAAATCTTAGCGAGTAGCAACGAAGATGAGAATATAATGCTTTGGGATGCCAACACCGGTGAACCTCTGATGACGCTGAAAGTGCCAAGGCCTTACGATGGCATGAATATCACTGGTGTGAGTGGGTTAAGTAAAGAAGAAATCGCGGCTCTGAAAGCGTTGGGGGCGTCCTTTGCCCTTTGAAATCTGGTGAGCCTAAATGATTTGTAAATTTAATTCTACTTTGTCACATTTAAAAAAATCAATGGCTTGTAGGGCTCCTTAAGCGATAGCGTAGGAGCCCTACGAAAATTTCTGATAATCTGACAAAGTAGAATTAAAAATCCTATTTCTTTAAGAAATAGGATTTTTTGGTGGCCATTTTTTGACGACTGATTTAGGGTCATTCGACTGATTGGCGCTGTTCACACTTGGTATTGTTATTATACACGCCTTTAGTATCGCGCTTAGAACGTGGTGCCAATGTGGCTCGTTTTACTCGCACCCTGAGCATTCTCACAGAAAGTGGCGTACCCATGTTAGACGCTTTGCGTATCACAGCCCAAGTGGTTTCTAACCGGCAGATACGTCAAGCAGTTGAAGCGGCTAATCAAAAAGTCCGCGAAGG
>JSZA02000152.1 GCA_000785145.2 Candidatus Thiomargarita nelsonii
TCTAGCTGCTGCCTAGCTAGGCGAATCCATTCACACCATATAAGAAATTTTACATTAAGGCTTTGTTTTCCCTAGGGAATTAGGCCAAACGAGTCGCACCCTCTATATCCATAACCTCTTGGCTGACAAAGTGCTTTTCCCGCATAACGGCAGCGACTTGTTCACCAAAAAAACGTCGAAAATCAAATCCAGCTTCACCGTCATCGAAACTTAACTCTGCATAATCCTCCGCCCGTTGGTTAAGCAACTCAATAAACGCCTTTTGATGCTCACCTTCTCCCAAAACATCATATTGATTATCAACAAAGGTCTCTACCATAAGCTTTGCTAATGCACTGATAAAACGTTGCCGCTCATCAGTTTCCATCTTGACAAAAGCCAATCTGTCTGCCACCTGGAGCAAAAAGGCTAAAAATTCCCCAATAATCTGAAGGCGATGGGCATTACTATCGGTTTGATAGCCTTTATTTTCCAATTCTAATACCGCATTTGTGGCTATTTTCCAACTAATCAAACCCAAAGCACCGGCAATCTTTTCGATAGATTGCTCTTTAGCGCGTTTGTTCCAACGACTTTTGATTTGCATACCTCAATCCTTTTGGTGCAAAGTACGCCTTGCACTCCTGATAGATGAATGGGGGATATGTTGAAGAGTTAATGAGAAAGGAGTTGGTCTATAAGCCGGGTTCTGTTCACTGATTATATAGCCAATGAGGCAAAGCCATTCATCTGGGATGCTTGTCACCAAGCACCTCTAGCGACCTACCCGGGAATGATGCGGACCACATCGCGTTCCACTATTTGGTCTTGCTTCAGGTGGGGTTTACCCTGCCACTACTGTTGCCAGTAGTGCGGTGCGCTCTTAACGACACCTTTTCACCCTTACCTTAATTAAAGGCGGTATATTTTCTGTGGCACTTTCCGTAGGCTCACGCCCCCCAGGCGTTACCTGGCACCTTGTCCTATGAAGCCCGGACTTTCCTCTATAAAAACTCTATAGCGACTGCCCAACCAACTCCTTGATGAGCATTATAAAATATTTAGACGATATATTAAAGGTCCAAACCTCAGATGTTTTGAAAACCTCTGAGGTTTTTCTCGCTGATACTGTACTATGTTTTGGATAATTTTTTTGGTAATATGATTTTTTATTTATGTGTTTTATTTACTAGGAGCTAACATGAAAGAAAATCGTAGAAATGCCCGCAGATGGCACTTGCTGTTATTTTTGCCCGTATTAGATGCAGAAAGCAACGAAGTTTTAGGTTATATCGCCGACATAAGCGAGGAAGGCGTTCTGCTTTTCAGTCCCACTCCCATCAAAATGGGTCAAACTTTTTCTTTAGCAATCCGCTTGGAAGATTTAAAGGAGGCCTCTGTTGATAACAATATAACTGATGAGCGCATATTATTTCAGGCCACCAGTCGTTGGGTTGATAGTGATGTCAAACCTTATTTTAACCGAACAGGATTAGTGTTTGTGGAGCTTTCACCAGAGCTGCGTGAAGTTGTTGGTAATTTAACACATAATGTTGCCGACAATCTGGCTTGGAACAAAGTGCCAGCCTTATAGTTATCAGTTATCAGTTATCAATCATAAAAAAAACAAAAAAATCCTATTTCTTCAAGAAATAGGATTTTTAAATTTACAAAGCTTGACTTGTCCTCATCATTTATCCTATATTTCATCTGGACTAGTGCATTGTCAATTTAATATTGTCGTGTAGGGTACGTACTCCGCACAAATTAAGAGACAAAGGTGCGTAGGACGCACCCTACATTACCCATAACGCGATTTAAAAAATCCTATTTTTTAAAAAAATATGATTTTTATATACTCATAAATTATTTATTTAGGAGTTTTTACAAAATATGCAAATTACAGGCATGTTGTGGGGTTCTAAACTCCTCAACTACGTCGGTTTTCCGACTTCAGAAGTGTTAGGAGCTGAAGCCAAAACTGACCAAATAAAAGACATGATAGACCGCTGGGGGACTATTTTTATCAAACCGATTTTCAAAGGCGGTGTTGGTAAAAAAGGTAAGGCGGGACTGATTGGCAAAGCCAGCGATTTAGCCACTGCCATGAAAGAAAAAGAACGCCTTTATTTTGTCGAACATCGGCATGGTAATGCTTTTGCCAAAGCTGAGGGCGTGACTTTTGAAAGTGCCATTCCCGCTCAATATGAGATCTACGCCTCTATCAGTGATAATACCCGTTTTAGGGCACCCACACTGACCATTACCCATCATGGTGGTATGGATATCGAGGAATTACCCCCAGATAAAATTGCCACCATTCCTTTTGATGCGTTGACCGGTTTTAAAGGTTTTGTTGTCAACAACGCGCTTAATAAAATCAATGCCCCCAACGAAATTATCAGCCCCTTAGTGCAAAACTTACCTAAGTTGTGGGATTTATTCCACAGTTATGGTATGGCCACTTTGGAATTAAATCCGATTCGCATGATGGTTAATGAGCGGGGACGTTTGGTCCCAGTGGCTTGTGACTTTAAGTGTATGTTTGACACGGATGATCCTAAGTGGAAGCGTTTAGATTTGCCGGATGACTTAGATACGTCGAGTTATTCTGATTTTGAGCTGGAAGTCAACCAACTGCGTACCTATCAAGGGCAATCCGATGTCTTTGTCATCAACGAGCTGGGTAGCATTACCGCAATGACTTTTGGTGGCGGTGCCAATGCTTTAGTGACTGAATTGTTAGGCGACAAAGGGACTATATCTTCTGACTTTGGTGGTAATCCGCCTTATCAAAAGATGTTTGAGATTAGCCGCATTGTTTACAAACATTGGCTAAAACAAACCAACGTTTTATTTATTATCGGGGGTAAAGCAAATAATACCGATATTTATGAAACCTTCCGGGGCATGGCTAATGCCTTGCGTGAATATTTCAATACTCACGGGCCGCAGCCATTATATGTCGTCGTCGGACGTGGCGGGCCTAACTTGGTGCGCGGCCTAGCTTACATGAAAGACACCTTGGATGCCTTAGGTATTCCCTATCGCATGTTTGGACACGATTCTGCCATGAGTGGCGTAGTGAATTATGCGATAGATATCGATAACTGGATGTCTCAAGGCGGCAAAGAAATCATTGCTAAACAAATGGGAATTAACTAATAATTCATTCAATCAACAGTCAGTAACGGATAACTCTATTTAAAACAGACTATGACTGAAAACAGCTCATACTCAAAGGGTGTTGATGCATTTCCCCACTTTTATGTGGGTATCAACTCCTTAGCAGAACTCGCCACCAAAGAAGACCGAGTTTGCGTGTTAAATATTCTCGGTAGCGAAAGTCGTGGTGTCACGCCCACCAGCCATGTTTACTCGGGGGGCAATATCGTTTGCGGTACCATGCCCGGACGCTCTGGCTCAGTATTAAAAACTAAAATCGGTGACATCCCGGTTTACAACAACGTTACTGAAGCCTTAGAAGCCGGCCATCAATTCAATGTTGCGGTCGTTTATGTGCCACCTAGTGGCGTTAAAGACGCTGTCATTGAAGCGGTACGTGTTAACCCGGCCATCAACAAAGTAATTATTCTGACCGAAAAAGTGGCCCTCAGTGATGCCCGTATCATCAGGCAATATGGTCAACGCCATAATGTTGATGTTTTTGGTGCTAATTGCTTAGGTATTGCTGACGCTCACCAACATGTGCGTATCGGTGGTGCTTTAGGGGGGAGTTCGCCGGAAGAATCCTTAGTACCCGGTTCTATCGCGATTTTTTCTAACTCAGGCAACTTTACCACGACGATGGCGACTTACATCCTAACCGCCGGTTGGGGTACCACCATTTCTTATTCTTCTGGTAAAGATGTCTATATCCACTTTGCTGCGGCAGAATTTACGCATGCCTTTCACAACGATGATCGGAGTAAAGCGGCTTTAATGTACATTGAGCCGGGTGGTTACTATGAGCATGACTTAGAATTCAAAAAACCAGTGGTTGCGTGTGTAGTAGGCCGTTGGAAAGACAAACTCACAAGAGCTTGTGGACATGCGGGTGCTATGGCCGGTTCGGGCGACAATGCGGGCGAAAAAGAAAGATGGTTTATGAACAAATTGGGGGTTAATGACATCTATAGCCCTGAAAATCCTGTTCATTCGGCAAAAGGCGCGGTCGTCACTAACATTGCTCATCTTCCCGAAGCTTTGACGGCTGTCATGAAAGCCAATGGTGTCGAGCCTGATTTTGAACCCAAAGGCAATCTCTCTCTAAAACCATGGCTAGGCAATAATCAAGATATCGCATTGCCCAGCAACTTAGATATCGATCTCGTTGAGGCCATTTCTCCTTATAAAGAACAACTGGAGCTGTTGACCAAGCAATTAGGCATCGCCTTACCGCGTCAGACAATGAAAGATGCGTCCGGTGCCTCAATGATGGATCCCAAGACGCAGGTGAGCAAATTGTATGGTGTCAGTGTGTTAGATGCGGCACTGCACACTTATGAAGACAATTTGGTCATGTCCTTGGTGCAAAAATATCCGGATGAAAACGGACGTGCCCTCGCCAATCTTGCCTTAAATGCCTTTGTCAATCAACATAATACGCCGGCTTTAATGGCAGCAGAAGCGAGTCGTGAAGCGGGTAACAGTCCCAATACGGTGTTATCCTCATCCATGGCGATTTTAGGGCCAAAAACAGCAGAGACGGCCCGCAAAGCCGTAAGAATACTCCTAAATCTCTTTAAAGGCTCAGAACTCGTTAATCCTAGCGAGACTTCCTTTGATTTTAGCAAGCAACTGAGTGCCGTTTTGGCTGATGATGAAGCTAAAGCCGTTTTAGTCTCAAGTGAAGGTGATCAGTGTGGGCAAATGATCTTCGATGCCGCTAGAAACGGTGGAGCAAAATCCGTTTTCCTCGACTTTCTCGAAGAATTGGCTAAACAAAGTGGGGCGAAACTCGAAGGACAAATCGTCCTAGCCGCGATTACTTGTCATCTCGGCTGGAGAGAACTGGTTCACAAGCGTTTATCCATGACGACGATGATAAACATGCCTTGGCACTTCCGTATCTTCAGCAGCATTATTGGTACTTCTGTTGCGGTCAATCGCCAAGATAAGGAAAGCTTTTGTGGTGTCAGTAACCTTGAATTGATGACTAGCTGGAGTTTTACTGAAACCGCATATTTAGCACTCTTAGGCAAACGCCCGGATAAAGAAGCCTTATTTGCATTCTCTGTTTTATTAGGATTGATTGTCACCAATGGACCCGGCACCATCTCTGCCCAAGGCGCAAAAGGTGCCGTCAGTGCCGATGGACCGGAAGTGCCAGAGCGGGTACAACTCAATAAAGCTTATGTCGGCTTTTTAACGCATACCGGTTATGCCCATGGGGGTAATGGTTTTGAAGCCATAGAATTCCTCCTACATCGCTTTAAAGAGAGCGGCTTAAATGAGCCAGGTAATGACAAACACGGCTTAGATTTAAGCGCAATGGCACTGGAGTATGCGAAGGAATACAAGGCTTATAAAACAAAAGCCAAAGCGGAAGGCAATCTGTCTTATGCCAAGATTCCATGTGTCAACCACCCGGTCTTTAAAGACAAAGATGTCAACTATGATCCCCGCGAAGTCTTTGTCAACGATTTGTTCAAGAAACGGGGGGCATATAACATCTTTCTGGAGTTCTATCACGAACTCGTTCAAGCCCTATTTAAAACCGGTGTGAGCAAGAAAGTTTACTGCGTCAATGTTGACGCGGTTATCGCGGTTATCTTGCTGAAAATACTGTGGAAACCTTATGCCGACGGAGAAATCAGTGAACGGGCTTTAGAGACGGCAGCGTTCACGACTTTCTTATATGGACGCACGATTGGTGAAACAGCGGAAATCGAAGATCATCTTAATCGGGGTCGTAATATGGATACGCGGACAGCGGCAAGCAAGTGTAGTTCTGTGAATTAACGACAGGGATTGCTTTGTAGGGTGCGTCGGACGCACCCTACATTACCCGTCAATTTAAGCTTGACAGCGTACTAGTACCTTGTCAATGTTGTTTTGTAGGGTGCGTCCTACGCACCTTTACCGATTATTTGTGCCCAGGACGCACCCTACATTACCCAAAAAAATAAAATTGACAGAGTACTAGTAGCTTGTCAATGTTGTTTTGTAGGGTGCGTCCTACGCACCTATACCGATTATTTGTGCCCAGGACGCACCCTACATTACCCATAAAAATAAATTTGACAGCGTACTAGGTTTGCTTGTAGTTATATGCAAAGAGGACGGCAACAACATGAACAATTATTACGAGCCACCAAAAGCGGAACTGATTGATAGAGAGATATCGAATACTTCTGGTCTAGGCAAAGGCCATCCATTACCAGATGGTATAAAGGGATGGTCGTGGGGCGCGTTTTTCTTTAACTGGGTTTGGGCTATCGGAAATAAAACTTGGATTGGATTATTGGCCTTCATCCCCTATCTCGGTTTCATTATGGCATTTATCTTGGGATTCAAAGGGAGAGAATGGGCTTGGCAAAATAAACACTGGGAAAATGTCGAGCATTTTAATCATGTTCAAAAGCTGTGGAGTATTTGGGCACTAGTTCTGTTCGTCTTGGCGCTGCTGCTAGGAATCATTCTCGCAGTGTCAGAGTCATAACACGATGTGCCGCTTTGCGCTTTCTCGTTCCCACGCGAGGCAAAGGAATGCATGCGTCGATTGGTCTGGGGATTACATTGTCAATGTACATGATTTCCAAAATGCACAATTGCTTTTTCTACACATAGTTATTTGAGGAGAATTAACTGATGACAAGCTTGACAATTAACCTCCCCAATGAAAAGTATGTGCGTTTAGAACAGATAGCCAAACATCGAAATCTCACTCTAAATTTCTTGATGGAAGAAATTTCTACAAGGGTACTGGTTGAATTTGACGCACACACGCGCTTTTTATCTCGTGCGGCGCAAGGTAAAGTTAAAGAGGGACTGTCAGCCTTAGATAAACTTGATGCTCATTTTTCTCGACAGTCGCCAGCGTCATGATTCTAAACAATTTATGACAATCAATCTAACAAATATGTAAGGATTGATCAATGACCGTCAAGTGGACACCAGAAATTGAACAACGTTTTACAGAACTTCGTCTTTGCAAATTAAGCGGCAGTTTGACTGAGGACGAACAAAGAGAGCTGGCTGAGATTCAAGCAACGGTAGAAATTGTTGAATCTGATACCACCGCGTTTGCATTGAAAAGATTAGAAACCGAGCAGATTGCCCTACAAGACATTTTGGAAAAACGGCAAACGGAAAACAAAGAATTCCTACAATTACTCAACCAGCAAGCTTTGTTAATTGCTGACACCAAACAGATGCTCTCCGTATACAGGTGCGCCGCTTAATGGGGGAAAATTCATAAGCAAATAGGCTATATGTTTTCGTAGGATTTTGAGAGTGTTGACATTATTGATTTTAGTTTGATAAAATACAAAAATGAAAGCACTGAAAACAAACGATAAACTTTTTCTCGTTCCGTTGCTCCGCAAAGGAATGCCTGCATCGACGCAGAGCGTCGATTGCTCTGGGGATTACATTGTCAATGTACATGATTTCCAAAATGCACAATTGCTTTTTCTACACATAGTTATTTGAGGAGAATTAACTGATGACAAGCTTGACAATTAACCTCCCCAATGAAAAGCTTGCTCTATGAACACAGTAATCGAAACCCGAACATTTCAGAAACAATCTGAAAAAATATGAGATGAACGCTTGGATTTTATAAGCTGGATTGCAGTTAATCCTTTAGCTGGTGATGCAGAGGGTGCTCGAAAAGTACGTTGGTCGATTCGTGGGCGCGGAAAGCGTGGTGGTGCTCGAATCATTTATTTTAACCAATCAGAACAAGGTAAAATAATTTTAATAGCCGTTTATAAAAAGTCTGAGCAAGAAAATATTTCTCCCCGTGAAATTCAGGAGGCTAATGATGGACATTGAAAAAATCGCTAAGGCAATCGAAATGGATGCCGGTGAACGCTTACCTGATATCCGAGAATCCTTGCAAGAAATGGTAGATGGTAAAGCAGCCAGCGTGCATACACCTGAGCAATTAATGTTACGGACAACGCGACAAAAATTAGGATTATCACAATCGGATTTTGCACGCTTAATTCGCACTCCAGTCACTACATTATGTGATTGGGAGCAAGGACGTTTCAATCCACCTGGAAGTTTAATGTGCTTGGTCGAAATTGCAGATAAACGTCCAGATGTTCTTCGAGACGTATTGATGTAGCTATGACAATCAACTTGAAAAATTCTAAAAGTGATGTATCCTCAAAAAATGGAATTTTAGGAACCGCTTGGCGATAAACTTGTGCCTAAAAACTTTTTTGTTTTTTTTTGTTTTTTTTTGTTTTTTTTTGTTTTTTTTAATAAACCACTCAAATAGATAGGAGCTATTCTTAAAACAAATGTCAAAAATAAATTGGACCAAAATTGATGAAGCGCCTGCACTGGCAACCTATTCATTCCTCCCCATTGTCCAAGCCTTTGTAAAAACGGCTGGCATTGAAGTCAAAACCAGAGATATTTCCTTACCAGGAAGAGTCATTGCCTTATTCCCCGAAAGACTGGAAGCTGAGCAAAGGATTGAGAACGAACTCCAAAAGCTCGGCGAATTAGCCAAGACACCGGCAGCGAATATCATTAAACTCCCCAATATATCGGCTTCAGTACCCCAGCTTAAAGCCGTTATTGCCGAATTGCAGGACAAAGGATACAACATCCCCGGTTTTCCAGAAAATCCGCAAACCGAGGAAGAAAAAGCAATCAAGGAAAAATACGCCACCGTTTTAGGTTCAGCCGTCAATCCAGTACTCAGAGAAGGGAATTCTGATAGACGCGCACCAACCGCCGTCAAAAACTACGCAAAAAAGTATCCTCATTCCATGGAAGAATGGCACTCCACATCCAAATCCCATGTGGCGACCATGTCCGCCGGAGATTTTCGTAGCAATGAAAAATCTACCACGATGGGAGAAGACACTAAGGCAAAGATTACTTTCCGAGGGACAGATGGCAATGAAACCGTTTTAAAAGAAGCGGTACCCTTGGAAAAAGGGGAAGTGGTTGATGTCACATTTATGAGCAAAAAAGCACTGGTGCAATTTTTTGCCAAACAAATTGATGAGGCCAAAGAAAAAGGGATACTCTTTTCTCTGCACATGAAAGCCACCATGATGAAGGTCTCTGACCCCATTATTTTTGGACATGCAGTGAAAGTTTTCTTTGCAGAAGTCATCAACAAACATGCGGACACCTTGCAACAACTCAAGGTCAATTTTAACAATGGATTGGGAGACCTCTATAACAAGATAGAATCTCTGCCGGCAGCACAAAAAGCAGAAATCGAAGCCGATATTCAAAAGGTCTATGCCTCAAGCCCCGACGTAGCGATGGTTGATTCCCAAAAAGGGATTACCAATTTGCACGTACCCAGTGACATCATTATTGATGCCTCGATGCCAGCCGCTATCAGAGCCGGTGGCCAAATGTGGAACAAAGAGGGTCAAACTCAAGATGCCAAGTTTACTATTCCAGATAGTACTTATGCGGCTCTTTATGATGAGACCATCAAAAACTGCATTGCCAATGGTGCGCTTGATCCCACCAAAATGGGGACAGTTCCCAATGTGGGCCTAATGGCAAAAAAGGCCGAAGAATATGGATCACACCCCACCACTTTTGAAGTGCCGGCTGATGGTACTATCCTAGTAACCGATGCTCAGGGGAAAACCATTCACGAACAGGCCGTGGAAGAGGGAGATATTTGGCGGTTGGTACGAGTCAAGGATGAACCCATTCGAGATTGGGTCAAACTAGCGGTCAATAGGGCACGAGCGACGGGTTGGAAAGCGATTTTTTGGTTGGATAAAGACCGGCAGCATCACATCGAACTCCAAAAGAAAGTGGAGAAATATTTAAAAGACCATGACACGTCAGGTTTGGATATTGAAATAATGTCTGTCAGAGACGCCGCCCGAGTTTCTGTTGAGAGAATCAGAGCCGGAGAAAATACGATCTCTGTGACTGGAAACGTGTTACGAGACTACAACACCGATTTGTATCCCATTTTGGAAGTGGGGACATCTGCCAAAATGCTGTCGATTGTGCCCTTGATGGCAGGCGGCGGATTATTTGAAACCGGTGCTGGTGGATCAGCTCCAAAACATGTACAGCAACTGTTGAAAGAGAATTATTTGAGGTGGGATTCGCTGGGCGAATTCTTAGCGTTGGTGCCCTCCTTGGAGCAACTAGCAACGGTTGAAAATAATGCACAAGCGAAAGTTTTGGCAAAGGCGCTTGATCAAGCAACCGAAAAACTGCTGGAAAACAACAAATCTCCTCAAAGAAAATTGGGGACGATTGACAACAGAGGGAGTCATTTCTATTTAGCGCTGTATTGGGCTGAAGCGCTTGCCAACCAAACCGAAGATACGGAACTGGCTTCTCAGTTTGCTGACGTCTCTAAAAAACTGTCAGAGAACGAAGAAACAATCAGTCAAGAACTACTCTCGGTGCAAGGGAAACCCGTTGATATTGGGGGATATTATAAACCCGATTTTGAAAAGGTTTCGGCTGTTATGAGACCCAGTGCGACTTTTAATGGTATTATAGATAATATGTAAGTCTTGCTAACCGCGACGCAGAGCGTCGCAGCAGGCATTCCCACGCAGAGCGTGGGAACGAGAAAATACCGCTAACCGCGACGCAGAGCGTCGCAGCAGGCATTCCCACGCAGAGCGTGGGAACGAGAAAATATCCCGTGTCCTCGTTCCCACGCTCTGCGTGGGAATGCATGCCTCGACGCTCCGCGTCGTATGGAAAAAAAATGCAAACACGCACCTACACATTCATTTTATTATTACTCCTCCTCAGCGGCTGTAATCATCAAATCCACCAACAACAATTTTATATCTTTGGCACATTAGTAGGTATCAGCATTTGGGGCGTATCTGAACAAAAAGCCAGCGAAGCGATTAATACCATCGCCAAAGATTTTCAAAGCATGCACCACAACTGGCACGCATGGCAAAAAAGCCCCTTAACCGACTTAAATCAAGCCATAGCCGCCGGACAAGTCTGGACAGAACCATCGCTATTACCCTTATTAAAAAAATCAAAACACCTCTATAATCAAAGCGATGGATTATTTAATCCCGCGATAGGACAATTGATAAAACTATGGGGATTTCATAGTGATGATTTATCCAGCGAATTTATACCACCATCGCCAGAAAAGATTGCCGAATTAGTCGCGCTTGCGCCGAGTATGGAAGATATTCATAGTGAAGGCAACCAGATTTATTCAACGAATCGGGGAGTACAATTAGATTTTGGCGCCTTTGCCAAAGGTTATGCGGTTGATTTAGCGATTGAAAAATTACGTCAACTCGGCGTACAGAATGCCATCATCAATGCCGGCGGCAACCTCAAAGCGATTGGCAAAAAGGGAGACAAGCCTTGGTTAATAGGCATTCGTCATCCAAATGGCACAGATATATTAGCAGCAGTCGCGGTGAGCGGAGAAGAAAGTGTCATTAGTTCAGGCAATTATGAACGATTTAGAGAATATGAAGGCGTGCGTTATTCACACATTATTGATCCTCGCAACGGCAAACCAGCACAAGGTTTCAGCTCAGTAACAGTCATTGCTCGCAGTGGCGCACTCGCTGATGCCGCCTCAACGGCTTTGACAGTGGCAGGATTGCAAGACTGGCATCGCATAGCGCGACAAATGGGCATAAAATATGTGATGTTGGTGGATGAAAAAGGGATAGTCTATGTCAATCCGGCGATGGCAAAGCGTGTGCAGTTTCCAGCAGATAAAAAACCTCAGATTATAGTGAGTAAGCCGCTGTAAGGTTTAAAGGAGTCCAAGATTTATCTTGGACGTCCAGAGTAGGGTGCGTCCTACGCACCTCTCGGTATAAAAAAAACGGTGCGTGGGACGCACCCTACGCTTCAATGCCATTAAGTTAAGCTCATGTAGGGTGGATTAAGCGGTAGCG
Source organism: Candidatus Thiomargarita nelsonii (assembly GCA_000785145.2). Taxonomy (GTDB): domain Bacteria; phylum Pseudomonadota; class Gammaproteobacteria; order Beggiatoales; family Beggiatoaceae; genus Thiomargarita; species Thiomargarita nelsonii_B. The sequence goes on from JSZA02000152.1 coordinate 12,057, forward strand.
TATCCACCTATATTTATATAGCGAGCGTAGGGTGCGTCCTACGCACCTCTCGGTATAAAAAAACGGTGCGTGGGACGCACCCTACGCTTGCTAACTTTATTTGGTGTCCAAAATTTATTTTGGGCGTGTGGCAGAGAGAATAAAAAGCCGAACCATTCGGACAACGGATTGACTGAATTATCTGATAAACATAATACTATCAAGATATTAATCAGTTTTTTCCGTTAATCCGTTGTACTACTTATGTCAAAATGACCTTCTTTATGAACAAAGAAATCCGATTTTTTGAAAAAATCTGATTTCTAGCTTAATAAAAGAAATCCGCTCCGCGTAATGAACGAAACAGCATTTTGTAAAGGATTGCCCCTACGCTTTGAGAATTGAGGGTAAAATGACAGATGCTAAGTTAAGGGCAACCACAAGGGATTGCCCCTACGTGATATGCCATTTTTGTAGGGGCAATCCTTTATGGTTGCCCGATACGATATGGCATTGTCCTAAGGTCCACGGTTTCACTTGCTTGTTCCAACTGCCACGCTAGTAGTTAACCAACTTTAATTTGAAGCTTGAAGCAGAGAGAGTTAAAGGCCCATCCGCCTTAAGCGCGTCGTCATTTTAAACCCATAAGCGTTACGTTAAATTTCGCACAACGCAGTAATCTTTGTCATAGTTTTAAACGTTGCGGACGGGGTTGCAAACCCAGTCCGGCAAAATCGGAATGACAAACGCCGGATAAATAATTCCCATTGTGCAATACTTTGAATTTCGTCAAAGAAAAAATGACATCGGCTCTCACGATATGCCGGATATTTACTATAATAAACATCAAGGATGCTTTGAAAATCGTGAACCGTAAACCCAAGCAAGCGATCATCTTCAAAGTTGAGGTAAAGCATCTGTGTGATTGAAATCCCAGTGGCAAGCAGTTCCTGTATTTTTTGATAACAAAAAAAAGTCTTGCCAGTGCGCCTCATACCGATAATTACATTAGCCTTCCTCGGTATCTGCACATTGCCTCGTTCGGCTTAATTTCAACCCAATGCCAGTCTTATAAAAATACAACTAATTGATTTTTATATTAAAAATAATAATAGTAAGATTTCACTAAAATCAATCATTTATTATAGGACTTACGCATTGACAATGCGTATCAAAATATGTTAGCTGTTTGAAAGTGATTTTTAAAAAGATTCCGTGTTCGATAGCCTTCGGTAAGTGAATGGGAAAATTTTTCTTGACATTAACAATTTTTTATAATAATTTTAGCAAGCTTGCCGCCTAACATCACGGCGGAGCATTAAATTCGTAGGGATTATTAGCATGTCCAGAAAATGCCTTGTGACTCTCCTTTTCTGGGTATGAAAAGGTTTGATGTGTCAGTGGTACTGTCCCTAACACATTTTGATTTTTTTGACAATGCGTCTAATATGTAAAAAATAGTTGTAAAAATTTCCTCAAAATAAAATTGGTGGAATAGGGGTTGGTTTTTAGCCTACTTTAAGAACCAAGCCCGGATAATCACAACTCAAATGGAGTTTATATGAAACTATCATTCAAAACAGCGTTGCCGGTTTTTCTTGGCGCGTCGGCTTTATGTTACAGCAGCATCAGCGCTTCTGCCGATCAGACAGAAATATCACGAAAGGAATTGCAGGTACGTGCCATACACTTGGACAAGCTTCAGGACCCACTCAAAACTAAGGCGAGGTTGTTGCCTCGGAATCTTCTTTTGAAAGTGATAACATCTCCGTGCTACGAGTCTTTGGACTATCTGAGCACCCAATATGCGGGTGATGATAAAACTAGGGAGGCACTTGCCACAGTCAACGACAATTTTCATGAATTACCGGTGGGATATTGCGAGGGGACTGATCCGTGTCCCAATCCGTGGCAAAGTACGGATGCCACAAAGCTTGTCCAAAAGATGCTCGATGAATTCACCAAGTGGTGTACTTTCCTGCCGGATATTAACGGCAGTCATGACAACGGCTTGTATTACATCCAGGAGTTTACCTGGTTCTACTACAGAAATCAGGCCGGTCAAGATTTTGTCCAAGGCAAAGTTCCCAATGACCCCAGCAGCAATCTGCTAACTGGTTTGAAGTTCACCACGGACTTCAGCGTTCAACGCGGTGAGTTTATGTGGAGCAAGGCATCGGCTGAGAAAGTGCCGGAATGGGTGTATGATCCGAGAATCGAAATCAGCGATTACCAACTTAACCCTGATAACACTTATCAGTACCGCTCCTTCAATGAGTTTTTTGCCCGCAACATCAAGACTGATCCGATTACTCAAACCATCCCTAGCCGCCCAGCCACCATGCCGGAGCGTGATTATCTCGTCGTCTCCCCCACCGATTGCATCATGAATCCGCTGGTTCAGGTTCTACAGCAGGAAGATGGTAGCGTGACTCGGGAATACATACAAAATCCTTTGCAGGAAAACTTGGTACTGGATGTTAAAAATATTCCCATTAGTTTGAACGATCTGTTAGGCGAGACACCGGAAGAACTGAAAGCTCAGTTCAATGGCGGTACGGGCCTGTCTTGTGTACTGATGCCCAATACTTATCATCATTTCCACTCACCTGTGAACGGCACAGTAGTGCATGCGGAAATCGTCAAAACCGGTCTCTACGGTTATGAGGACTTTCCAAACTGGGTGCCCTTCGACGGCAATGTGGGACGTCCCGGCACGGATTTCAGCCAGTTTCAAATGTTCCAACGCGGTGTGATTATCGTTGAAGTCAAATACAAAGATTTAAATGGTGGGACACTGACCGGTTATGTGGCATCAATTCCGGTGGGATTGAATACCATCGGCTCGGTGGTACTGGCTGATGATATCGTGCCTGGCAAACAGGTCAAACGGGGCTATACTCGCTTCGGCAATTTCTACTATGGTGGCTCGTTGGATATTCTGCTGTTTTCCAAAGGGCTAGCAAGCGGTGTGGTACAAACCCGCTTGGGTACGCAGATTACTTTATTTAACGTCGGCGACACGCCTCCTGTTGATCCGAACCTACCAACGGTTCGTTACCTTAAGTAAGGGAGTTGCGGTTAAATAAATTACCAACACTTAGTTAGCATGGTAAGTGACTTAGACCACAAGGTTTGCAACCACGTCCGCAACGTTTCAGGCAACAATGAGCAAATAAAAACGTTCGGGAACAGGTTGCAAACCTGTTTCCGCGCTATTCGGATTTACTATCTTCCTGATGCTTTACCAGCGGTAACAAACTATTAGACAAGCCAACTGAACTGCCGATGTAATACGTCACCATGCCCGCTGCCAATCCAAAGTGCAGAAAATACACTCCACCGATGCAAATGATACCCGGGACTATGGTGGAGAGGAAATTGGTGTGCATGGTGTTTTCAAATTCGTCGGGAGGGAAACTGAAAAAAACTTGCAATGAGCAAAAAAAAGTCTATGCGTTCTAGCCCGTATTTAATGCACAGGAGTCCAAGATTTATTCAAATCTGGGCGTCTCGTCGAAACCAAATAAATTTTGGACTCCGGATCTGTTTATATATAGTACAGCCTAGAGAATTTAAAAGGGCTTATTTTAGGAGAATAAGATGTTATCAATAGAAGCAACAATTAATCAATTTGGACAAATTGTTTGGTCAGAACCTGTAAAAATTGAAAAATCACAAAAAATACTGATTACTTTTTTAGAAATGCCTGCCCAAAGGCGATCTCTGAAAACCAAATCACCTGTCATCACACTTAATGATGTCGCAGGTTGTCTCGCTTATCAAGGTAAACCTAAAACCTTGGAAGACATGGAAAGAGAACTAGCAGAGGGTTTAAAAAATGAAAACAAGTGAGGCTTTCAAGAGAACGGATTGATTGAAATGCCAGTATTCAGGAAAATAAAACGCAAAAAACCACTGTTGAATAGGGATTAAAGGTACTTTTCCCATGATTAGCCCTTGCTCAGCTTCGAGATTCATTTCAGTGCCAACGACGCTTGCCAATTCCGCAATGGTTTGATGTTCAAATAAGTGGTGTTCAACCATAACCCCTTTGGGTGTGCCGGTTGAGCTGGAGGTGTAAATCACGTAAGCCAAATCGTGGAGTTGGCTTTGATATTCTGGGTTTTGGCTAGCTTGGGCTATGAAGTCCGTTTTGTATAAGCAGATTATTTTGGCTTGGGTTACTGGTAGTTGCGCTTT
>JSZA02000169.1 GCA_000785145.2 Candidatus Thiomargarita nelsonii
AGTTGTGGGTGCAGTCTGTGCCGCAGTTTATGCCGGTTGGGGTGCTGGTGATTGTGCCGTTGCCGGTTTTTGTGATTGTGAGGGTGTGGTTGGTGGTGCCACAGTAGGAGGGGGATATTTGTGTACGCCATTCAGGGTTTTTTTCATCAAGCCATGTAATGAGGTTAGCGGAATATGCGGTGTCTGTGTTGATTAGGTTGTTGTTTTGTAATCTTAGTCCATAAGGCGCCTGATGCAGATTCGTCAACTTCATTAACTCGGATGGGATTTCTCCGCAGAGTTGGTTGTCATACAGATAGAGAGATGTCAAATTGCTCAAATTGCCCAACTCACTTGGAATTTCGCCGGTGAGTTGGTTGGAATTCAGAAACAGATACTTCAAATTAGTCAAATTTCCTAATTCAGTTGGGATTGAGCCGGTTAGTGAGTTTAAATCCATATGGAGCAACCACAAATTACTCAAATTGCCCAATTCACTTGGTATTGTGCCGGTGAGTTGGTTGGAATATAGCTTGAGTTGTTCCAATTTGCTCAAATTGCCCAATTCACTTGGGATTGAGCCGGTGAGTGAGTTGGAAGACAGATTGAGCCACTTTAAATTGCTCAAATTGTCCAATTCACTTGGGATTGAGCCGGTGAATGAGTTATCTTCCAGACTGAGTCCCTTCAACTGACTCAAATTACCCAATTCACTTGGGATTGAGCCAATGAGTTGGTTGTTAGACAAAGTAAGATATTGTAAATTGCTCAAATTACCTAATTGACTTGGGATTGAACTGAGTTGGTTTTTATACAGACTGAGTCTCGTCAAATTGGTCAAATTACCCAATTCACTTGGAATTGAGCCAGTGAGTTGGTTTTGATGCAGATAGAGAATATCCAAATTTGTTAAATTACCTAATTCACTTGGGATTGTGCCAGTGAGTTGGTTAAAAGTCATAGTGAGATACTTTAAATTTATTAAATTACCCAATTCACTTGGGATTGAGCCAGTGAGTTCATTGAAATACAGATCGAGATTGTATAATTTGGTCAAATTACCCAATTCTTTTGGGATAGAACCGCTGATGTGGTTATCAGACAGATTGAGATTGACTAAATTGGTTAAATTACCCAATTCTCTTGGGATTGAGCCACGAAGTTGGTTCTCCTCCAGATCAATCTCCGATACACGCCCACTATTACATGTCACTCCATTCCAACTACAAGGCGTATTCGTCACATTCCACCCGTTATTATTTTCCCACTTACTACCATTCGTATTTTCATAGAGGGTGATAAGGATTTGGCACTCCTCTTTTGGAATTTCGGTGACTTGATTGCAGATGTCATTATCTGTAATCGTTAGTAGAGCTGTATCTGGTGATCCCAAGTTGGCACCTGTAGGATTGCCCAAACTCACAATAAGTGTTTCATTGCTTTCCAAAGTGCTGTCGTCAGTGATATCTATTGTGAAAGTTTTGTCTGCGTTATCACCATTACTCCAATTCAAGGTGCCAGTGCTTTGAGTGTAATCGTTGGGGGCTGTGGCGGTGCCGTTGCTGGTGGCGTATTCTATTGATACTGCTCCGTCACTATTATTGATACGGGTAACGGTAATGGATGCTTGCGTACTTTCTACTACGCTGTAGGTGGAGAATAAGAATTGTAGTTTGCATTCTTGAAGGCAAGGTGTCTGTGTGGTTTCCCAGCCGGGGTTGTAGGTGTCTAGCCATGCGATTAGTTCGGGGTTGGAGGCGGTTAGGTGGTTGTTGTTTATGTCTAAACAACTTTCACGGTAGCAATCATCAGGCTCTTTTATATTAGAGTTAGACAGTTTTTTCAATTCAATTGGGATTTCGCCGCATAGTTGGTTGTTATTCAGATAGAACCACTGCAAATAGAGAAAATTACCTAATTCACTTGGGATTGAGCCAGTGAGTTGGTTGTTTTCCAGATGGAGCGACTTTAATTTAGTTAAATTCCCAATTTCTGTTGGGATGGAGCCAGTGAGTTGGTTGTTATGCAGTTCGAGAGTTTGTAAATAGAACAAATTACCTAATTCACTTGGAATTGAGCCAGTGAGTTCGTTATTTCTCAGATAGAGCCACTTTAAATTAGTCAAATTGCCCAATTCTCTTGGGATTGTGCCAGTGAGTTCGTTATTTCTCAGATAGAGCCACTCTAAATTAGTCAAATTGCCCAATTCACTTGGGATTGAGCCGGTGAGATCGTTGTAAGACAGAAAGAGAGTCTCCAAATTAGTCAAATTGCCCAATTCACTTGGGATTGAGCCGGTGAGATCGTTGGAAGACAGATAGAGAGTCTCCAAATTAGTCAAATTGCCCAATTCTCTTGGGATTGAGCCAGTAAGTCCATTGTAAGACAGATAGAGAGTCTTCAAATTAGTCAAATTGCCCAATTCTCTTGGGATTGAGCCGGTGAGTTTGATGGGGGAATACCAGCCATTCGACAGATTAAGAGATATCAAATTGACCAAATTGCCCAATTCTCTTGGGATTGTGCCGGTGAGTCCATCGTTGGCACTCAGATCGAGAGACTTCAATTTAGTCAATTTACCCAATTCACTTGGGATTGTGCCGGTGAGTTGGTTGTAAGACAGATCGAGCTCCAATACATGCCCATCACTACATGCCACTCTCTCCCAACTACAAGGCGTATTCGTCTCAAGCCATCCGTTGTTGTCATCCCAATTATCTCCACCCGTACTATTATACAAAGTCACAAGAACTTCACACTCCGTTGATGGTATTTCTGTCACTGACGCGCAATTAGTTGCCGCTTGGGTGATATGCGATATTAAAACTATCGCTATTAATAACAATCTTCTAAATAACATAAAAATTCTCCTTAAGTTATGCCCCTTTGTCTGGGGGATCGTATTATCCAAAATTTCAAAAAACAGAGCAAGTTTTTTTTGTCTAAACCTCACCGATTATTTTTTTTATCTTATCAATAATAATTCTGATTTTTATAGCGTGTTTACAATCCATTCTTTAGTACAACGGAGTTGGGGAGTCAACGGATTAAATAAATGAGACTTGAGATTCCTATTTTAAATTAAAAAACCTTGAGCCACTCTTTAAGTTGCAACCATTACATTAACCGCATTGCAAACTCTTTTTTTTAGACGGACAATTTTCTAAATTTTGCAAAATTTTTTTTGATACCAAATTATTAATAAGGATAAGCCAAGTTTTTTTGTCTGAATCTCACCCATTTACATTATATCTAACTGATTTATTTATAATAACACTGATTATTAGTTATAATTATGTTGTCAATAATAAATCTGATATTTGTAGCGTGTTCATAAATAATCCATCCTTATAGTACAGCGGATTTGAGGAGTCAACGGATTAAAATTAAGGTGGATACGCTGCTCAAAGAAAGTCTCTGTATATAATCCGTGTCGTTTGATTTTTTTTTAATGCATTTCGAGCCTTTTTAAAGTGGGCTGGTGGGTAACAAAAAGACGTTACCCACCCTACAATACAATGCCACCTTCGTTAAGAGGGCAACCATAAAGGATTGCCCCTACAAACCGTGATTTCTCGTAGGGGCGGGTGTAGGGGCAATCCCTTGTGGTTGCCCGCCCCTACGCCAATGGCATTGACCCTACAATATCTCTTCGATAATAATTGGGTGTCGTTTTGTTTTTTTTTTTTGGGTTTCGAGCCTTTTTAAAGCGATCTGAAAACTGAGCCATTGCGTTTTTTTTTTGAGGCGATTAACTTTTGTTATCTTATCAACTATCATGGATTAATCCCTTTGAAATAATCATGTTGCCATAACCAACCTAATTCACAACCATTTTCATATAGTTCGGTTATCTGCTCATCATATTTTTTAGCTGAAAATATGTGACTACTGCCTTGTTCTTTTTTGACTAAAAACAATTCTTCTATTTATCCACAAAATCAGGGGAATGGGTAGAAACAAAGACTTGTCCGCCACGTACTGCATATTCTCTGAGTTCGGCGGCGAGCCCTCTTAATAAAGTCGGATAAAGATAATTTTCAGGTTCTTCAATATAGAGCAATGGACGCGGGGTGGGATCATGCAATAACACTAAATAGGCGAACATTTTTATGGTGCCATCAGAGGTGTATTTTGAAATAAACGGATCGGTAAAACTATTATCACCAAATTTGAGTAAAATTTGCCCGGCTTCATTGATGATAATATCCACTTTGTCGATGCCGGGGACTCGTTGTTTCATTTTGGTTAAAATGGTTTGAAAGTTTCGTGTCAGAATGTGTTTTTGTGAATATCTCTTGTTTAATGAGTTGGACTGTTTTGCCCACGGCATTTTGCATTGGGTGGCTTAGTTGATCGCTAAAATTTTCAGGTAGTTTAGCAATCTCGGCGGCGTAAATCAATATTGTTGGTGGTGTTTTGTTCTCAAATATAATTGGGAGGAGTTGCAAAAGGTGATTTATTCCCAGATTATGAGTCGTATTATAATGAGCGGCTGCCGGTTTAATGTCTTTAATGTCTTGTCGGTGTACCTTGCCGGCATTTCCCATATAGTCTATGGCATCAACCACGATGGCTTTTTCGCAATCTTCAAAGCAATTTAATGCGCCCATGCCAAGAAGACTGGCATCGAAAAGTTTGATGTGTTGAGGCAGTGCTCGTTTTGCAAGTTGCCGATAGACGTGAATGCCGAATCCGTCGTCTCCAAACCATAGGTTGCCAAAGCATATAATGTGAATACGGTTTTTTTTATTCAAATCAAAGTAATTCCTGTCGTTCTGTCCAAGATAAATCTTGAACTCCTATTTACGCACGCGCACAGCACCATACATCGACACGTTGCACGCCTGTTTCTAACCATACTTTTGCCAATTCTGTCACAGTTGTACCCGTTGTCATCACATCATCAATCAAAACAATGTGTTGCCAGTGTTGTGGGGGGTGGCGTTGTACAGAAAATGCGCCCACCAAATTGTTTTGACGTTGTTTAGCTGACAGGCTGGTTTGTGGGCGCGTATTTTTTATGCGTTTACAAGTTTTGTAGTCTAAAGGAATGCCCGTCTGTTTTGTAATAGGTTTAGCCAGTTCTAGTGATTGGTTGTAACCGCGTTGGCGTAATCGTTTGGCATGTAGTGGTACTGGAATTAAAATATCAGGGCGTGGATCAATAGTCAAATGTTGTGCCATCAGCTTGCCTAATAGATTTAATACAGCCAAATTCTGATCAAATTTTGCAGCTATAATCAGTTTGTCTATGGGATAAATATAGGAAAAGATGGCTTGTGTTTTCGTATAGGGGGGCGATTGGGTTTGGCATTCTGAACAGACACCCTCCGTTTCTAAGCTTTTGGCACAGTAAATACAAGAAGCGGTGTTGTTGTGATAAGGTAAATCGGCTAAACAGGCTGTACAGAGCGTTTGTGTGCTGCTATCTCCGCATAGAAAACAGCTTTGAGGTAGGATGATTTGGTGAAAATATTTATTCATTTATTGATTAGATTATATAAAGGAGTCCAAGATTTATCTTGGACTTATGGAGTAGTTTTTCTTGCAAACTTTGTTGTATTTCTGCTATTGTTTATGCACAAAATCGCTTAGTAGAAGGATTGAGAACTTATGGAAAATGAATATCCCCCACGCCCCCCGCGCAAGGAACTTTTGTTTTATTTAAATATTCTTGATGAGAAGACGCACGAGCCATTGGGGCATTTGGTCAATCTATCAAATGAAGGCATGATGATTATCATCACAGATAAACTCAGCGCCTTTCAAAAGGGTCAGGTGAAAAATGTTAGTCTTCAATTGCCAGATTTTGATGAATTTACTAAGAAATTTATTAATCTACAAGTGGAAATTCGATGGATGAAACCCGATATCAATCCGACGTTGTATCGTATCGGATGTTATTTTGTGGAGATTAACTCTGATGATTTGCCGATTATTAAACAAGTTCAAGATGTTTTGGGTTTTTAGAAATCACCAGAGCCTGCGTTCTGAATTTAATCCCCCAACAAGGCTCTCAAGCCCGCTTCGTCAATGATTTTCACGCCTAAATCTTGCGCCTTTTTCAATTTACTGCCTGCTTTTTCGCCCGCCACGACACAATGCGTTTTTTTAGATACGCTGCCACTGACTTTTGCGCCTAAGTTTTGTAAACGGCTTTTGGCTTGTGTACGAGTCATAGTGCTTAATGTGCCGGTTAAAACAAAGGTTTGTCCCGTTAATGAGTCTGTTGTTTGTGGCTCGCTTTGCGCTGCCCAATGCACGCCCACCGTTTGTAGGTGTTGAATGATTTCACGATTATGCGTTTGTTGGAAAAAAGCAACAATCTGTTGAGCCGCCACAGGTCCAATGTCAGGGATTTTTTGTAAATCTGCCTTTGTTGCTTGTATGAGCTTGTCGATGTTGCCAAAATGTTGTGCGAGGATGCTGGCAGTAGTTTCGCCCACTTCGCGGATGCCAAGCGCATAGAGAAATTTGGCTAAGGTGGTAGATTTGCTTTTTTCTAGCGCCTTTATCATATTTTCGGCAGATTTTTTGCCCATGCGTTCTAAGCCCGCCCATTGTTCATGGCTTATGCTATAAATGTCGGCAATGTTTTTGACTAATTCATTGTCTATCAATTGTTCAATCAGTTTTTCTCCTAATCCGTCAATATCCATCGCACGGCGTGAGGCAAAATGTTGTAATGCTTGTTTGCGTTGCGCTGGGCAAAATAAGCCGCCTGTACAACGTAGCACCGCTTCGTCTTTGATGCGGGTGACTTCTGAGCCACAATCGGGACATTTGTCGGGTAAAAGATATGCTTGGGTATTTTGTGGGCGTTTTTCTGGAACGAGGCGCACGACTTCGGGTATGACATCACCAGCACGGCGCACTATGACGGTGTCCCCGATACGGATATCTTTGCGCTTAATTTCATCTTGATTATGCAGCGTGGCATTGGTGACGGTGACTCCGCCGACGTTGACGGGGGCAAGACGGGCAACGGGTGTTAATGCGCCAGTGCGCCCGACTTGTATATCGATATCTAAAACTTGGGTTAGAGCTTCTTCGGCTGGGAATTTATGGGCAATCGCCCAGCGGGGGGCGCGGGAGACAAATCCCAAGCTTTGTTGTTGTTCGATGCGATTGACTTTATAGACTACGCCGTCAATGTCAAAGGGCAGGGCGTCGCGTTGTGCCTGTATATTTTGGTAGTAATCTAAGCAGCCTTGGACTCCGTTGACGATTTGTGTCTCGTCAGAAATGGGAAAGCCCCATTTTTGTAAACGCTGTAAAATGTCGCTGTGGCGGTTAGGTAATTCCGCCCCTTCAACCACGCCAATACCATAAGTGAAAAATGTCAATGGACGACGGGCAGTGACACGAGATTTTAATTGACGCAAACTGCCCGCAGCGGCATTACGTGGATTTGCCAGCGTTTTTTCACCTTTAGCGATTTGTCGTTGATTGTATTTTTTGAAATCGGCTTTTGGCATAAACACTTCACCACGCACTTCTAAGATAGGCGGATAATCGTCTCCTTGTAAACGGAGAGGTATCACTTTGATGGTTTTGACGTTGAGTGTCACATCTTCGCCGCGATTGCCATCTCCCCGTGTCGCGCCTTTGACAAGTATGCCATTTTCATAACGTATGCTGACGGCAAGTCCATCCAGTTTAGTCTCAGCGACATATTCAATTTTGTGTACGCCTAAACCTTTTTGCACCCGTTTATCAAAGTCGTGGACTTCTTTATTTTCAAAGGCATTGCCTAGAGATAACATGGGTATGCTGTGGACAACTTCGGCAAATGCACTTAATGGGGCGGCACCGACACGTTGAGTGGGCGAGTCTGGCGTGATGAGTTGGGGGTATTGTGCCTCAAGTGCCTGCAATTCTCGCATTAAGTGGTCATATTCGCTGTCGGGTATGCGGGGATCATCTAACACATAATAATAATAGTTGTGTTTATTGAGGCTCTCGCGTAATTGGGTTGCTTGTTGTTGAATTTTTTCGGGCATTTTCATGATCGTGTGGAATGTTTTTTTTTTGATGCGATTTAATTGTTTCGGGAAATCCGCGTAGCGGAATTCCCGAAACAACGAAAAGTTCGAGGGTTTCGGGAAATTCGCGCAGCTCCATTCCCGAAACAACGAAAAGTTCGAGGGTTTCGGGAAATCCGCGCAGCTCCATTCCCGAAACAACGAAAAGTTCGAGGGTTTCGGGAAATCCGCGCAGCTCCATTCCCGAAACAACGAAAGAAATAGGATTTTTGTTTCGGGAATGGAGCGGAGCGGATTTCCCGATACGAAGTCACGAAAAAAATCCTATTTCTTGAAGAAATAGGATTTTTAAATTGATTTACAACACACCACTCCGTTTAATATCCAAATAACGATTAACCATCCTCACTGGTAATTGTTCAGGCACAGTATCTAAATAAACAATGCCATGACTTTTTAAAGTATCATGAGCCCTTTGACGGGCATTTAAATAGTGAAGGGTGGCAGCGTGGCGCAGGGCATCTTCAAAATGATACACCGGTTGTTCTAGCACTTCATTGAGTATTCGTTCTTGTAAACTGGCGACTATAACAAGATGTTTTTTGCGGAGCAATTGCAATGCGGGTAACAATTCGTCATTGTCTTCATCGCGTAAATTGGAAATCAGGACAATTAATGCCCGTTTTTTTTGACGACACATGAGTTGCTTTGCGGCGTTTAAATAATCACTGGCGTGCTTGCTGGGTTGTAAGTCATAGAGTGTATTTAAGATAACATTTATTGTGTTGATGCTTTTACGTGGGGCGAGCCATCGTTGTTCTCCGCTAAATGTCATCAGCCCTAGCGCATCGCCTTGTCGCAATGCCACATAAGAGAGTAATAGTATAGCATTGAGGCTGTGATCAAAATGTGAGAGTGGACCATCTTGTGCCAACATGCGCCGCCCACAGTCAATTAAAAAGATAATTTGTTGATCACGCTCATCTTGATATTCTTTTGAAATCAATTTTTTATGTTTAGATGTGGCATTCCAGTCAATTTGACGCAAGGCATCGCCGGTGCGGTATTCACGCAGTTGGTGAAATTCTAAGCCTTCTCCGCGTCGTTGTCGTTGACGGATACCTAATTGTCCTAGTCTGTCTTCAGCGGCAAATAGGGCGTATTTAGTGATAGTGGCAAAATTAGGATAAATCCGTATAGGTGTTTTGAGTTCGATATAACGGTATTTTTTCCAAAATCGCCACGGAGAGTAGAATAATAAATGTAGCCCTGCAAATTCTGTTGCACCGCGTTGTTGGGGGCGGAGACGATATTGGGTTTCTATACTCGCAGAGTTGGGGATAGTGAGGCGTTGTGGCAAGCCTTGTAAGTCGCTGTGGATAGGGTAGTCATCAAAGATTTCCACAAGGCGGCTGTGCCTCGTGGGATTGTGGAGCCGGAGGATCACTTGATTCCAAACGCCTAAAGGTAATGAACTGGGGACTTGGCGTTGCACTTGAATTGAGGGCAGTCGCCAAACTCGCCAAGCGTCAATAAGTGCTAAGAGTAGTAAGATGATGGCAGCGGTTTGCCAATAAGTTATGATAGATGGGCGCAAACTGGCGGCAATGGCTAATGTTAGCCAAAGGCTTAGTCCTAAAAAGGCTAATGGGGCGGGTTTCATAGATGCTATCCTTTTTAAATATAAAATCATAACAGAATTGTTGCGTTTGATGGCATCTATTCAAGTACAACTCAATGTTCAAGTTTTTTTTTTTGACTTGACATTGTTGTTGGAGTCCAAAGCTAAAGCTTTGGACTCCAAGCTTATGTAGGGTGGATTAAGCGATAGCGTATCCACCAAAACTTATAGATTAATCAGGTGGATACGCGCAGCGATAGCCACCCTACCATGGTTGGAAATTTGTTTAACTTAAAAAAAACAATTATTTATGCTATTGATTTAAGACTTTTTCTGAAGTGCAAGGCGTCCCTTGCACGATTTGCTGATAGTTTTTATCTTGGGCGACTCCAAAAAAAAAATTATGGAAACTTCCAATTCCACACTTAACAAAACACGGCCCAGGCGAACACAGTCTCACAGTCTCAAATCTAGCCGCGCGTCCAGCTGGTATCGTCCCTCACGATGGGATGAGAGTGAGGAACCGGATATCAAGCCGGGGCTGATCATTCAAGATACTTATCGCTTGGAAGAAGAGCTTGGCAAGGGTGGCATGGGCGTGGTTTGGAAAGCTACCGACTTGATTCAGGAAGCTGGAGATGCACGCGATAGCTATGTCGCCATCAAATTTTTAAGTCAAGATTTCAAAAAACATCCTGATGCGTTAAAAGCACTGGTACGTGAATTTAAGCGCTATAAAAGGCTTAATCATTCTAAGATTGTCAAAGCGCATAGTTTAGGTCGCATCGGTAATGCCTTTTTTATGGTGATGGAGCTTTTAAAGGGGATTCCATTAAATGAATTCATTAAAACTCACAAAAATGGCCTCTCCCTCAGCGAAGCAGAGCCGATCATCAAGGATATAGCTCAGGCATTGGCATACGCCCATCAAAAAGGTATCGCACATTTGGATTTCAAACCCGCCAATGTGTTCTATGATCCCGAGGCGAAGATAGCCAAAGTCATTGATTTTGGGATTGCACGACCACTAGAACAATCGGAACGGGATGAAACAAAATTTGATCCTGGCAATTTAGGGGCATTAACCGACGCCTATGCCAGTTGTGAAATGCTATTAGGTAAAAATCCCGATAAGCGTGATGACATTTATGCGTTAGCTTGTGTGACTTATGAATTACTGTCGGGAAAACACCCCTTTAATAGAAAAAAAGCGAGCCAGGCTAAATATGACAAATTGTCTCCCAAGCCCATTAAAGAATTGAATAATAAACAAAATAAGGCACTCTTGCGTGCTTTAGCTTTTTATCAGGATGATAGAACGCCGACGGCGAGTCAATTTTTAGCAGAGCTTTTTCCAAAAAAAACTCCAGTGGATTTAGTCCTTGTCATGCTGCTTGCCATAGTGGTTGGTTTTGCAGCCTGGTGGCACTTCAAACAGCCAATACCAGTTCAAAACCCTCAACTGCCGATACAAGAAGAGGAGGCAAAAAAACAAGAGGAGGCCATAAAACATCAACAAGAGCAGGCCATAAAACGTCAACAAGAGCAGGCCATAAAACGTCAACAAGAGCAGGCCATAAAACGTCAACAAGAGCAGGCCATAAAACGTCAACAAAAGCAGGCCATAAAACGAGAGCAGGCAGCACGTTTAGTGGCAGAGGAGCTGCAAAAATGTCAAAAACATTTGAATGCTCAACGTCTCACCAGTGGTAGAGGGGGGAATGCACTGGCTTGCTATCAAAAAGTCTTGAAGCTAGAGACTGCTAATGCCAAAGCCTTGGAGGGCTTGCACAAAATAGAACGCCGTTACCAAAAATGGGCAAAAAAGGCATTCATAAAAAAACAACTGCACAAAGTCTCCAATTATTTAAAAGGCTTAGAAAAGGTCAATCCGCACTCGTCCATATTAGCTGATTTAAGACAGCGTTTAAAAAATGAACGTGAAAAACTTGAACGTAAAAAACGCCCTCAACAAAAGCCAGCGCGTTTACCAATTAAGCCACCTCAACAAGACCGCAAATGCAGAGAAATTAGCACCCAATTGTCATTGGGTATTGAGCCGCTAACCGCCCAGCAGAGGGGGTTTAATAAAAAACACTGTAACTGACAACAATATATAACTTTCGTTTGACTTTAGATTTAAAATTGAGTTAAATATAGTATTTTATACGGGCAACGTTCTATCGTTAAAAGTTGTTTCGGGAATGGAGCGCAGCGGATTTCCCGAAACAACGAAAATTGAGTTAAATTGATAACGTATATTTTATACGAGCAACGTTCTGTCGTTAAAACCCCTTACAATTAGGAGGAATAGATGTATCACA
This sequence comes from Candidatus Thiomargarita nelsonii, assembly GCA_000785145.2. Classification (GTDB taxonomy): domain Bacteria; phylum Pseudomonadota; class Gammaproteobacteria; order Beggiatoales; family Beggiatoaceae; genus Thiomargarita; species Thiomargarita nelsonii_B. The sequence continues at coordinate 11,913 of JSZA02000169.1, forward strand.
TTAAACGATGGGTGATACTTTCGATTTTATGTATCATCACACTCATTTCATGCACACCACAAAATGTCAAGAAGCCATCTGAAATTCCACTCAGATTTCACGATGCTATCCCTATATTGACTAATAACTTGCTACAGCAAGTTATTAATAACCAAAGCTTTTTTGGAAAATTGAAAATGGAAAGTCAAGCCATTTTGAAAAATGGGCAAAAAAAGATCGTCTTAGAGCCATTTATTGATGTAAACAGCGGAGAAGTTGTCCAAGTCAGTCGAGATATTGAAAGAAAGATTTTTGCCGAAACGAATACAAAATTCGGTAAGAAATTTGCCATTTCTCGAATGACACAGAAAAATGTAGCTGATGCTGATTATTCTATGTACGGCATTATTCGTTATGACACCAGTTCAAGCTCAGAAAGAAAGAAATACTACCGTGTTGTTTCATTGGTATTGGATCGAAAAACGAAAAAGGTTGTCGCTCGCTCAACTGTTTGGATTTCAGATAAAAAGTTGGACTATACGCCTATAGTCGAGAGTCCGATGATTATCGAAGATAAGCGAACTGAAAGGTTTGTTAAAATGATGAAAGCATCTGTGGGTGAACAGGTAAAACAACAAGATGACTATTTCAATGCTTTGATGACTGAGGCAGAAACAGCCTATTCAAAGCAAAATTACGAACAAGCCCTGTCTGTTTTCACCAAAATCCGTCAACACAAAGAGGGAAAAAAGATGATGAAGACTTATGCAAGATTGTATATGACTTATATCAACTTGGGACGTTGGGATGAGGCTGAAAAGGCGTTTGGCCAGTTAGTGTCTCTTGGTGTTGAAAAAAGAAATTTAAGTGCAAAATTTCTTTTTTTAGTCGATACCACAAACTTAGATAAAAAGATGCAAAATCAGTATAATATTTGGTTGCGCCAAATAGGCAAAAACTTCAATAACAGCGGTCATTGTCTCCATATCGTTGGTCACAGCAGTCACAGTGGGGGAGCAGAGTACAATAACAAATTGTCTTTACGACGCGCCAAAAGAATTCGGCAACTTTTGCAGAATAATTTTTTTGAGATCATGCAAAAATCAAAAGCGATTGGTAAAGGTTTCAGGGAAAATATCGTTGGCTCAGGAACAGACAATGCCCAAGATGCCATTGATCGTCGTGTTGAATTTAAAGTTGTTGAGTGTTCAGAAATATAAGTGCAGCGGACGTCCAAGATAAATCTTGGACTCCTACCAAGTCAGCGAATTATCATCATTTTTTTGATATAGTTTTTCAGATAAATAATTTCACACAGGGGCAACCACAAGGGATATTGTAGGGGCAATCCCTTGTGGTTGCCCTTTGCGAATTTATTTTTCTGAACATCTATAGCAAGTTAAGGAAAAAACACATGCACGACATAATAAAACAACGCTTTCACAAAATAATCCCCAAAGTCGACTTTTGTTCTTTGCGCTACCTAGAAGAACGCTCTGAAACATTGAGAGTGCGCCAAAATATCACTGAACCGCCCACCCAAAGCCATGATGTTGGCATCATGTTAACCGTCATTGAAAAAGGCGGCTTGGGTTATGCCGCAACCAGCGACTTGAGCGAAGCGGGGCTGCGCGAGGCTGTCACACGGGCGCGACATTGGGCATCACTGTGCAGAGAAAACATGATAATAGATTTCTCCAAACTGACTATGCCACAAGGGCAAGGTGAATATCACACCAAAGTTGAAAAACCTTGGGACAGTACATCTATCGCAGATAAGCTCGACTTATTGCAAAGCGAATCCGCCCAATGTCAACTAAATGATAAAATTGTTGATTGGCACACCCAATTAGACTCAGTGCAAACCGAAGAATTATACTTAACCCATGAAGGGGGAGAAATCACACAAAGTCATCAGTATCTGATACCCAGTATGCGCGTGACTGCCAACCAAGGTGTTGATACGCAATATCGTAGTTTTGGCGGCTACGCATGGCAAGGTGGCTTAGAGCACATCCGTTTTCTAGGCAAAGGGCAACAATTGGCTGAAGAAGCCTTGCAACTATTAGCCGCACCGAATTGTCCGACTGAATCCATGGACTTAATATTGGCACCTGATCAGATGATGTTGCAAATCCATGAATCTATTGGGCATCCCTTAGAATTAGATCGGATTTTGGGAGATGAGCGCAACTATGCCGGTACCAGTTTTGTCACCTTAGACATGTTTGGCACATATCAATATGGTGCGCCCCTGCTGAATGTCACATTTGATCCCACGCATTCTGAACAATTTGCCAGTTATGGCTTTGATGACGAAGGCTTGCCGGCGGAAAAAACCTATATCATTCGTGATGGAATTCTGACCACCCCCTTGGGTGGCGTGACATCACAAGCTCGCACCGGCTTAGCGGGCGTAGCCAATGCACGCGCCACCCGTTGGAATCGTCCACCGATAGATCGCATGGCGAATCTCAATGTTGAGCCGGGCGAGAGCCGTTTTGATGACATGATCAGTAATATTGAGCGGGGCATTTTTATGCAAACCAATCTTTCTTGGTCAATTGACGATTCACGTAATAAATTTCAATTTGGTTGTGAATGGGCACAATTGATTGAAAAGGGAGAATTGACACAAGTGGTTAAAAATCCTAATTATCGCGGCATTTCGGCCACCTTTTGGCGCAACCTGAAAAAAGTGGGAAATGTTGACAGCTTTGAAGTCTTGGGATTGCCCAATTGTGGAAAAGGAGAACCTAATCAGGTGATTCGAGTGGGACATGCTTCCCCCGTTTGTCTATTTGACAATGTTGACGTATTTGGAGGCGTATAATGCAAGACTATTTTTATGCACTGGCTGATTATATCGACAAACAGCTACAAAACAATGAAAACTATTTGTGCCAATTGGCGGCAGAACAATCAGATTTTGTTCGCTTTAACAAGGGCAAAGTCCGACAACCGGGCAGCGTTGAACAGCGCTATCTTGAAATTGACCTGATAAAAGGCAAGCGTCACGCCAGCGGACAATTGACACTCAGCGGCGATACGCGCACCGATTATGAACGAGTGAGAAGCTTGCTCTCGGCATTACGGGGCAAATTGCCTTATGTGCCCGATGATCCTTATTTATTATATAACACCCAAATCAACTCTAACGAATCTATTGGCACAGACCAATTGCCGGATGCTAAAGACGCTTTGACAGAGATTTTATCCGCCAGCCAAGGCCATGATTTTGTAGGACATTATGCGTCTGGGGGCATTTTAACGGGATTTGCCAATTCGCTAGGGCAACGCAATTGGCATAGCCGTTATAGCTTTAATCTGGACTGGAGTTTTTATCACGACAAAGATAAGGCAGTCAAATCGGCTTATGCTGGATTTAAATGGGAAAATGCCCATTTTCAAGACAAAATTGCCCAATCCCTTGGCGAATTAGAAATATTAAAACGTCAGCCTCATCGCATCGAAGCGGGACAATATCGCGTTTATCTAGCCCCCGCCGCTTTATCTGAGATTTTACAACTACTCTGCTGGGATGGTTTTGGGCTCAAAGCGCAACGCTCTAAAGAAAGTCCCTTCTTGCGAATGCTTGAAGCCCCCGCGCAACATTTACACCCCAGCGTGAGCCTGACTGAAAACACAGAAGAAGGCATCGCGCCCACATTTCAAGCCGAAGGATTTATTAAACCGGCACAAGTCTCTTTGATAAAGCAAGGCATTTATAACCAAGCCCTTGTCTCGCCGCGTTCTGCTCAAGAATATAGCGTTAAAACGAATGGTGCAAATAGTGAAGAAGTCCCCACTTCGCTTGACTTAGCCGCCGGCGAATTTCCGCAAGCGAATGTGCTGAAAACCTTGGACAAGGGTATTTATATCAATAATTTGTGGTATTTAAATTACTCCGATCGCGCCGCCTGTCGAATGACGGGCATGACGCGCTTTGCGACTTTTTGGGTAGAAAATGGAGAAATTGTCGCTCCCCTATCGGTGATGCGTTTTGATGAGACGCTTTATCATATTTTGGGAGATAAGTTGATGGCTTTGACGGCGGAGCGGGAATTTATTCTTGATACCAGTACTTATGAGGCGCGTTCGACAGACAGTGTGCGCTTGCCGGGTGCCTTGGTGGAAGACTTTAGTTTGACGCTTTAAACTTTGAAGAGAGTACAGCGAATGGAAAACAACGAATATAAAAAGATAAAAAAAACAATAATAAGGATTCGTTGTCCTCCATTTGTTGTACTCCATGGATTCCAAGCAAGCGTAGCCTGGATTGTAGGGTGCGTCCGACGCACCGTCTTGTCACGTATGATTTATCTATCTACATTGACAAAAGGTGCG
>JSZA02000151.1 GCA_000785145.2 Candidatus Thiomargarita nelsonii
AGCGAAACCCACCATTGTTATAAATTTCAACGAGTTGGTGGGTGCAGCGAAGCTCTACCCACCCTACAAAAAAAACGCATTTATGCTTAACTTAATGGCATTGGGTCGTTGAATGGGATTGCTTAAATTTAAAGCCTCCAGCTAATAAATCTGGAGCGTCACAGTTTGGCGATTTATTATGTTGCTATGATGCTACGCCTTGATTATTGCGGTAAATCAGCTATAATTAATTATTTTAATATGCAAATAAGTTTATTGATTGTCTATCCCGTAAGTCATTGATTATTACTTGATGAGGCAGAATCGCACCTTCATCCCCAATGGCAACGCTGTTTATTGCCGGCTTTGTTGCGGGTTATACGCCACTTGCGCGAAGACATGGCGGTGCAAATGATTGCCGGGACACACGCGCCATTGGTGTTAGCCTCTATTGAACCAGAATTTCATGCGGACACGGCTCGTCTTTTTAATTTTTATCTGAATAAACAAAAAGTTAAAGTAGAAATATTGCCTTGGGCAAAACATGGAGATGTGACTGGCTGGCTGATTTCTGAAGTGTTTGGCTTAAAACAAGCACGGTCATTAGAGGCGGAAAAGGCGATAGAGGCTGCCACAAGACTGATGCAAAGTGCGGATAGTCAGAAAAAAAATATTGTTTATCAGCAACTCATAAAAACGCTACCACCTGATGCTCCATTTTGGCCCCGTTGGGTGATGTATGAAGAGAAAGCCAAAAAGTTGTAATGATTCGAGTTAAGAAAGTAGCCGAACCCAAAGATTTTGATCAAAAGGTCAGAAAAAAGGGCAACGACTGTCTCAATGAGCACCCCGGCAACACCGATTATCCTCCGTATTGGGGTGAATTTCGCCCCGCATTGGCAGAAGGTTTTGAAAATCGTTTATGAATGGAACAACTACCGTTACATTTTTCCGACAATCAATTCGGCGAAAAAGCCCTCAAGGGAGTGGCTTGCTCCTTACGAAGTTCAAGATGATTGGTTTGAACTCGAACTTCTCACCTTAGAACTGCGACTGACGGACAATATTCCTGATAAAATTCGCTCAGTCGCTGAAGAAACGTTAAAACGTTTGACAACTTAGCGATGGTGCTGCCATCATTCGACAAAGGGAAGCGTGGTATGAGATGTATCGAGAGGGATTACCTCTTGAGACGCTACGCAAAAAAGCACCACTCATTGCACGCGCCATTGAAAAAGAACTTAATGACTGAACCATGATACGAAGTCAGCGAAGCTAATTACGTCTAAAATTACAACAAGATATGCAAGGTGAGGGCACCATACTCAGTGTGTTGGAAAAAACCTTATTACCGTCATCAAACAAGTTTTGACGATTGACAATGCAAAAAAAATCCGCCACCACCACGCGCAAACAATGGCTCCAAGACCATTTTCAGCTAGAAGAACAATTACAAGCCGCGTGGGAAGAGAGTTTTTCTGCCTTATTAGAGGCATCTCGTTTAGAACGGCTTGTCGCTTGGATTGAAGAGCGGTTTTTTCCGTTAGAAGTGACCGGTTTTAATAATGATGCCATTCATTTTGAGCGTTACGGTGCCACCGAATCCACCTTAATTATTGTGTTGACAGAAATGTTATTGAATGCGCTCAAATACTACAGCTCTAAAACCGGCGAACCGGTGAGACTCGATTGGCAAACTGACACAGAGTTTGCTACTATCGTGTGTGAAAATCCCAGCAGTCGAGATGAACGGCGTATTGATAAAGGTAGTCAGAAAGGCCATAAATTTTTAAGGATTATTGCGAGGAATTTACAGGGAAACTTTCCAGAGCCATTGCCTAAAAACCCTTATCAGATCAAATGGCAAATACCGATGGATTTACTTATGAGGACTGAACAATGAGTCAACTTTTTATGGATCGAAGATTTTGCCGGTGGCACCCTGCAATCCGCCACCGAAACTGTCTTTGGGGAACTGTTAAAAAATCAACAGATTCCTAAGACCGAAAAAGCTCTCAAAGAATTGCTCAATAAAAACGGAGTGTTAGTTGAATTCACCTTTTTGGATGGCTTAGAATTTATCCGCAATCCGCAAAAATTGCGCTCGGTTGATTATGTCATTTTAGATATTGATCTCGCTATTCAATCAGATTTAGACGAAAATGAGTGGTTGCCAAAAATTTTACAAGACTACTATGGCTATGAACCACAAGAGGATGAAATGCTCGATGAGCAGAATTTTGACAAAGCCAAAGAACGCTTAATCCCCGTTGCCGGTTATCAACTTTATACCGAGTTAGTCATGGAACACGGCTTTCCCAAGGATCATATTTTATTTTGCTCTAACCATGCCAATGAGCAAAAGGCGCTCCAAGCCGCTTTTCAACAAGCCCTGATCGAATTTCCCCAGCCTTTCTCTAAAGACGACAAAGCTAAAGTGCAAGCAAGACAACGCCGATAAAATCATTATGCGGTGCTCAGGCGTGGCATTCTTGAAGGCAGCCGAACTATCCAATCGTTACTAAACCAGCAACAAAAAGCCGCTATCCAATTTGATGAGTTTATAAAAGTAGATAATATATAATCGGAAAGTCACAGTAGCAGAAATGTAGGATTACTTAGAAACCTTGCCAAATCTCTTGCCATTACGCCAACCGGAAAATTGTCAACGTTTTTACAAATTGTTTATCAGAAGCCTAGCGCATGAATGGGATGCCGCCTCAATGCCATTAAGTTAAGGGCAAACCCGATAGGGTAGCCCCTACAGGATACGTGATTTTTCGTAGGGGCAACACCCTAGTGGTTGCCCTTAACTTAATGGCATTGAACCAAGGGCAAGGCTTTGTACCCCGTTTTACGGGATCAGGGGAATTTTTTGAATTGGTGTTGGCGAAATGATAAACTGGTCGTAGTAGGCGATTTCTCGTCTATTTCTGTTGAAATAAGGAGCTTTAATATGCCTGCTTTGCACATTCATAGTATGCCACAAGATTTATATAGTTATCTTCAAAAATTGGCTTTCGCCAAAAATTGCTCACTTGATGCACAAGTGATTGTATTATTATCTCAATTCCAACAACAAGAGGAAAAACGAGAACAACAAGCTAGAATTTTAGCAGACATTTATCAATCTCGCACGGCACTCCCTAACAAGCAATGCCATTGGCGTAGGGGCAATCCCTTGTGGTTGCCCGCCCCTACAAACCGTGATTTTTCGTAGGGGCAATCCTTTATGGTTGCCCTTAACGAAGGTGGCATTGATGCCGCCTGGGGTGGTGAAAAAGAAGAGTATTGGCATCGAAAAATTAATCCCATTTTTATTCCTCATTGTGGCCCAAATACCTCGCGGCATAAAAATGGTATCAACTTCCCTTCTGAAATTTAACCAAATTTGTTTCTTTTTCACCACCCCAGATGCCGCCTATCCTGATAATTTATCAGCCTGTGACAAGAAGGATAAAGGCTGTATTCAAGTTCACCGGATTAAATATACCTTTGGTTGGATTATGAAATGTGTGAGAAACTGGGGCGCCCATACCACTCTGTTTGATAAACTAACTGAATCAGAGGTGGCTTTTTTCTTCATAGTGGCTATGCGGGCGATGTTCAAATTGTCAGACAACACCCAAGCGTATGAAAATATCCTGCTTAATCTGTTTGATAAATAAGCTCTTTCAATCGGAGGCAAAGGACGTTTTATCTTTTCATAACATGCTCAATAATTTGACTAAAATTCCAGTTGAGTATGATTATGTCACCGGGCTATTTCAAATGTTTTGGCATGGTTTATCGCCGGTGAAATTGGATGCTTTGCGTGAGCGTGGCGAGGTGGTTAATCAAACGGTGGTTTTTAAATATAGTTATAGTTTCCCAGTGACTGATTATGGAAAACAAAAAGGTGGGGTTCTGTTTGAACTCGCATGTAGTATCTACAAAAGAAGTCCAAAGCTAAAGCTTTGGACTCCAAAATATTCGTAATATGTCGCTGTGTTTATGGTCCTTAAATGAAAAATTTCAAAACTTCGGCGTACAAATCGCATTCAGTCCAAGATAAATCTTGGACTCCAAAATACCCTATTTGTGACTAGTCAGCGTCTAAAACAGACTCAACCCCTTGATTTGCCAAACTATCAGCTATTTCATTTTCTGTATGTCCACTATGCCCTTTCACCCATTCCCAATCAATTTGATGGCGTTGAATAGCAGCATGTAGGCGTTGCCACAGATCAACATTTTTTACGGGTTCCTTATCAGCTTTTTTCCAGTCACGCCTAATCCAATTCTCAATCCATTCTGTAATCCCTTTTTTGACGTATTGAGAATCCGTGGTTAAACGCACATGACAAGGGCGTGTTAAACTTTCTAAGGCCATAATCGCGCCTAATAATTCCATACGATTATTCGTTGTATTCAGTTCGCCGCCATAAAGTTGTTTTTCTTTATCATTAAAGCGCAATAACACGCCCCAACCGCCTGCTCCGGGATTTTTACGACAAGCCCCATCGGTAAAAGCCTCAACAATTGTTGTACTCATTTAATTAATTTCCTTTGTGTGCTGACAGCCTCCGTCACTAAAGCAGGTTGAGTCCGCCATTTAGGCTTAATAGGCGTTATCGTTGCGACACGTTTTTTGGCAACCAACAAATAAACAGCACCAAAATGACCCATCCAACGTGCGCCGATTTTTTCTAACACAGTCGTCTCATTCTTGTAAAAGGGTAGGCTAAAAAAGAAGCTTTGTTGTTTTTTTAAATCGAAACCCAGTAAAGCTAAGCAATCTTTAATACGTGAAATGGGCAAAAATTCTCCACACCAGGGCGCGGTTTTGCCTCGTGTGAAATAACGCCATCCTCCCCAGAGACTCAGTGGGTTGAAGCCCAATATCACGACATGAGCCTCTGGAATTAAGACTCGTTCCACTTCGCGCAAAATATCAAGCGGATTTTTTTCAAGTTCTAAGAGATGGGGTAATAGCACGACATCAATGCTATCTTGTGCAAAGGGTAAAGCATCGGGTAAAGCACACACAGCAGAATAGGGTTTGCAAATGGTTTGGGCTGATAAACTTAAAACGCAGCGGTGGCTGATGCGACTACTTTCTAATAAAGTGCCATGCCCTATCGTGCCAATTTGCAACAAATGATAGCCAAATAAATGAGGTAAAATCTGTTGCAAGGCATCCGCTTCTTCTTTTAAAATTCGCCGTCCCAAAGCCGTTTGAAACCACCTATTCAACTGTGCAGGGCAATTGTTGACCATTGTAGGTGAGGGACCCTTAAAAGGGTAGTTTGATGCCTGGGGGCAATCCCATGCCACCCGCCAAGCCGGATAATTTTTCTTGACTGGTTTTTTCAACTTTATGCACGGCATCATTGACAGCGGCAGCGACCAAATCTTCTAACATTTCTTTGTCTTCGGTTATGACAAGCGGATCAATATCAACACGCAGCACATCGTGCCGCCCTGTCATCACGATTTTAATCATGCCACCGCCCGATTCGCCAATGATTTCCATCTTCGCTAATTCTTCTTGAGCCTCTTTAAAAGAAGCTTGCATTTTTTGGGCTTGTTTCATTATGTTGCCAAGTCCACTCATTATTTTTCCTCTGTCAAGTTAAGTTTATCGTTCCCACGCGGCGCAAAAATGCCATTAAATTAAGGGCAACCACAAGGGATTGCCCCTACATAATATGCCGTTTCGTAGGGGCAATCCTTTATGGTTGCCCCCTTAACTTAATGGCATTGACGCGAGGCAAAGGAAACGAAGTAACGGAGCTTCGCTACGATCATGCCTGCTGCGACGCTCTGCGTCGCCTGAAACTTATTCCGCCAATCTTTGAGTCAATTTCGCAAATTCCTGTTTCATTTGCTTATTTTCAAACACTAACAACTCAGGTACTTGGATATTCAGCAACAAATCAAAAGATTTTTGGCTGGAGCGTAGTAAATTCACTAATTCACCAGAGAGTGTCACTGTTTTATAAGTGTTTTGAGCTATCTGGAAATCTGAAACAGTTTTCTCCATTGCTCTCACCATCTTACCACGTTGCCTGATTAAATGTCTTTTGTACAAAGCGGCCGTTTGTAAAGTCAAATTTTGAGCCTTAAGATTAGCTGCTAAATGCCGGCGGCGGTTTTTGTCCCGCTCTGCACGCAACAAATTCCTAGTAATCGCGTTGGTATCTTGAACATCGGCAACAATTTTATCTATTTTGGGCAAATATTTTCTATCAATATTATTGATGAAAGTTTGCTGCATATGTAACAGCGTTTTTAGCAAAACGGTGTACATACCATAATAGCGTTGGCTAATTTCAACATCTTCACCCGTGTTGATGGTCAGCGTCATCAATTGTTGGCTGATTTGTTTGACGTTATCATAGACAATACTACTTTGAATAATATCGTCTCCCACAACACTTGATAATAACACTTCCAATTGTTCTTGGTTTATAAATAAACCTTTTTCGCCAAGTTTTTGGGCAAACTGGTTTTTGAGTTTACCAATTTCCTCATAGTTTCTCTGAATATGTTCTTTCAGTTGCTCAATTTTGGCATCATAATCTTCGACCGTCTTAAGCCACGTTGATCGGACAGGGGCACTGACTTGCTTTTGGCGATATTCAGAAATCTTTTGTTTCATTTCTCGAATATTTTTTTCAAGAACCCGGATACGTTGTCTCGTCTGATCAGTGTTAGACAGACTGAGAATCGCAACCGCTTCATCAAGCAATTCATTGATGTCGCTCTTATTATCCTTTTTATCTCTCCTGATCCAAGCAGAGTTTGGTAGCGATTCCTGTTCTTCTTCAAGCTGTAAGACTTTTTCAAACGTCGGTGTCACCTCGTTCCAAACTTGTGCAAAAATAGCATCTTTTTCGGTTGTATATGCTGTTTCGTTTGGTTGTTTGACGAGTTTGGCAAGGCTTTCGGTGGTACTATTCCACAATCCTACCATGACTTGTTTGGATTTAGCCCACCAAGAAAGTTCGCTGTCTTGTTCAAAAGCAACAGCGGTATTGCCTAGCATCATCAGCAATAACAATATTGCTAATCTGGTTTTAAACATATTGGACTCCTCTAAATATGCGTGGGTTTCGATCCTACTACATTTAGTCTGTTAGTTAGAAATTCAATTGCTTTGAAAAGTTTTTTAAGGCGATACTGATAACTGGACATTTTTGATTTGTGCTTGGCAGTTTTCTTTCATATAGATCACAAACGGATCATTATCAACCGCATTGACTGCATATTCTTGACGAGACTCTTGAATGCGTTGTTGGGCAATAGCTGGCGTTTCTGTTTTAGGATGTTCGACGCGGATATGCACACTTTGCAAATCGCTATACTGTTTTTTCAACAATTCTTCTATTTGCTTTGTTCGCTCTGGGCGTAACAAGGTTTTATGTTTAGGTGCTAAACTGAAGTGCCAAGTCTTGCTATCACGTTGTTTCAATTCGCAGTTGAGTGCGAGTTGCTTTACCATTCCCTTTACTTCTAAAGAGTTTGCTATACTTTTCCAGTCATCAGCACCACTGCTTGGGGGCGGGGGCTCTGCGACTTGAGGCGATACAGGAGGAGATGGAATCGCATAAGTAGGTGCCTCACTTTGAGGCACTTGAGCGGCGTTGTCGGGACGAAAGGCTAACATACGCAGCATGAGCATTTCAAAGCCACCACGCGGCTCTGGTGCCAAGGGTAAATCGCGCCGCCCTAATAATGCGATTTGATAGAATAATTGCACATCTTCTGGTGATAACTGTTTAGCAAGTTGCAAAATCGCCTCGCCATCGAGCGCGTCAACAGTGGCAGGTACAACTTGTGCCAAAGCAATCTGTTGTAATAAAGAAAGCATCTCGCCTAAAACAGTGATAAAATCAGGGTTTTGCTCCGCCAAATGGCTAATCTGTTGCAACAGCCCAGGGGCATCATTTGTTGCCAGCCCCTTAATTAATTCTAGCACAACATTTTGATCAAGGTTGCCCAACATGCTATCCACATCTTCACTTGACAATTTGCCCGCTCCATAAGCAATCGCTTGATCTAACAAACTTAAAGCATCCCGTAAACTCCCATCCGCCGCTTGTGCCAATAAGCGTAACGCTTGGGTTTCATACTCAAGACCTTCATCATCAACGATTTTTGTCAGATGTTGGATGATTTCTTCAAGTGGTAAGCGTTTAAGATTAAATTGTAAACAACGCGATAAAATTGTTGGAGGTAATTTCTGTGGATCAGTCGTCGCGAGCAAAAATTTCACATGCGGGGGCGGCTCTTCCAATGTTTTCAATAAAGCATTAAAACTATGGTTTGATAGCATATGTACCTCATCAATGAGGTAAACTTTATAACGTCCCCGTGTTGGCGCATATTGTACATTATCTAATAAATCACGAGTATCCTCAACTTTGGTACGCGAAGCGGCATCGACTTCAATTAAATCGACAAACCGTCCTTCATCAACTTCACAACAAGAAGTACACTGTCCACAAGGGTAGGCACTCACGCCCTTTTCACAGTTGAGCGATTTTGCCAAAATTCGGGCAATCGTGGTTTTGCCTACCCCGCGTGTGCCAGTGAATAGATAGGCATGATGGAGACGATCATTTTCTAGTGCATTTGTTAATGCTCGCAAAACATGCTTTTGCCCTACCATTTCTGGAAAATTATGGGGTCGCCATTTGCGGGCTAGGACTTGATAAGCCATGTTGTTACTAATCTAATTTCATCAAGGTTAAAAAATAGGAGTCCAAGATTTATCTTGGACAGTTGTATTTAAACACAAAAACCACATAAATCACAAAAAATACAAAACAGACCACTTGATTTTTTATATTTTGCCCTTATTATGTATAGTGGTGGTGGAGTTCTAACCTAGAATCGTTGGTTAGGTAAAATTGTAAACGTAGGTTTTATGCAACCTAAATAGCACAAAAATTACCGATATCCAAGGTAATAATAAAGGTGATAGATGTTTTATCACCCCAGGGAGCTTACCCCCTTAAACATAACCAAAGCCGATTTTGTGGTTTTGGCGTTTTAAAGTAAGAGCAGACACATTTTCTTCTAAATGTTGCGGATTAATCGTGCCAACAATAATACTCGTCACTCCCTTTTTAGAAAAAATAAAATCTATGTTATCTTGTATGGGATTTTTTGATGGATTGTGGCAAAAATGTCCACTACCAAAAGCCTTTTTTATCAAAACACCTTTATCATGAGCCGCACAATAATCAATAACGGGTTCATCCTCTTTATATTCAATATTATAACTCACCATCACCACATCTGATTTTTCAGCGGCGAGTAGCCCACCCGCTTTGGTTTTTGTAGACATTCCAACAGCGCGAATCAATCCCTGTTTTTTGAGTTCTGCCAACACGTCCAAAATACCATAATGATTAATTATATGGGTATCATTACCATCCGAGTGAACCAACATTATATCAATATATTCCGTTTTTAAACGCTGTAAACTTCGATGGCAACTTTGTCGGACAAATTCAGGCGTAAAATTAAAAGATGATTTTCCATTTTCAAATTCTTCGCCCACTTTACTACAAATCACCCAGTCGCACCGCTGTTCTTTAAGAAGTTTGCCAAGACGCTCTTCACTGCTGCCATAAGCCGGGGCAGTATCAATGAGATTGATACCCAGTGCTTTAGCATGAGCAATTAGATTAGCCGCTGCCTTATCATCAGGAATTTCAAAAGTGGTTGGATATTTAACGCCTTGATTTCTCCCCAATTTTACGGTACCTAATCCAATGGGGGTGACAGCGACTCCGGTTTGTGCAATAGGAAATTTTTTCATTTTATAAATTCGACGCGGAGCGTCGGGGCATGTGGCGACGCTCTGCGTCGCGTGACAATTAGTCTATTAACTCAAAAAACGCTTGAGCCACCTCTGGACGAGGTAACGCAGCTAACAAACTTAATCCAGGATATTTTGGACTAATCTGCTCTTGTCGCAACAATTCTACGACTTTATTCGCCAAATCAGGCGATAGCGTCAATTTTGTCGGCCAAGCCACAATCACATTACCACACGATTTCGCATAAGCATTATCTGGTAACATAAAATCACCTTGTTTAGGCTCAGCCCGATTGATGCGAAGACAACCCCATTGCGCCTGACTAAAATCAATCCAAGAAAATAATGCCTTCATTTCCTCTTTTGCTGTTGCGATCAATTCTGGCTCAGTTTGATCAACACCTTTGGTAGCAAGCCCGCCGCCCAAATACCAAATCCATTTGCCATCGGGTGTCGCATGGCTAGATATTGTTAATCGTGGGCTAGAACTTGTGGCAATGCAATGTGCATAAAGTGGGTGAGGATAATCATGTTTAACCCATACTTGATGTAATGGGCGGCGTTGCATTTTTGGTTGAGTGATGGACAATTGTTGTAATAAATTTTCATTACCCTCGCCAGCCGCGAAAATAAAACGCTGTGATTGAATACTCAACAATTGACCATTATGCTGAATTTGCAAAGCCTCAACCGTTTTGACAAAACTGGCGTGCTGCCAATCTATTTTAAAAATTGCCTCACGATAATTTTCAGCTAAAGCACTGACAACAGATGGGACATCGACGACAATTTCCTGTAAACGATAAAGTTTGCCATTGTTAAACTTGGCCCTGTACATCACTCACCCCGAAGGGTGGAACACTGTCCAAGGCCAGTCTTCAAAACTGTACGTGAGACTTTCGCACTCATACAGCTCCTCGGCTTAGCAAAAACTATTGCTAAGTAACATTCTTTAAATAACGTGTTACAATTGTGCGTATGGCCTTTTAGACCAAAACCTGCTATGCCCAAGAACATTAATGCTGTAGCTGGTTGATTACTGAGATAAGCTCGTAAATGTTAATTAGTACACTATATCCCAACCTACTGTTATTGAGTAGGTCCTTTCAGTTCTATACAGGAGGAGGAGTTTTTCTTATAAACCACATTTTAACCAACTTCCACTTGTTTGTGATTTTATCTCTAACTCTTTTCTTTGCCCGATACATTTTACTCCGAGAAACCATCTTTACTTTCCCACTTTTCCAACTCTTAACCTGTATCAGGTCACTGTTCTCGGCAACCTTATTGCTGTGGGTTTCTTCCGGTACCGTGTCCTTGTCCCTACTTATTATTCCTGGGTCGCTTCCCAATCTGAGTATCTCTGAGCTACCTTTCTTCACTTCTGGCCCCCTTCTCATCTTAGCTATATCAGGGCCATACTTTGCTTCCACTTCGGGTGATACAAACACACCTTTCTTAACTAGCTCATCATACTCTCTTGTACCCTTACACAGTTTCCGCTTTCGTTCCCCATACTCTCTATGAATCTTGTCGTGGCAATGTAGGTGCAATAAGACCATGTTCTCGAATTCCCACAGTCCCCCATATTGGCGGGGCTTTATGTGATGGGCTTCAGGTAAGTCTTCATTCGTTAATGCACATTTACATACCGGACATAATCCATCTTGTCTTTTCAGCAATTTAGCTTTAGACGG
Organism: Candidatus Thiomargarita nelsonii; assembly: GCA_000785145.2. Taxonomy (GTDB): domain Bacteria; phylum Pseudomonadota; class Gammaproteobacteria; order Beggiatoales; family Beggiatoaceae; genus Thiomargarita; species Thiomargarita nelsonii_B. The sequence continues at coordinate 11,491 of JSZA02000151.1, forward strand.
GGTGATATTACCATAGCCTTTGGATAGCCGTCCTGCCCAATAGGCAGTATCTCCGTCATAATATGACCTATCATAACCAACCCTAGCGTAACTCCCAGTTCTTTCTTTATGTTTCGAGTAACCTTTGAGAGATTTTACTATCTCTCTATCCTTACCTTTGCCTTTGATTTCGGCAAACGTCCATTTCCTACCTTTTACAGTGCAGAAGTATTTGTTTGCAACCCATTTCTTACCTTTATGTGGGTGCCGCCTGTTGGCCCATTGGTATAACCTCTTCCAGATTAGCATATCTAGTCTTCCGAATGCCTTGTTGGAGTGTACTGCTTTGTAGTAATTTGCAAACCCTGATATTTTGGGTTGAAGGATACCGATTAACTCTCTGGGAGTTGTTGCCTTCATTTTTCCTATAATGTCACTTAATTCTTGGTAGTGAGCATTAACTTTTTCTTTGGTTGGTTCCACTCGTAATACGTGCGACGCTACTGCCTTTCTTTGTTCAGTGGGCGTTCCTTTAAGCAGTTTTGCTTTATAAGTACCCTTAACTCTGTTCTCATAATGCCTAATGTGATGCCCCAGAAAGTCGAAACCTTCTGTTGAATGAACAATCTTGGTCTTTTCTTCTGATAGAGTTAAACCTCTTAAACCTAGCCATTTTTTGATAAATCTTTCGGATTCCTCTATAACCTCTTTCCTTTCATGGATTACTACAAAGTCATCAGCATATCTTACAACCGAAGTGAATAAGCTTATTCTCTGTTTGTATTTCTTTCCGGTCTTCTTGTGAGTGATTATGCTGACTTTGGTACGGCCAACTCTTTCCTTCCACCCTTTTATTCCGCGTAGGTGTTCAATCAGGTCGGTTTCCATCTGGTCTAAGGCTATGTTTGCCAAGAGTGGAGATATGATGCCGCCTTGTGGGGTACCATTTGCTGTCGGGTAGTATTTATTTTCCTCCATGTATCCCGCTTTAAGCCACTTCTTGACGATAGGTTTCCAGTATTTATCTGTTTGTCTTATTATGAATTTGTGGTCAATGTTGTCAAAGAACCCTTTGATGTCGGCATCTAGTATCCATTTCTGCTTTTTGAACAGTAGAGATGCTATTTTATTAATTGCGTCAGCACACCCCATGCCAGGTCTGAAACCATAACTTGCTGATTCAAACTTTGCTTCATAAAAAGGTTCCAGAGCAGACTTAGTAACTGCTTGCATTGCTCTGTCTAGTACTGTTGGGATACCCAGTGGCCTCTCTTTGCCATTAGCCTTCGGTATGTAAATTCTCTTAGCCGGCTTAGCTTCGTACTTATCCCACCCTTTTTGTACTGTATCTAGGACATCAACCACCAACTTCATTTTCTGTCTTGGCGTAGTTACTTTAACTTTATCTACTCCAGGAGTCTTCTTACCTTTGTTTTCTGTGGTAACTTTACGGACTCCTAGTAATGACGCATAATACGAGTTTTGTAATAGATACATTAAGCTACGTGCTTTTCTGTACTTTCCTGCTTTTGTAAGCTTATAAATTCGTTTCTGCAAGTTAAAAACTAATCGCCGCACTTTGCCCCAGATGATTTCATCCCAATCCCATAAACGCATGTCCGGCGAACTAATAGTTCTGTAACAGGATGGGCAGTGCCTTATCCCGTTTACCGTATGAACTTTATCTATTTCACTGTCAGAGGTTGCCCTCTCCAGTGATAGGGAAAGGGAACCATCTTCATACTTAGATTGTTGAAGAGTTTCCATAATTTAGGTGTGAACCTCGCGTTATTAGTACTTGCGTACCCATTGCTTAATAAGAATTCGTAATAACACAATACCGAGAGTGAATCAGCATATCCAGTATCCCAATGTGACAGTTTCAACTGGCTTTGGCTTCCCACTCTATCCTACCCGATGCTGTCGTTAAGAGGGCTTCCGCCTTCTCCTCTTGCGTTCCTGCAAGTGACGTACTGACATCGTTTTTCCTCGTTTCTCTTATATGTTTGTTACCTGCGGACTTAGATAAAATCTATAACCGGATTGTATTGGGCAAACAAGATGAATCACCTTCTAAATTCATCCCCTACTAACCTTGTGCCTTTCGGCGAATTTGACCGGCCCTACTCAATTATCACGCTTTTATGGGTTCACGTTAAACTTGGCCCTGCACATCACTCACCCCGAAGGGTGGAACACTGCCCAAGGCCAGTCTGCAAAACTGTACGTGAGACTTTCGCACTCATACAGCTCCTCGGCTTAGCTTCATCCTGTTGCTAAATAACATTATTTAAATAACGTGTTACAATTGTGCGTATGGCCTTTTAGACCAAAGTCTGCTATGCCCAAGAACTTTAGTGCCGTAGCTGACTGATTACTAAGGTAAGCTTGTAAATGTTAATTACTACACTTATCCCCAACCTACCGTTATCAAGTAGGTCATTTCAGATTTCATACAGGAGGAGGAGTTTCTACTTACAGAACCACATTTTGATTACTTTCCACTTGTTTGTGATTTTGTCTCTAACTCTTTTCGTTTTCCGATACATTTTACTCCGAGGAACCATCTTTACTTCCCCACTTTTCCAGCTCTTAACCTGTATCAGTTCGTCATCCTCGTTATTACCATTGCTGTGGGTTTCCGACGGTATTGTGTCCTTGTCCCTACTTACTATTCCTGGATTACTTCCCAGTTTAGGTATCTTTGAGCTGTCTTCTGGACCCCTTCTCATCTTAGCTATATCAGGGCCATACTTTGCTTCAACTTCAGGTGCTACAAACACACCCTTCTTAACTAGCTCATCATACTCTCTGGAATCCTTACACATTTTCCGCTTTCGTTCCCCATATTCTCTGTGAATCTTGTCGTGGCAATGGAGGTGCAATAAGACTATATTCTTGTATTCCCACAGTCCCCCATATTGGCGGGGCTTTATGTGATGGGCTTCAGGCAAGTCTTCATTCGTTAATGCACATTTACACACCGGACATAATCCATCTTGTCTTTTCAGCAATTTAGCTTTCGACGGAGATATGTTTCCATAGCCTTTGGAGAGTCGCCCTGCCCAGTAAGCAGTGTCTCCGTCGTAATATGACCTATCATACCCAACCTTAGCGTAACTTCCGGTTCTTACCTTATGTTTCGAGTATCCTCTGAGAGATTTTACTATCTCCCTATCCTTACCTTTGCCTTTAATTTCCGCAAAAGTCCATTTCCTACCCTTCACAGTACAGAAGTATTTATCCGCAACCCATTTCTTACCTTTATTTGGGTGCCGCCTCAGGGTCCATTGATATAACCTTTTCCACATTAGCATATCTAGTCTTCCGAACGCCTTGCTGGAGTGTACCGTTTTGTAGTAATTTGCAAAACCTGATATTTTGGGTTGCAGGATATCGATTAACTCTCTTGGAGTTGCCGCCTTTATTTTGCCTATAATGTCACTTAACACTTGGTAGTGAGCATTAATTTTTGCTTTGGTTGGTTCCACTCGTAATACGTGCGTTGCTGCTGCTTTTCTCTTTTCAGTTGGAGTTCCATTGAGCAACCTGGCCTTATAAGTACCTGTGAATCTGCTCTCATAGTGCCTAATATGATGCCCTAAAAAGTCGAAGCCCTCTGTGGAATGCACAGTCTTGGTCTTTTCTTCCGATAAAGTTAGGCCTCTTAGCCCAAGCCATTCTTTGATAAATCTTTCGGATTCCTCTATAACCTCTTTCTCTTCATGGATTACTACGAAGTCATCAGCATATCTTACAACCGAAGTGAATAAGCTTCTTCTCTGCTTGTATTTCTTTCCGGTCTTCTTGTTCGTTGTTATGCTGACCTTTGTGGTGCCGATTTTCTTTTTCCAGCCTTTAATCCCCCGTAGGTGACTTATCAGGTCGGTTTCCATTTGGTCTAGGGCTATGTTGGCCAAGAGCGGGGATATGATGCCCCCTTGTGGGGTACCATTCATGGTCGGGTTGTATTTATTTTCCTCCATGTATCCCGCTTTAAGCCACTTCTTGACTATAGGTTTCCAGTACTCATCTGTTTGTTCTACAATGAACTTGTGGTCAATGTTGTCGAAGAACCCTTTAATGTCAGCATCCAGTATCCATTTTTGTTTATAGAGTAGTAACGATGTTATTTTTTCAATAGCATCGCGACAACCCATACCAGGTCTGAATCCGTAACTTGCTGATTCAAATTTTGCTTCGTGATAGGGTTCCAACGCAGACTTAGTAACTGCCTGCATAGCTCTATCCAATACTGTTGGGATGCCCAGTGGCCTCTTTTTGCCATTAGCCTTCGGTATATAAATTCTTTTTGCCGGCTTGGCTTCGTACTTATCCCAACCCATTTGTATTGTATCTAGGACATCAACCACCAAATTCATTTTCTGTTTTGGCGTAGTTACCTTAACTTTATCAACCCCGGGAGTCTCTTTACCTTTATTTTCTGTGGTAACTTTGCGGACTCCTAGTAGTGACGCATAATACGAGTGTTGTAGTAGATACATTAAGCTACGTGCTTTTCTGTACTTTCCTGCTTTTGTAAGCTTATAAATTCGTTTCTGCAAGTTAAAGAGC
>JSZA02000159.1 GCA_000785145.2 Candidatus Thiomargarita nelsonii
CGTTTCTGCAAAGCTTAGAAACATGGGGGCAAAGAATAAATATAACCCGGTAGCGGCAATGAGTAGAGAACAAAAGATGATCATCGTACCCAAGAGCCGTTGAGCACCGTTATAACGTCCTTGCGGGGGGACAGGAATATTCTTCATTATCCCAAACAAGTGTGCCAAGGTGACAACCATCGACCATGTATCCTTGAAAGCCGCTATTGGACTCATTATCCAGACTTTCTTAAGAAAGGGTAAGACGACGCTTGTGAAGTTGAATAAAATAAAAAGCGCAAAAATGAGCATCCAAATAATCCCCACGATGGCATGGGTTAACACAAGATTCTCGTTGCCTCCAAATAGCCCTTGCATAAACTCAGGCCAAAAACCCGGCATTACCCGCACAAAGTCGCCAGAGATAATGCCAAAGCCGCTGAGAATCAGCAGTAGCCAGCAAAGGGCATTAAACCAATGGAGGCGGATGGTTTTCTTTTCGCGCACATGGACCATAGTATCATTCATGGTTATTTACCCTCCTGATTGTTGACTTTGTTACGCCGGCCTATCATTTTTATCACGCCAGCACCGAGGAATGTTAGCACCATAGCGCCGATGCCGATAGCACCGACAGGATTGACCCCTTTTTCCATCACTAGACTAGAGATATGACGATCATGCAGCTTAGGCATGACTTCATCTGGTATCGCTTCACCTGCCGTGAAATAATAATGATTAGGGCCAATATTCACCTCATCGGTCGTCAATTTCACCCATTCCTTTTCTTTCAACAAGCGTGAGACTTCGGACTCTGGATCATTCATATCACCAAAAATCAGGGCACGACCGACACAGGTTTGGACACAGGCGGGTGCTAGCCCTTGATCAATACGCGGTTGACAGTATGTACACTTACTAATGGTATTTGTTTCAGGATTGAGCCAACGCGCATCATAAGGACATGCGGGGACACATAGTTCACAGCCTGAGCAAATGGCATCATCTTGCAAAACAAGACCATCTTCCCGCTTATAGGCAGCGCCAGAGGGACATGCCTCAATACAGGGCGCATCATCGCAATGTTGACAGCGACCCGGGAATAGCATGACCTGCGGCGTACCGTCTGCTTTCTCCAGTTCTACTTGTTTTACCCAGTCACGGGTATAACCCATCGGTGTTTCCCACTCCGCTCGACAGGCGATGACACAAGCTTTGCAGTCTATACAGCGCACTGTATCGGCAAGCATGACATATTTTTTAACCATCTGAAAATTCTCCTTATGCTTTTGCGACCTTGACGAGAGACAGCCCCATACTGGTAGAGCCGACACGCTTATCTTCTGCTTGGGAGGCTAAGTTGCAATCCGAACCGCCCTGTTTGTAGGCTGTCGTCATGCGCTGATCGAAATGTCCAAAGCCATGCACCATAAACACGGTGTCTTTGCGAATACGTGGCGTGACTTTGGCCTTAATCTCTTCAGTACGCCCCTTACGATCGGTGACTTTGACCCGTTCTCCCTGTTGAATGCCGCGCGTTTTGGCTGCCTCTGGATGGATCCACAATTCGTTCTCCCGCATGAACTCAGCCGTCCAGATATTATCCTGAGTACGAGCGTGAGCAAGAGTAGGGTGCGTCCCACGCACCAATCTCCTTTCCACCTTATAACCGGTGCGTAGGACGCACCCTACTCTTGCTGGAAACAATACCACACTTGAAGATTGAAGAAAGTTAATCCTGACTCACCTCACTTGGCGAAAATTCAAGAGCAGTTGAAAACCTCTTCTCCTGTAGTATCTGCATGGTCATTTGTCAGCAGCCGCTCGGTTGAAACTGGCAAAGGCACTTTTCAGGATCTTTTAAAGGATGGCAGCTCAGGACCAAAAATGGTTTGGATACCTGCTGATGAGTCAATAGGTTGTCGGCGCAACCAAACAAGAGGATATTTGTCATTATGCTAACCTCATAAATTGCAATGATAGCTACGATTACACAGCCCCAGTAGGCAAATTTAAGCCGAATAAGCTAGGTTTATTCGACATGTCCGGAAATGTTTCAGAATGGACGCGCTCCGATGAATATAATAGCAACGAATGTGTTGGCGAAAAAACAAAAAATCCGTTATTATTGTCGGGGAATCCTGGTACACTGGACAAAAACGTATGCGGTATCCATCATACGAAATCGGCGATGACTACATTGGATTTCGCGCCATCCAAGCATGGGAGACAAAAAAAATGTTAAAAATTAACATACATACCGTACTCATTGCATTATTATTATTTTTTTGGCTTGAACCTATCCAAGCGGCTGACAATCGACTAGCTTTAGTTATTGGAAATTCAAGTTATCAGGGTAATGCTTTTCTGGAAAATGTGGTGACTAATGATGCCCGTGATTTGGCAGATGCACTGAAAAAATTGAATTTTCAGGTGATTTATAAAGAAAATCTGAATTACAAGGACATGCAAAATGTGATTAAGCAATTTGGAGAAGAGTTACGTGGTGGCGTAGGCTTATTCTATTTTGCGGGATATGGTTTGCAATTTTATGGAGAAAATTATTTAATTCCCATAAATGCCGAGGGTATATTTTATACGCATGATGAGAAGCGCTTGGAGAGAAAAACCATCAAGGTAAGCGATATATTAGAAATCATGCAATTCGCCGAAAACAGGATTATCATTTTGGATGCCAGTCGTAAAAATCCATTTCAAGATGATATTACAGCAACAAGAACTATCCAAAAAGGATTAACACAATTTGAAGTGCCAGACGGCACACTAATCGCCTATGCCGCTAAACCAGGTAAAGTGGTGGCAGAAAATAATCCTTATACCAAACATCTCATTTCCGAGATACAAAAACAAGATGTGTCGATAACGCAAGTTTTTTTGCGAGTAGAAGCCGTTGTTTTGGAAGAAACCGGAAAGCAACAAGAATCTAAATCTTATTCTGAATTAAAGGTAGATTTTTATTTTGCTGGCAAGTCAGACTCATGGTTAATTTTTTTATTTGGTACTTTGATAGCGCTAATAGCGATGATAGTGATACAAAAAAAAATCAGAGCAAAAATAAAAACGCTATTGCGGGTTAGCTCGTGGCGAAAAGTGACGGTAGAAGTCTCCTACGCTGGAGAAAATGCTGAACAACACCCAGAACCGACTAAATTTCAACAACACCCAGAACCGACTAAAATGCAAAAAGAAGGGAGTAACCCAGTTGTGCTAACATCAAAAACCACCTCACTAATAGATTTATCCAATCGTCTTAGACAAATCAATAGAGCGATGTTTAATGACATCTGCTTTAATTTACAAGAAAAATATGAGTATGACTTGAGTTTTATAGAACCTGGTGGTGCGCCTGCCGAAGCCGCACGTCAGTTGGTTGAATATCTTAAACCATTTCCACAAGGGGCTACTCATCTGCAACAAGAACTAAAAGACAAAAGGTTATTGTGATATCCATTTTTGAGATTTCTTAAAGTAATGTAGGGTGGGCAAAGTGTTTTTTTTGCCCACCAGGCTAAAGCAATCGATCCCTAAGATGAGGGCGTTTTTCTAATACTTTCTTAACCAGATCCACATAACAATCCCGATATTGACAATCCTTAATCAGCAACTCCATTTTCCCACGTAAACCAGCATTCTCTGGAAAAGCATCATAATCAACATCTTCCAACTCAAAGCACAACGTCTTAAAATCGTTTAAACCAAAAGCGCTTTGCATTGCATTCGCCAGATCAGCCACAGGCACACTAACCAAAGCCTTTTTCGCAACCAATTCAACATTTTTTCGAGTAATTTCTCTTTGACTTCCCATACCGCATAGTTTATGTTCTACAAGAATCTTTTCCAAATGCTCAAACCCTTGATCATATAGCTTAAGAAGTTCAATCATTTTAAGCGCAATGCCAGCAGTCGCGTCATCCAAATTAATAAAACTCGTTAAATTGTGATCATACTCAGTCTCCAAATAAAAACATATATCACTAAGTAGCTGCTTAGGTAATTTTTGGAGACACTCCTTTAATTCTATGGATGTTAATCTTGGCATTTAGTTATCATCTCCTATTGATGGAATCAATGCCATTAAGTTAAGGGCAACCACTAGGGCATTGCCCCTACATGATATGCCGTTTCGTAGGGGCAATCCTTTATGGTTGCCCCCTTAACTTAATTGCATTTATTTATTGAATGAAAAAAATCAAGAGATTGGAGTGCCGATAAACCCAGCACAAGGTTAACTTGCACATCCATCAATCAAGAAAGTTGCTCTCGCAATAAGCGACTACGTTGCTCCAACTCTTCCAAAAAAACAATCGCCTTATCACTTTCACCAGCATTTGCTATTTCACGAGCATAAGCTAACAGCGGCTCAAAATCAGGTTCTGTTGGTCTTGGTAAAATAACCAGCGACGGCTCAGGTTTTACCTGTTCAATAGGAATATTCACTGGTACTTCTATAACCGTATCATCCTTCAATTGCGCCAAACGATCCGCTTGCACGGCAGCACCCTCAGCAATAATATTATCCCGAGGCAGCACCAACTTATCACCAAACAACTCTTTTAAATGACGTTGAATAATCCCCATCTGCGTACTCCCACCTACCAAAATAACCTCGTCCACCGCATCCGGAGTCATACCAGCATCTTCCAAAGCTTGTTCTACCACATCTAACGTAACTTGTATCTGACTCTTCTTGATAATGCTCTCAAAATCTTGATCAGACAAAGCAAGACGCACTTCTTCCGTACCCGTGATATGAGACGGGAGAATCAACTCTTCTCGCTCACGTTCATGCACCGCAAACCGTTCTTTGAGCTCATAAGCCAGTTGACGAAATTCAAACCATTGATTTGTAAGAACTTTTGTCGGTAAGTGGATATTTTCTTGTTGCAACATTTCAATGATAGTTGCCATTATCTGTATATCAAAATCTCCACCTGATGGAGACTTAGTACCCTCATGGAAAAGTTCACGCAAATGTTGTCGAGCAGAACGTATCAGACTGACTTCAAAACCAGTAACCCCCATACTATAAAGCAATAACGTTTTTGCTTGATCCGCCTCCTCATCATAAGTATGAGCCAGGGCAGCAGCCGTACAATCATTTATCAAGTCTATTTTCCCAAAACCGGCTTCTTCTGCCAATCTACGCACAATAGCACGTTTTGACGCTGGATACAGAGCTGGCACTGCAAGCACAGCGGAAGAAATTTCTTCACCCGCGTAGATTTCTATAGCACGCTTGATATTAACGAAAATATCTTTCACCGTATCTTCAGGTAATAAAGAACTATTCCTCCCCTTCCAATCATACCGTTTTCCTATTTGGTATTTAAGGTTAGAAAAAGTAAATCCCAATGAATTGTTAGGAGTCGGCTCCAAAAGAATCATACCAAGCCACGTTCTAATTCCAGCCTCATCCCTTGGCTTCGGAATGGAAACAATCTCATTGTTTAACATGTAAGCTGCCCGATAATTTAGACTACCGAAGTCTAAACCAATAGCAATAGACATTGATATCTTCTCCTATAAATATGATTATAGATAGCCGTCCTAGAACTTGCGTAGAAGGCCATCTAAATCAGCGTGTTCACCCACTTCCTGTACACTGTTTCGCTCACGGAAAATCTGGTTAATTCCCATTTCTAGGGCTTGTGATATTTTTTCTTCACGTTGCGGATTCTTTTCCAGACGGGCTTTCCTAAGTTCCTGCATCGCGCGGTTCAGCTTCTCAGCTTGTTCAGGTGTAGCTCCATCCATAGCACGCTCAGCTAAAAATAACTGAGTCGCAGTACCAGAGCCCAATATAACCATATGCAAAGCCTCTCCAACTCGCTGACCCTCGACTTTGTTGTTTTCAGCATAAGCACGTCGTGCTTTTTTAACATCATTCTCGGCTTTTTTGGCCACGCCATCCGGCAAATATTCACGATACTGTTCTATGAAATTTTCAGCCGTATTGGTAACTCCATTTAAATCTTCCCGCCAAGTATCCTCTTCTTCTTCAGGAGTACCTGGGATCGGAATGGGCGGCTGATCTCTGGTCAAATTGGTTTCATATTCCAAATCAGATCGCCCATGAACACGAATACCCATTTTTAGCACCCGATCTTTATCATAATTAAAAGAAATTGATACCGATGTATTTGGTTCTATTTCTTGGGGCAATGGGTATTCAATCATACCTTGAAGATCATTGCGGCTGGCAATAGGATCTTCGCCTTCGTAAACTGGCACCTTAATAAGATGCTCCGACGTGGTATAGAAAACACTCTCCATTGGTTTAATGAGAGGATACTGAGTGCCCTTGGGGATAATAACCGCAAACGAGTCTGCCTGTCCATCTCGTCCAACAGCATTAATACCCAAACTTTTAGCGGTGACTTCGCCTAAACCGATGCTGCCCACGGCACGGGCACTGGCTAATGAAGTACCACATTTTTTACACGATTGAGCCTCTTCTAAATTTTCAGTTTGACATTTAGGGCATTCGACACCTGACAAACGCGCGGCTAGAATAGCAGCACCTAAAGCCACACACTGCATTGGATCAACATCGCGCCGGACTTTTTTATCGCCAAAAAAATTCGCAACCGTTTGGTGAACAAGAGGAACTGCCGTAGAGCCGCCTACCATTAATACAGCGGTGATGTCATCTTTATTCAAATTCTGTTCGGTTAAAGCTTCGCCTACTAGCTTCATGCTATGATCCACAAAAGGTTGGATCAACCGTTCAAATTGCTTCCGTGTGACTGTCATATCAACATCTAAGGTTTCACCATCGGGTGTGCGCGTAGCCGCTGGAATGATCAAATCAACTTCATCTTGACCCACCAAAGCGATCTTAGTTTTTTCGGCTTGTTGTTTGGCAAGCATCAAAAAACGTTTATCCTCAGATGGATCAAAATCGTGCTCCTTGATAACCCACTCAATGATCAGATCAACAATCTTACGATCAAAATCGTCGCCACCCAGCCACATATCCCCCTGATTCGCCAACTGTTGAAATTGTTGATTAACCATCTGAATAATGGAAATATCAAAAGTGCCGCCCCCTAAATCATAAACCAATACCCGATTACGCTCTGTGGCTTTTTGCTCCAAGCCAAAAGCGATAGCGGCAGCGCTAGGCTCATCAATAACTTTTTTGACAATTAAACCAGCCTGCTCACCCGCCGCGCGAGTCGCAGCTCGCTGAGCCTCAGAAAAATCGGCAGGTACCGTAATCACAGCATGGCTAACCTTATCATTTAAAACATGTTCAGCCCCATCAATCACCTGTTTTAAGATCATGGCGGAAATATCGATCGGCGTATAGGATGTATCGTTGAGTATCACATGCACACCCCGGTTCTCTGGATCATCCGATTCACAGATGGTATAAGGATAGCGTTCGCGTATTTCGGCAACCTTGGGATCATCAATCGATCTCCCCATCATTCGTTTGATGGAAAAAATCGTTTGTTCGGAGGCGTTAACCGATACATTTTTATTAACAAACGTTTCCATTTATTAACATGCCCCGAAGGGGAGGTATCTCTCAAAGCTTGAAAACATCTCAAGCGCATTATGGCAACATTGCCATCAAAGCTGGTGAATCAACTAATGATCGTAGAAAAATGCCCCTGGCACCATTCAGATCGCGATCCATCTTTATACCACCAGCTTCAATTACTCTTGACCCACCTACTTTTTTTAACTCGCCAGTCCAACTTACGGTTTTGCTGGTATAAGCTTCGCAAACATCAATCACCTTTTTACCAAACTCAAGTGCCTTATTTTTTAAACGCACCTTGAATTGATAATGGGCCCAAGTCAACATTGCCCTAACGGTTTTTGAACGTAGCTTGCGACCAGACTTACTCGCCATTTGGCTCGTTTCAAATGTAGGTAATAAAACTACATCAAAGTTATCCACCAAAAAACGTGAAGTTTTAAAATGAAGTTCTTTAACAAGGTTCTTAATCTTTTTTCTCATCCGAGCCTGGGCTATTTTCAGGCGTCTTTTAGCTTGACTTTTTGCCTTAGAAGTACGCGAAATCAAGTCATCCAGATAAAAACAGAGACGTTGGATGCGTCCAAAATCGTCATAACCAATCTGCCCTGCGAGAAATTCAGAATAAAATGTCTGGAATGTTCGCACCCCTGGGTCAAGAGCAACCACACGCCCTTGGTTCTCGGCAACGTGGGTTTTTACTTTTTGAGGTACGGACAAAAACCATGAGTGATACTGGTAAACCAATCGGCCATCTAATGGCTCTTCTGGCAATGCTTCGCTGTAGTGTAATTTATTGCCAGATACACGCGGATAAATCCCAGAATTCTTGATCGCACTCTTTGGAATGTAACAAGACTGCGTTGGATTTTTTCGGCTTCTAAATTTGGGATGACCTTTAGCTTTCCAATAGGCTTGGTGTGCTTCTTTTACAGCATTCCCTTTTATTAAAAAGGGCACTTCATCACACCATGATGGTAATTGTTTCAATAAATCCTTTTTGATCTCCATCCAAGATGGTGAAAAATTGACACAAGAGCGGATGTAGGCAATCGTTTGGTTGTAAACATAGCGACTACTATCATTCCATTTTTTAAAGATTTGCCTTTGTTGCTGGGTTGGTTTAAGCTTAATGGTTTTAGCTCTTGTAATCGGCTCATCTTCAACCAACTTAAACGCTTGGTGCGCTTCTTTAACGGCTCTCGCTTTAATTTTAAAAGGCACATCATCACACCATTTGGGCAAATGTCTTAACAAATCATTTTTTATCTCCGTTATTGAGGGCGAAAAGTTGACACAAGACCGAATGTATTCAATGGTTTCATTGAACACGTAGCATCTACAATCATTCTGTCTTTGTTTCCGATTTGGCTTCTGGCTCGGACAATACTTTGCGGACTTGGGTTCTATAGTTTCTGAGTCCGTGCATCCGACATGAGAAGACATGGAGGATGTTAAGAAGATCGTTTGTGAGCTCCTGCTCTGGGGATAAATTAGTCTGCTTGAGAACCACGACCCTTCCACCGCTTTCTTGGAGAATCCATTCAATAAGTTCAAACCCGAACCTTGCAAGGCGGTCTTTATGGGCAACCACAATTTCAAGTTGTTCTCCGCGCATTGCTCGTTCCAATAGGGATTTAAGCCCACGACGCTTATAGTTGAGCCCGCTGCCGATGTCTTTGATGACTTCGGCTCCTGGGTACTGCTCTCGCATGAAACGAAGTAACGAGCGCCAGCGAGATCATTGAACTTGTCTTTTGAGATCGTCCCGCTGCTTTGGACTTGAGACTCTACAGTAGCAGATGGTGGTGCTTTGTTTTTGTTGACCGAGGTAGGCTTCGACGTTGTATCGTCTTTGGCCTGACTCGGTGCGATAAGACTCAATTGTTCCATTGTCTGCGTATGCTCTGAGTGTGTTTGGATGTAATCCCAAAATTTTACTAGCTTGTTTGCTGCTAACGTATTTCATTGTTTGGTTTGGTCAGTTATACGTCTCAGCACTCTATAAGGTTAACGCTGATGGAAAATTTACAACCCCATTATTGTCGGTTTATGAAAGTTTGTTAATGAAAAGGGTACTATGCTTCAACCGCTCAAACGGCGAAATAGTTCTTGTTCTAATTTTGAAAGTAGTGTTTCTAAATGGTTTGGTAGTACCGGCTGACCATAATAGTTAGCACGTTGCTTGCCCCATTTATTCCAGTATTCTTGACTCTCCAAGAGTATAGCCCATTGAGCGATAGCCATTTTCCAAATTTTAATAGCACTTTCTGTTTTCTGTTGGGCACTTAATTCTTCCGCCCAAGCGAGATAAAATATTCCCATTTGATGAGCTAAGCCCATATTATTGGGGTCGTTTTTTTGTATTTCATGCAATTCTGGCAGTTTTCTATGCTTTTTCCAAAGCGCCATTATTGCCAACGATTGCTGTGGAAAGTGTTCTGTTAGGGTTTCAATGGACGGTAGCTCATGCCTTGTTACCATCTCGGTTTCAAAAAAATTGATAACTGTATCCGATTGTTCAATCGTATAAATAAAAGCATCAATAAATAAACGTCGCTCTACATGACGGAGATTGTCGTATGCCCTTGTTTCTCCCGGTGAAGGTAATAGACATTTGAGTTCTTGCAAATCGAAAGAGGCACCCTTGACGGCTTCCATAGACGAAGCGGGTGTAATACCAACGACTTGGAAAATATCATAAGGAAAATCATCAGCCCAACGTAGGCATGGATCGCGCACAAAAAGGCTCGGAAGCTGATTGATTGTGTCTTGTAAATGTTTAATAGTCGTTAGCAGCTCATTCACGCCTTCATAGTCTGGTTTTTCAATCTGGATTTTTTTTAGCTGTTGTTTCGCGGCACTCCACTCTTTGTTGTGGATGGTATGCATGGCTTGCACATAACGTAAATGAAGCGGCGCTTCTTGATAACCTGGAGTTAGCGTATTAATTTCGCTAAAACTCGCCTGGGCTCGGTCCAATTTATCACCTATCAAGTTTTTCCAATCCGCTAGTAATGCTTTTCCCTCTAGTGCAAGTTTTTTGCATTTTTCCAAAATTTCTAACTTTTCCGAAACGTCTTTATAAACTTTGCATTTTTGGGTTAAATTTACAAATATAGTCTCAGAGTCGTCGTATCTTTGCTGATTCCAAAGTGAACAACCTTCTGTGTACCATTTTTCCCATCTGTTGAGAATTTTTAAATCTTTTTTGGCTTTCAAACACTCAGAATATATTTCTGAGATGATTATGTATCTTTTTCTTACGTCATCCCATTTTCCATTCTGTTTTAATATCCCAATTTCTCTCAATAGAGAACGTGGATGCGTTTCTGCCAATTCCGATAAAGATAAAGTGTGTGGATTAAATAGTGAACAGTCGAGATTAGGCAAAACCTCTTTAACCTGATTTAAAAATCTCTCCGCGTTTGTCCACGCAACTGGATCACAATCAGGTTTTCCCAACCTTTTCTCAACAAGTGCTTTTAGCTCGGAGCAAAAATTGTCTTTGAGTGCGTTGAAATTAAATTTATTGAATAGGTTAAACGCGACAGTAACTTCCTTCCAGTTTTCCCCATCAATTAGTTTAAGTATATAAGGATCTATTTCAAATAATGAACAGTCGAGATTAGGCAAAACCTTTTTAACCTGATTTAAAAATCTCTCCGCGTTTTTCCACGCAAATTTAGCACAAGACGGTTTTCCCAACCTTTTCTCAACAAGTGCTTTTAGCTCTGAGCAAAAGTTGTCTTTGAGTGCGTTGTTTTGAGCGTTGAAATTATTGAATAAATTAACCGCAACAGTAACTTCCTCCCAGTTTTCCCGATCAATTAGTTGAAGTATATAAACATCTATTTCTTCTAATAATGTTAATGCTGCAACAAATCTGTTAGGATATTCATCGGTTAATTGGTTCAAAAGTTCAAAAAAACGATTATTGCGATTAAGTTCTTCAATCATCTCTAACGCTTTGATTCTAATATCAGAACTTCCAGAGAGTTGTTCAAAATCAATTTGCAAGTTGTAGCATAGTATTTTCAGATCAGGCAACGTCAAATTTGCAGTGATGAAGTTCTTAGTTGCCACTTTCAGTGCATGCATTTTAAATTTTTTCTCCTCTGTTAAAAAAAAAATCAAGCCAACATTGCCAATTCCATCCCATAATGCCCTACATATTCTCTCAAACGTTCAAGCATCTGGTAAAAAACAGCCTCATTTAGGCTCGGTAATTCATACATAAATGCTAGTTCATCATCAGAATCCAGCGCCACTTTGCAAACGTTCATTTCATAGTTGATCTCGGCTAAGCGTTGATAAAAGCGGCGGTTATTCGAATCAGGGCTGATTCCACTCATTCTAGCAATAAAACTCGCCGCATCACCATTGCAAATAACCACAATATTGATACCATTTTCTAGTCCAGGCAATTCACATTTTAAATGAAATCTATCGTCGCTAAGGCGCTGGCATTGGCATTGGCGCAAATTTTTACACAACTCTTGTATTTTTTCTACTGCCGTTGACGCATTATTCCCCCTGTCACCATGTTGCAAAAGACTTGCAAGCAATTCTTGGCGATTATTTTCGCGAGGATTATTTTCGCTAGTTTGCATCATGCGGATAAACTGCATCTTGTCAATGTGTTTTTTCAGATCGTCAAATGACGCAAATGTCTGATCCGATACATCCAGAATATTAATGCTATCTCGAATAAGATATTCTAATGTTTGGGGTGTCAGCACCGTCGCTGGCACCTCAGCGACTAATCGTAAATTACCATCAGAGCCATGGCAAATTTTGTGAATGTCAGTGGTGTAAGTGACTCGCAATAAATTGTACAGTATCTTGGTTTCATCCCGCAAACCTCTTATCGGTGCTAATATTATCACAAAATCATCGACAATTTGTAATTGGATTATCAGCCCCTCACGTTTTTCAGTCTTGAATAGTAGCTTGTATCGATTTTCCCCCTGTCTCCGATATTTGAGTCCCGTTTTTTCCAGACATGCCTGGACAGATTTAGCAACAGCGGGGGCAACTGTGCCTGATTTTGAGCCTGGCTTTGGCTCATCATTTTCATCCCCATCCATCGTTGACGCGGCTTCTGCCAATTTAGAAAGTAGATCAAGCCTGCCGCCTGCGCCAGTTGTTGGTTTTGTACCGCCTTGATTTTCTTTGTTCTCCGGCTCATCATCATCGAGTCCTTTAAACAAAGCCTCAAAAATTTGTTCCACACTATCGCTGGAACCAGCGGCGAGTGTGTTCCTTGCATTAGCCAACTCTCTCCGAACTTCAAACAGTTCACGTTGCCACTTTTCATTATTTTCATCAAATTCTAATCCTGCTTGTAAAACGTCACGCGCATTTTCAAGTAGCGAAAGAGATGGTTTTTTGTTATCTGATTGAAAATAATGAGCTGCCCCACTTCTAAGAGCAATGATTAAGTTTGTGCGAATGCGTGTGACATGAGGATTCAACTCCAATGCCTGGCGCAGATTAGTAACCGCGTCATCCCAGTGCCCACTATTACCGGCTTTGACACCACGATCAGTCAAAAGTTCCGCCAATTTAGCGTTTATTTGATCATATTCGCCCAATTGCTTTGCCGCTTCTAATAATGAAATCGCATCGTCCAAGCGCTTTTGTCGTTCTAATGCAATCGCTCGCCCAACAGTCATTTCAATCAGTCTTTTTTGAAACTGATCCCCTGCGTCAATCTCCGTTGCCGCATTTAATGTATCTTGCCAGTGTTGAGCCATAGCTGTCGTTTCAGGTGGATTTTCACGAATTCGTTGCTCAACAAGCGCGATATGTGCCTCCGCCATTAACTTCAGCGCATGCTGAAAAAGTACTTTGCCTCGTTTATCCAATTGTGTATACGCAGGATTTCGCGTTTCAAACTGAGCACAATTCTCTGAACAAACACGCGGTGGTATAATGTTTTTTTCTGCGAGAGATAAGGGGGATGATTGACTACTACCACATTTTTTGCATCGAGGCATGACGAGTAAATCAAGGGTTTTACGCGGATTACCTTGATCTAAGTGGATAAAAGCTGGACCTAATTCTGAAAAACAAAACATCAAGTGTTCTTTGTTTTCGCTGTTAAGCGAATTTGATAGTTTGTTCTTTTGATCGCTATTTAGAGAATTGAAAAGTTCAAAAAGGTGGTTTAACGATTTACTTAGATCAGGCAAATCATGTATAAATTTTGCAATATTTGAGCTAAGCCCTAAGTGTCGTACCATCATTGGTCCACAAAAAATAGTGTCAGCGGCATCATTATCTAGTTGTAATCCGCCAGCTTGTTTGAGTAAACGTATCGCTTTAATTTCAAGATGAAATGTTAATTTCAGCGGGAATCCCGAATAAATTGACTGTAGCTTGGAGTCAAACATAGAAAGTGAGTGCAATAGCCGTTCCAAAATCGCTTGGCGAGCCGTCTCAGCCGTTTGCTTTGAAATTTTTTCACCATAGACATGGCTTCTCTGTGTCACCCAGGCGTTCCAAAATTCGTCATTTTCCAATACTATCGCCCAGTTTGCGATAAAGTGATGCCAATAAGCCTTGGCTTTTTGAATGTCGGTCAAATGTGATGCGGACCAAAAACAAAGTACACCAAGATTATGAGCCAACCTTAAATCTGTGGGAGTAGAAGCCTGTAGTTGCTGGAGTTGTGAGATAGTCCGCAAACGGGCTTGGGGTAGTTTTACAACTTTGAATTTTTTGTTAGTCATGTTTTTCTACTTTTTCTGCTTAGGATTGACGCATTTCAATAGTTTTGTGTACTATAGCTCATTGCATACATGCGATTCAACACTTACCGCATCCCTTCCGTTTTTATTAATTGCCAACTTTCTGCCCCACATTCTCCACCACATGATTATTTGATGATAGGATTTGGCATACCAGTCGCGCCGAAGCCTTAGAGCCTGTTTGAAATATTTTTGAATAAAAAATATTTAATTAACTGATTTAATTAAAAATTATAATATTTTAGAGAGTTCTGAATTGGTTCAAACATTTTAAGTCCTTCTTAATGAATATTTTGACCGGCAGCGTATTGTACTGAAATGAGTCGGTTAAGCGGATCATAAGTATAATCTGCCGCATAAGTGGGTTGAGCTAAGAGCAAGCTAAAAGCAATGCTCAAGATTAAATGGTACCTTGTGCCATTCATGATTGATACTTTCCTTATGGTTGTGTATTTATTGTAGTACATTTTTTATTGTGCTGTGTATTTTTATTGTAATTCATCAGCGATACGTCTAAACATTTCGTGTCAAAGTATGAAAGTGTGATAGCAGGTGCTTGGATTTGTCTCTCTAAAGATCGTTCTACCCAATCTGTGATAAGGTTGTTGGGTTTGTTGGGCAACTGTATTTCTATACATTCCCAATTATCTTGAGGCGCTAGCATACGCTGTATGATCTCAGGCAGACACGCAACCTTATAATTTTTATGCCAGACTAAAAAATACTGTTCACCCCAATATAAATGACTCGATAAGCTGCGCCCACTTTATGTGTAAAAATATTTGAATAATCATTCTGATGAAAAGTGGATTGATAAAATGTTGAGGGATGACTTGGGTGATAATTTTCACAGGCTTTAGTACCTTCGCCTTTGTTATGGGCGAAATGGGATGACTTTGGCCCATTTTTGCTCCCTCGATAATGTACTGATTTACGGCAAAGGGGGCAGATCAAATCCAAGTAGTGTGTCAGATCAGTTGCGATTTATCGCCTCACCGTGACAGCAAAAGCTTTGAGGCACTCTTTATAGCAGGTTTCCAAAACTTGTTCCAGAGATAATTTTCTTGGAATTGCAATTTCAAACGCTAAATCTTCATTCTCATAATAGAGAATCTACAAATTGTGTGACCATTTCAAATCCCCACCAAGGATGTATCTGCATCTTTTTATCCTCCGCTTTTTTCATTGATAATATTTATGAACTATCGTCGCGGTGAGAAATCCTATTTTTTCAAAAAATAGGATGAGATTCTATAAATGTTAAAATATTTTTGTTGATCTACTTATTTATCGAAGACTCAAGTCGAAAATACACTTGTGTAGCGCGGAGCGGCGGGAACGAGGAATAAGGAGTCCAAGATTTATCTTGGGAGCGGAGGACTGTTTTTTCGTTGCAGGACGCGGAGCGTCCTGGCAGGCATGATCTCCGCTCCGCTTCGTTACTTCGTTTCCCACGCAGAGCGTGGGAACGAGGACTTACGAGGACTTTACACTTTACCTTCTTGTTTCAGTTCATCATACCACAGCGTGTTGTGATGTTTGACAAAATCCACGCTAATATCTCCTGATTTCATGGCTTCCAAGCATTCAGGCTCTTCAACTATCGCAAAATAGATATGCGCGACGAGTCCAATAATAACGAGAAAAACTGAAGCCGCATGTGCGACTAAAGCCCAGCGGAAAATTTCGCCATACAGAGGCGTTTCTGCAAAGCTTAGAAACATGGGGGCAAAGAATAAATATAACCCGGTAGCGGCAATGAGTAGAGAACAAAA
>JSZA02000148.1 GCA_000785145.2 Candidatus Thiomargarita nelsonii
AGTTTTTAACTTGCAGAAACGAATTTATAAGCTTACAAAAGCAGGAAAGTACAGAAAAGCACGTAGCTTAATGTACCTATTACAAAACTCGTATTATGCGTCATTACTAGGAGTCCGTAAGGTAACAACGGAAAACAAAGGTAAAAAGACTCCTGGAGTTGATAAAGTTAAAGTAACTACGCCAAAGCAGAAAATGAAGTTGGTGGTTGATGTCCTAGATACAATACAAAAAGGGTGGGATAAATACGAAGCCAAGCCGGCCAAGAGAATTTATATACCGAAGGCTAATGGCAAAGAAAGGCCACTGGGTATCCCAACAGTATTGGACAGAGCAATGCAGGCAGTTACTAAGTCTGCGCTGGAACCCTATTACGAAGCAAAATTTGAATCCGCCAGTTATGGGTTCAGACCTGGTATGGGATGTCACGATGCCATTGATAAAATAGCATCGGTGCTACTCAAGAAACAAAAATGGATACTAGATGCTGACATTAAAGGGTTCTTCGACAATATCGACCACAATTTCATAACAGAACAAACGGAGAAGTACTGGAGACCTATCGTCAAGAAGTGGCTTAAAGCGGGATATATGGAGGAAAACAAGTACAACCCGACTAAGATGGGAACACCACAAGGGGGCATCATATCCCCGCTCTTGGCCAATATAGCCCTCGACCAAATGGAAACCGACCTAATTGAACACTTACGCGGGATAGAGGGTTGGAAAAAGAAAATAGGAACAACAAAAGTCAGCATAATAACTAATAAAAAGACCGGAAAGAAGTATAAAGCGAGGGGCCATCTATATACCTTCGTAATAAGATATGCTGACGACTTCGTGATAATCCATAATGAAAAAGAGGTTATAGAGGAATCCGAAAGATTTATCAAAGAATGGTTAGGACTAAGAGGTTTAACTTTATCAGAAGAAAAGACTAAGACTGTTCACTCTACAGAAGGTTTCGACTTTCTGGGGCATCACATTAGGCATTATGAGAACAGAATTAAGGGTACTTATAGAGAAAAATTGCTTAAAGGAACGCCTACTGAACAAAAAAGGGCAGTAGCAACGCATGTACTACGAGTGGAACCAACCAAAGCAAAAGTTAATGCTCACTACCAAGAACTAAGTGACATTATAGGTAAAATGAAGGCAACAACTCCCAGAGAGTTAATCGGTATCCTACAACCCAAAATATCAGGGTTTGCAAATTATTACAGAACAGTACACTCCAGTAAGGCGTTCGGAAGATTAGATATGCTAATCTGGAAAAGGTTATATCAATGGTCCTTGAGGCGACACCCAAATAAAGAGCCTACGCTGGGTGGCAGATAAATACTTCTGTACTGTAAACGGTAAAAAATGGACGTTTGCTGAAATCAAAGGCAAAGGTAAGGACAGAGAGATAGTAAAATCCCTCAAAGGTTACTCAAAACATAAAGTTGAAACTGGGAGCTACGCTAGGGTTGGTTATGATAGGTCTTATGAGGACGGAGACACCGCCTACTGGGCGGGTCGGCTATCCAAAGGTTATGGAAACATATCTCCGTCAAAAGCTAAATTGCTGAAAAGACAAGATGGATTATGTCCGGTGTGTAAATGTGCATTAACGAATGAAGACTTACCTGAAGCCCATCACATAAAGCCCCGCCAATATGGGGGACTGTGGGAATTCAAGAATATGGTCTTATTGCACCTACACTGCCATGACAAGATTCATAGAGAATATGGGGAACAAAAACGGAAACTGTGTAAGGATTCGATTGAGTACAATGAGCTAATCAAGAAAGGGGTGTTTGTATCACCTGAAGTCGAGGCAAAATATGATCCTGATATAGCTAAGATGAGAAAGGGCCCAGAAGCGACGAGTAGCTCAAAGGTACTTAGATTGGGAAGTAATCCAGGAATAGTAAGTAGGGACTTGGACACAGCAAAACCGCAGGAAACCCACAGCAATGTGAGAAATGAGGATAATGACCTGATACAGGTTAAGAGTTGGAAAAGTGGGGAAGTAAAGATGGTTCCTCGGAGTAAAATGTATCGGGCAACGAAAAGAGTTAAAGATAAAATCACAAACGAGTGGAAACTGGTTAAAATGTGGTTTTATAAATAAATTCTTCCTCCTGTACGAAATCTGAAATGACCTACCTGATAACGGTAGGTTGGGGATAAGCGTAGTAATTAACATTTACGAGCTTACCTTAATAGGCAACCAGCTAAGGCATTAAAGTTCTTGGGCATAGCAGGTTTTGGTCTAAAAGGCCATACGCACAATTGTAACACGTTATTGATTTATGTTACTTAGCAATAGAAGTCGTTGCTAAGCCGAGGAGCTGTATGAGTGCGAAAGTCTCACGTACAGTTTTGAAGACTGGCCTTGGGCAGTGTTCCACCCTTCGGGGTGAGTGATGTACAGGGCCAAGTTTAACACTTTGGTGTTGAAAGGTCATATCCGTTTAGCGACTTGTCGCTTTCCTGAAGGGACGACTGGCTCACAACTTGATGTGCTGGCTCGGTACGCGCTTTGGCAAGCTGGTTTAGATTTTGATCATGGTACGGGGCATGGCGTGGGTAGTTATCTTTCTGTGCATGAAGGTCCACAGCGCATTTCAAAAAGTTTGAATAATGTGGCACTGAAACCGGGTATGATCATTTCCATTGAGCCGGGTTATTATAAAGAGGGGGCTTATGGGATTCGGATTGAAAACTTAGTGCTTGTCACTGATCTTGAGATGATTGAGATGGGTGAGCATCCGATGATGGGCTTTGAAATTTTAACGCTTGCGCCTATTGATCTGAATTTGGTGGTGCCGAGTTTGTTAAGTGAGGATGAGTTTGCTTGGTTAAATAGTTATCATAAAAGGGTTTTTGATGAAATTGGGCCGGCATTGGATGAGGAGGCGCGTTGTTGGTTGGCAGATGTGACTCGGTCCAAAGCTAAAGCTTTGGACTCCAAAATATCCGTACCACTTCATTGAATCACGGATTTTGCGGATGACGCGGATTTAAAGTCAAAAGCTCAGATATGAGTTTTTTCAGGTTTTTAATCTGTGTCATCCGCGATTACTTTAATGCCCCCCACCCACATTCAATCCCACTACGCCAATAACAATCAAAGCAACAGATAGGATTTTTACCATGCTCGCCGGCTCTTTAAACCACATTATCCCAATAATGGCTATCAACGCCGTTCCCAATCCTGACCAAATGGCATAAGCGACACTGACATCTATTGTCTTGAGTGCCATCGCTAATAAACTGAGACCAACTGCATAAAAACTCAGCATGGCTATGATGGGTATTATTTTGGTAAAGCCATCTGATAATTTCATAGAAATCGTGCCAAACACTTCAAAAACTATACCAAAAATAAGTAAAATCCAATTAAAATCAACAATTAAACTCATTTTGTTATTCGGCTCCATCATCTTCTGTTCCTAAGTCCAAAATGCTATCTAAGCCAACCAATTGTTCATCTTTCCCCAAACGAATCAAATTAACGCCTTGAGTATTACGGCTGACAACTGAAATCCCTTTCACTGGGGTGCGTACCAATGTACCACGATTACTGATCAGTACAATATCATCCTCATCTTCAACTTGCACCGCGCCAACCACTTCGCCATTACGTTCATTGGTTTTTATGGCAATCACGCCTTTGCAGCTTCGACTTTTGACAGGATAACCTTCAATGGGGGTGCGTTTACCAAAGCCATTGACGGTGGCAGTGAGCACTGTTCCGCCCGTGTGAGTGATAATCATAGAAATCACTTTATCTTCAGCGGCTAATTTGATGCCGCGCACGCCGCGAGCAGTACGCCCCATCGCACGCACTTGTTTTTCACTAAAATGTGTCCCTTTGCCCCCTTTACTAAACAACATCACATTTTGTTCTCCATCAGTAATATCGACACCAATTAATTGATCATTGTCATCTAATCCGATGGCAATAATGCCGTTAGAACGGGGACGGGAAAAGTCGATCAGTGGTGTTTTTTTCACGGTGCCCTTGGCGGTTGCCATGAAAACGAATTTATTCTTAGTAAATTCACGTACTGGTAATATCGTATTAATCCGCTCCTTTTCTTGTAGCGGCAATAGGTTGATAATCGGTTTTCCCCGTGCAGCACGGCTAGCGAGGGGTAATTGGTGTACTTTCAACCAATAAACTTGACCAAAACTGCTAAAGCATAAAATCATGTCGTGCGTGTTGGCAATGAAGAGTTTGTCGATAAAATCTTCTTCTTTCATTTGCGTCGCAGATTTGCCCTTGCCGCCGCGCTTTTGGGCGGAATAACTGGTAACAGGTTGAGTTTTAACATAACCAGCATGGGACAAGGTGACGACCATATCTTCTTCAGTGATTAAGTCTTCTATGCTGAGATTGATGCCCTCTGCGATGATTTCAGTCCGTCGCTCATCGCCATATTCATCACGCACCGCCAACAATTCGCCACGTATCACTTCCATCAAGCGTTCTGTACTATTCAGAATTTCTAAGAATTCATTAATGCGGACTAATAAGTTTTGGAATTCTTCCAGGATTTTATCCTGCTCTAAGCCTGTCAAACGGTGCAAACGCAATTCTAAAATGGCTTGTAGTTGTGCCGCTGACAAGCGATAGTTTTTTTCGTCAGTTAATCCAAAGTCAGGAGAAAGTCCGTCTGGGCGAGAGACTTCTGCGTTCTCCAACATGTTTGTTACTATGCCCGCTTTCCAGTCTTGGGCTGATAAATTCTGCCGCGCCTCTTGGGGATTTTTAGCCGCCTTAATGACGAGAATCATTGCATCAATATTGCTTAAAGCGACAGCCAAGCCTTCTAAAATATGCGCCCTTTCTCTCGCCTTACGCAATTCAAAGACGGTGCGTCGCGTCACGACTTCACGCCGATGGCGAATAAAGTATTCTATCAATTCTTTAAGCGAAAGTAGGCGGGGTTGCTTATCTACCAGCGCGACCATGTTAATGCCAAATACGCTTTGCATTTGTGTATGTTGAAAGAGGTTATTCAACACCACTTCAGCAATTTCTCCGCGCCGCAATTCAATCACCATGCGAATGCCGTCCTTATCGGACTCGTCACGTAATGCGCTAATACCCTCTATTTTTTTGTCTTTAACCAATTCCGCCATTTTTTCAATTAAACGGGCTTTGTTAACTTGATAGGGTAATTCCGTGACGATAATTTTTTGTTTTCCATTCTCCTCTTCTTCAATTTCGGTGCGAGCACGCATGTAAACTCGCCCACGCCCCGTGCGATATGCTTCTAAAATGCCGCTCGTTCCGTTAATAATACCGGCTGTCGGAAAATCCGGTGCTGGCAAATATTTGATCAATTCCTCAAGTGTTAAATTGGGATCATCAATCAAGGCAATACAAGTATTAATGACTTCTCTGAGATTATGAGGGGGAATATTGGTTGCCATGCCGACGGCAATGCCACTGGTACCATTAACCAGTAAGTTGGGGATGCGCGTCGGAAAAACAGTGGGTTCTAATTCAGATTCATCATAGTTGGGGACAAAGTCGATTGTTTCTTTGTCAATATCGCTTAGCAATTCATGGGTGATTTTTGCCATGCGAATTTCTGTGTAACGCATGGCTGCGGGTGAATCGTTGTCTATTGAATTATGGACAAACACGCCGCCAGCAAGCAAAAAGTTGTGGTGCTGATCCACGGTAATGTCATAAGTATCGGCTGTTTCCGTCAAGCAACGTTTGGCGATGATGCGATGGTTGTAATTGTGTCCTGCCTCTACCAAGGCTTTAAAATCACCAAAATATTTCAGTGCATTCTGGAGCGAGGGAATCCAGTTTTGCTCCCGCTTGACTTCATAGAATTCGGGAGTTATTTCCTGAGCGGGAAATTCTTGGATCAGACGATGCACATAACCGGCGATTTTCCGACGCATAACACGCTTTTTATAATCAGGGTTTTGCCAGTTTTGGTGTAAAGCCGATCCTGCCTGTTGACTTAATTCCCGCATCATATCAGGATTTTCCTGCATGCGCCGGATGTTACTGCCTTGAACGCCTTCTCTTTGGGCTTGTCGAAAAGTGTCATCCTGCCACTGCTTCGCAATTTTTTCCCTGTGAGCCTCGCGTACTTTCGGGTTTTCCCAAAGCTTGTGTGCCATCTTAGAAAAATGCTTTTCCGAAAATTTCGCCCGATATTCAGGATTCTGCCAGTTTTTACTGGCAGCTTTACTGAGTTTTGCTTGAATATTCGGGGAGGACAACGCACGGGAAATTGCTTGAACAATTTCTGTCCGTTTCTCCTCATTGCCCCACATAGCCCGGCTTTTTTCAGATATGATCTTGGCAATACGGGCTTTTTCTGCTGGGTTAAGCGGTCTTTTTTCTATTCCGCGCAAAGCTTCATGCATTTTTTGCCGGTACACAGGGTCCTGCCACAAGGCTCTCATACGTCTGGAAATTTCATCACATGCGGTCGGGTTGTTGGCATAATAACGTTTCAATCCTTGAGATGTACGCTGGGCGTTTTCCCTGCGAAAGGCTTCATCTTGATTTTGTTCAATAAACCGCTGTCTGCGCTCTATCAACACCTGCGGATTTTGGGCATAATAGCGTTGTACGCCTTGCCTTTGGGCGGTCCGAAAATCCTCATCTGCCCATAGTTCTTTAATTTGGGCAGCATGCAAATGAAGATGTTCCATGAATTCTAGCCGCTCGATATTAGGTGGTGTGTTATCCCAACGGTTAAAATTCTTGTGGTGGCGCACAAAAGGCCCGTGAAATTCATCTGCTAGACCCTTTTGTGCATTAAATTCATCCGCCAAATGATGGACAAAATCATACTCGCCCGTACTTGGTTGGAATACCCTTAGATAGTCATTCAAACCTTTTTTTACCGGGGCGCTATCAAAATAGCCGGGCATCAAGCTGTCTTCAGGCGTTAAATCTTGTGCCTCCTTGTAAGTGCCATCCCGCAACATAAAGCGGTGATCAAGTGTGCAACGCACTTTTTCACCATTATCTAGCGTTAATTCAATCAGTTCGGCATTTTTACGGGTCATACGCGCATGTCTGCCTTCCCCAATCACCACCTTTCCATCCTTGTTGACAGAATAAACATAAAACACCTCATCCGGCGGCAATTGGGCAAGTTCAGCAAAACTTTTTTCAGTTCCGTCAACCAATTTTATTTTGGTATCACCCGTAAAACAACCAAAATTTCCCTGTCCATCAACCAACATATAACGCAAGGAAAAGGGTTGCGCCATGCGTACAATGGTGTCATAAACCGCACTATCACCGTGCGGATGGAAACGTCCCAAAACGTCTCCAACAATGCGTGCAGATTTTTTATAAGGTTTATTCGAGGCATTACCGAGTTCGTGCATGGCATACAATGAACGCCGATGTACCGGTTTTAGACCATCGCGCACATCCGGCAAGGCTCTACCCACAATCACGCTCATGGCGTAATCGAGGTAGGATTGTTTCATTTCGTCTTCAATATTAACGGGTATGATTTCTTTTGCAAATTTATCCATTTAAGTATTATAGTTCCAATTCTAAAAAGTGGAGTAATTATATCATAAAAAGGCACTTTTTACTTTGATCAATTTGCACTGGGGGGGCTACTTGCTTGTTTCGGGAAATCCGCTCCGCTCCATTCCCGAAACAACAAAGTCTATTATAGAAATCCTATTTCTTTCCTCGTTCCCACGCTCTGCGTCAATGCCATTAAGTTAAGAAATCTTGTAGGGTGGGTAGAGCGATAGCGAAACCCACCATTGTTAGAAATTTCAACGATTTGGTGGGTTTCGCTCTGCTCTACCCACCCTACAAAAAATCCTTAACTTAATGGCATTGACGCTCTGCGTGGGAAAGCATGCATCGACGATCTGCGTCGATTTAAAAAAACACTTTTAGCTCATCATCGGTCAATTGTAGGGCAAGTTCAACACCATACTCTTTATATTGTTTAAGGTATTCAAATTTATCGAACCCGTATTCCTCTTTTTTCACTATTATATCAATTCGCTTAAAGTGGATTTTTGGATTGTTTCTTGATACATAAATACTAGCGAGTACTTGATCTACAATGAAGTCTTTTCTAGCGATGAGAGGCTTTTGTTTTTTGATTTGTTTGGCTTGGTGATATGGCGTATATTGAGCAAGGTTGCCAGCCCCTAATGAAAGTATGTAAATATCCTCGTCAGTCCACTGGTTTGCTACTATTTCCATCAGTATATGAATGAGAGCATTGTTGTGTGTTCCTTGTCCTTCGTCTTGAAATATAGCCCCTTTCTTTCTGATTATGTTTACGGTTCCAGGTTTGTCCTCCTGGCAATATTGTTCATAGTAGTCTGGTTGATAGTGATACCATTGATAATCATCTACGTTGATTTGTCCAAAGTAATAATCCGCAGAAAGTCCAGACCATGACATCACATCTATCAGCGGATATTTTCCGGCATATTCCCAAGATTTTAGGAAATGTGTTCTCTGGGAGCAGAGATTGAAACTGGTGCTCATAAATCGCGTTTTCAGTTCAGAAAGCTTCAGTTCGCCTAATAGGATTTTATTGCCTTCTTTGTTTTGTTTATTGGTCTCGATTTTCGCTATTTCTGCTAGGAAAGGTTGACGGTCATATTTGCTACCCCCCCAGTTTTTTGGATTCCACAAGGAGCGTCTTGTGATGAGGGTTTTGCTTTTGTCAAGATACAATTGTGCCACTTTTTTGGCTGGAACGCCGGCTGCAATGGCACCCCCAATAATCGCGCCAGTGGATATGCCTGTAATGAGATCAAAGCACTCACCTAGCGGTGTATCTAGCTTTTTTTCTAAGTGCTCAAGGACGGTGGCAGGAATAATGCCCATTATGCCACCCCCATCGATTTGTAGAATTTTTTTCATTGTTCGTACACTTTTTGCATTGTCGTTATTGACAATGGTATTGTACTTCAAATTAAAGTTTAATTATATATTTTAATACTGAAATTAATATCAATTATTAATCCATTAATTTATTTATTTAAGCAATAATTTTTAAAAATATTATAACAAACGCTTTGAAAAATTCATTTATATGTAAATTCAAAGTATTAGACATAATAGTTTGTGTTTGTTCTCACTTGAATAGTTAATTGTAATCATTTGATTTAGCTATTAATTATTAAAAATAATGCGTAAGTCCTAAATATCATTGATATAATTGCTATTTATTACTACAGTTTATAATAAAGATAAATGCTGTGGAGAAAAAAAAAATGTGGATTAATCCAACGATTCCAAAACAACGTAAAGCATTAAAAGCTTTGCTTGAGCCAGCTATGCATAATTTATCTAAATTATGTGTTGTTTCTTGGTCCAATTTAGACAGCTTGAATAAGGCTTTAAGTACACGTTTTACGTCAATTTCATATGCCCATTTGGTTTATGCCGTCGATAAATTTGGCAAACAAGTGACTGGTAACATCACTGCCTATGGTATAGATCGCACTTATTGTGATCAAGATTTGTCAAGACGACCTTATTCTGTCAGCTTGTATTCCAAGCGGGATTTTATGTTGTCATCTGTGTATATCAGTCAAAATACTGGACGCCCCTGTATTAGTGCTATTCATCCTGTGATTGATGATTCGTTGCAATTTTTGGGTTTTGTCGTGGCAGATTTTGATCTCCATCGTTTGCCCTTATCCCTCACCCATTCTAAATCTTCATTAGAGAAGGTGGGGAGATATAACAACCCTTCTATGCCTTGGCAACAAGGTCGTGTCATGAGTCCTTTTGATAAGTCCACAAGTGATATTCAGGGGATATTAAATAAACTCATCACTCAACATGCCGTGTTTCACTGTGCTTTGCACTTTTCCAGTGCGACAGCTCAGTTGTGGCAAATGGATGAGCCATATCAGTATCATATTTATAAGGTGGATCAGTTGCTTGATCCAGATATGTATCTGACTTTTCCCCGCCATGCTTATCCCGCTAAAGCTTTGGTTTCTAGCGATCAAGTTCAACGGGTGCTGGAACGTTTTTGTATTTTGCGATTGCTGGACGAGCGTATTTATTTGCGTTCTGCCTCTCTCAATATTATGAATGGTTTGGTGAGCTTGAGTTTTTCTGTTGATGGCTCTCAATATTTGCCCACTGAGGACTTTTTAAGCAGAGATTTGTCCTGTTGGTTTGAAAAAAGGACAGAAAATGCCAATGACGAGAGAAAAGATGCATTAGCAATATTTTGATTAAAATTAAAAAAAAATCCTATTTCTTAAAGAAATAGGATTTTTAGTTAGATTAGATTGGTCCTACAAGATAAAATGAGCCGGCTCAGGACTACCTATTAAGGGCGGTAGCGAAGTTTCAAATAAGATTTCCGTGTAAAAATTGCCACCCAAACGGCTAATTAAGTGTGCTTGCATTACTGGCTCTTCTCCGACAATCGCAAATAAACGACCCCCTTCATTGAGTTGCGCCTGAAAATGCGGTTTTAAGAGGGGAACAGAGCCAGTCAGGACAATCACATCATAGCCAGTATCATGCCATCCATTGATAGCATCGCCTGTGTACAAGGAAATATTGTGAAAAGCCTTAACCTTAAGCTTAGTCGTCGCTTTTTTGACAAAATCATCAAAGATATCGACACTATCAACATGTTTAGCCAAATTGGCTAATAAAGCTGTTAAATAGCCACTGCCCGTCCCAATTTCCAGGACTCTATCTTTAGTGCTGATATTCAATGTTTGTAACAAACGCCCTTCCAATTTAGGGGACATCATCGTTTGTTCGTGTGCCAAGGGAATATCAATATCAGCAAAGGCGAGATTACGATAAGCCATTGGCACAAAATCTTCTCTAGGTACATCAGAGATTAAATCCAGTATCCGCTGCTCAAGGACTTCCCAAGGGCGGATTTGCTGTTCAATCATATTAAAACGGGCACTTTCAATGTTCACTTGGAGCATGGTCGTTCCTGTGGAGTTGCAAATAAAAGAAATATTATATAATGTTAATGCGGCTAGGGGTGCCCATATGGGCTGAGAATACACCCTTTGAACCTGATCCGGCTGCTACCGGCGTAGGAAAGCACGTTTCTCTTGCGCTGAATACTTTTTCCATTAATAGATAAATATAAGGTTATTATTACCATGAGCGCAAGTTCTCAAGACGTTTTAACTCAACTCGACGCGACTTCAACCCAACCTTTTCCCAATTCCAAAAGGGTTTATATCACAGGCACTCGTCCCGACATCCGTGTACCCATGCGAGAAATTAGCCTATCAGATACGGTGTTAGAAAACGGCGTACACGAAATCAACCCTCCCGTGACAGTTTACGATTCATCAGGACCATACACTGATCCTAATGTCAATATTGATATACATCAAGGAGTGCCAGAGGTGCGACGGGGCTGGATAGAAGAGCGGGACGATACAGAAATTTTATCCAAAGTCACCTCTCTTTATGGTCAACAGCGCCAAACTGATCCCAATTTGAGCGCCTTACGCTTTAGCCATCTCCGCCCGCCACGCAGGGCTAAGGCTGGACGTAACGTGACACAAATGCACTATGCCCGTCAAGGCATTATTACGCCCGAAATGGAATTTATCGCTATCCGTGAAAATCAACGCTTGCATGATTCAGACCAGTTAGTACAACATCCTGGCGAGTCTTTTGGTGCAGCGCTCCCTAAAATTATTACGCCTGAATTTGTCCGCGATGAAGTGGCGCGAGGACGCGCTATTATTCCGGCTAATATTAATCATCCAGAATTAGAGCCGATGATTATTGGGCGCAATTTTTTGGTGAAAATCAACGCCAATATCGGCAACTCTGCCACCACGTCTTCGATTGAAGAAGAAGTTGAAAAAATGGTTTGGTCAATTCGCTGGGGCGGCGATACTGTCATGGATTTATCAACGGGCAAAAATATCCATGAAACCCGTGAATGGATTTTGCGAAATTCTCCCGTCCCAATTGGCACCGTGCCGATTTATCAAGCCTTAGAAAAGGTGGACGGTAAAGCGGAAGAATTGACATGGGCATTATTCCGCGACACTTTAATTGAACAAGCCGAACAAGGGGTAGATTATTTTACCATTCATGCCGGCGTGCGCTTGCCTTATGTCCCCCTCACTGCCAAACGACTGACGGGTATAGTCTCACGGGGGGGCTCTATTATGGCCAAATGGTGTTTAGCCCACCATCAAGACAGTTTTCTTTATACCCATTTTGAAGAAATTTGTGAAATCATGAAGGCTTACGATGTCAGCTTTTCACTAGGAGATGGCTTACGCCCCGGCTCGATTGCTGACGCTAACGATGAGGCACAATTTGCCGAGTTAGAAACTTTAGGCGAATTGACCAAGATTGCTTGGGAACATGATGTACAAACGATGATAGAGGGTCCCGGTCATGTGCCCATGCACTTGATACGAGAAAATATGGACAAGCAACTCAAAGAGTGCGATGAAGCGCCCTTTTATACTTTGGGACCTTTGATCACAGACATTTCTCCTGGTTATGACCATATTTCCTCTAGCATTGGTGCGGCGATGATAGGTTGGTACGGTTGCGCCATGTTGTGCTATGTCACGCCTAAAGAACATTTAGGTTTGCCCAATAAACATGATGTGCGCGAAGGCATTATTGCGTACAAAATCGCGGCCCATGCGGCTGACTTAGCCAAAGGTCATCCAAATACACAAGTACGTGATAACGCCATTTCCAAGGCGCGTTTTGAATTTCGTTGGGCGGATCAATTTAATTTAGGCTTAGATCCACTCCGCGCTATTGAATATCATGACGAAACTTTACCGAAAGATTCGGCAAAAACGGCGCATTTCTGCTCCATGTGTGGTCCCCACTTTTGCGCCATGAAAATCACCCAAGATGTGCGAGAGTATGCTGAACAAAAAGGCATCATCGACGTGAAAAAGGCGATGGAAAGCGGACTCAAGGAAAAAGCTAAGGAGTTCAAAAAACAAGGTAGCGAAATTTATCATAAGATTTAATTTTTCGTTGCAGGACGCGGAGCGTCCAGGCAGGCACTCACTCCGCTATCGCTCCGTTACTGCGTTTCCTTTGCCTCGCGCACTCTCTTAAAGTTTTTTTGTAGGGTGGGTAGAGCGGAGCGCAGAGCGTGGGAACGAGAAAAACCTATCTCGTTGACTTTACTAAAAGCGAATAACATTATAAAATATGAACGATCAGTTTTTGGACTTAGTTCGTGAAACCGCAAGAAAAAGAATCCTGTTCCTCCCACATGCAGTACGTCAAATGTCACGGTTGGATAGAATGATAAGTCCCAGTGACATTCGTGAGGTTTTAGAGAATGGGGAAATGATTGAAAATTATCCAGAAGATAGACGTGGTCATAGTTGTTTGATTCTAGGTATTGATAGAAATAACCGGGCGATACACGTCGTTTGTTCTCCAAAAGAAGAGTATTTAGCCGTGATAACAGCCTATCTACCTGCCACCGGTTTGTGGAGCCAAGATTTTAGAGAGAGAGGATCATTATGAAATGTATTCATTGTCAAGGCGAAATGGAACGTAAAACAGAGCCTTTTCAAATTGATAGAAAAGGTTATCATATCACGTTGGATGCAGTACCTGCTTGGGTTTGTACCCAATGTGGGGAGGCCTATTTTGAAGAAGTAGAAGTAGAAGCCATGCAATCTTTTCTAGGAATACTAGATGAAAGTATCGCACAATTCGCTCTTACTTCATCGCATCATCGTGCCACTCACGCTACTCTGGCTAAAAAAGCAAACGTAGGGTATGTCCCACACACTGCGGAATTATCCACCTGACATAAGGTGCGTAGGACGCACCCTACGCTTGCTACGCTTGCTCATTTTCTCATTGCAGGATGCTCCGCGTCCTGCAACGAAATGGAGTTGGAGAACATTTTCATGAAACGCACACTACTTGCAATACCCTGTATTTTTTTTATGACGGTCGTCTATGCAACACCCATCTATACTTACCGCATCATCAACACCTATCCCCATGATGCCCAAGCTTTCACACAAGGACTTATTTACCACAATGATCACCTTTACGAAAGTACGGGATTATGGGGCCGTTCATCGCTACGCAAAGTCGAATTAAAAACGGGCAAAGTATTACAAATCAAAAATTTGCCGAGACAAATCTTCGGAGAAGGTATCACACGCTGGCAAAACCAAATCATCCAACTCACTTGGCGATCTCGGATTGGTTTTGTCTATCGCACAGAAACCTTTGAAAATTTAGACCGTTTTGCCTACAATACAGAAGGTTGGGGTATCACGCACGACGGACAAAAATTGATTATGAGTGATGGCACTGACAAATTGTATTTTTTAAAGGCCAAAACCTTTGAGAAAATCGGTCAAATTCAAGTACGCGACAAAAATCAACCGGTTTTCAATCTCAACGAATTGGAATATATTGAAGGTGAAATATTCGCCAATGTATGGCAAAGCGACTATATTGCTCGAATTTCTCCCACGACGGGACAAGTGTTGGGGTGGATAGATTTAACCGGATT
Source organism: Candidatus Thiomargarita nelsonii (assembly GCA_000785145.2). GTDB lineage: Bacteria > Pseudomonadota > Gammaproteobacteria > Beggiatoales > Beggiatoaceae > Thiomargarita > Thiomargarita nelsonii_B. Next base: position 14,512 of record JSZA02000148.1, read on the forward strand.
GCTTGAAATAGAGCCTTCCAAACGCCACGAAAACGTACTGAATGGCATAGCCTACGATAATCTTGGCAAACGGCTCTTTGTGACAGGAAAATTATGGCCTAAATTATTTCAGATTCAAATCATCAAACACAAGTGATGCGGCTTTTTCCCACGCGAGAAATTGCTATCCTTTAACTTAACACTTAATTATTAAATTACCACAATGACTGAAATTTCCACAAATGCGCCCATCAAATGGTTTAAGAATGGACCCGCCCAACCACTGGTAGAATGGTCAAAGGAAGAACTTGAACATCTGGCATTGCTGGCACAAGCCGATTTAGTCTTCCTGATAGCACAACTGTTTGCCCCGCCGTCAGCCGAAATGCAGAGATTGCTGGAGATTGAAATACCTGATATTGAAAAATTACTAGACAATTCAATGCTGCCAGCCTCGGATACCTTTGCAGGGCACTATCAAAAAATCCGCGAACAAGCGCAATCGCTCAATTTGGAAACTTGGGCGGCAGAATATAAGCATTTATTTGAAGGCAATGTTGCTGCTTGTCCGATTAATGAATCCAGTTTTATACAGCGCGACAAAAGCGTTAACTTGGCTGAGATTGCAGAATTTTACCAGACATTCGGTTTTGACAGCGAAAAAGCGGATCATTTAACCAGTGAACTTGAATTTGTCGCCCTGTTATTAGTCAAGCTGGCACAAATTAAAGAGGCAAAACGCACCACGCATGATGCTTTAAGCTCATTTAGTTTTAATCATCTTGGAAAATGGCTAGCCACTTTCTGTGCTCGGCTCATAGAGACAAGCACCTTGCCGATATACCAAGAAATGGCTCAATTGCTGCTGAGTGCATGGTCAGAGATTTTAACGATCAATCAATTATCAACGCCTGAAGCAATGCCATTAAGTTAAAAATGATTTTGAGTTAAAAAATCCTATTTCTTAAAGAAATAGGATTTTTGTTTTTACTCGATGTTCAACGTTTTTTTTGACTTGACATTGTTGTTGGAGTCCAAAAGTTAAAAAGGATTTAAAAAATCCTATTTCTTAAACTCTTAGTTCTACGTTTTTTGATCTTGACATCAAAAGCACTTGGAGTCCAAAGCTTTAGCTTTGGATTGGTAGCGGGCTAGTCCAAAGCTAAAGCTTTGGACTCCAACATGTCAAAGCACTTGGAGTCCAAAGCTTTAGCTT